>CAXNJS010000040.1:0-9613 GCA_964202795.1 Candidatus Planktophila sp.
AGCGCTGTTTCAATAGAATCAGTTAAACGTGATTTTGATTCAGCTTTTGCTGTTAGTCGATCGATTACTACTTCAATAGTGTGCTTCTCTTGCTTCTTTAACTTTGGCGCATCTGAGAGCGCAACGACTTCGCCATCGATGCGAGCACGGGAATAACCTTGACTCATTAAGTCCTGGAATAGATCTAAGAACTCACCTTTGCGGGCACGCACAACCGGTGCCAGAACTTGGAACTTAGTTGTGGCCGGCATAGTTAAGATCTGGTCAACGATCGCTTGCGGTGATTGTCTAGTTACTTCTTGGCCACACTTTGGGCAATGTGGGCGACCAGCTCGGGCGAATAAAAGTCTTAAGTAGTCATAAACCTCAGTAATTGTGCCCACAGTTGAACGCGGATTTCGGTTAGTTGATTTCTGATCAATTGAAACTGCCGGTGACAAACCTTCGATGAAATCAACATCTGGCTTATCCATCTGCCCCAAGAACTGACGGGCATAGGCTGAAAGGGACTCAACATAGCGACGCTGACCTTCGGCAAAGATGGTGTCGAAGGCAAGGGATGATTTTCCAGAACCGGAGAGGCCGGTAAATACAACCAGCGAATTACGGGGTAGCTCAATCGAGACATCTTTAAGGTTATGTTCGCGGGCACCGCGAACTACCAACTTATCAATGCTCATTGATTAATGACCCGCTTCTTCCATATTTCGTAGCTCACGCTTTAGCTCTTTGAGCTCATCACGCAAACGCGCAGCAAGTTCAAAATGCAGATCTGCTGCGGCGCTGCGCATCTGATCGGTGAGCGACTCTATCAAGCCCATTAACTCCTGTCGCGGCATAGAAAGAATCGATTTCGTATGGAAACCAATAGCTGGAATACCTGACTTAGATTTCTTGCCCGATGCCAACAGCAGATCGCTATCTTCACCCTCTTTGTTAATCAGGTCAGTGATGTCAGAGATCTTCTTGCGTAGCGGTTGCGGATCAACACCTCGTTCGAGGTTATAGGCAACTTGCTTAGCCCGACGTCGATTAGTTTCATCAATCGCCTTAGCCATTGATTTAGTGATGTTGTCGGCATACATATGAACTTCGCCCGAAACATTTCGAGCCGCACGGCCGATCGTCTGAATTAGCGAAGTCGCCGAACGCAAAAAGCCTTCTTTGTCGGCATCAAGGATTGCGACCAGTGATACTTCAGGCAGATCCAAACCTTCACGCAGCAAGTTGATACCGATCAAAACATCGTATTCACCATTGCGCAGTTCGCGCAGAAGTTCAACCCGTCGCAAAGTATCTACTTCACTATGTAAGTAGCGGACCCGTACTCCCCTGCCCTGCAAATAATCAGTTAAATCTTCAGACATTTTCTTGGTCAACGTAGTTACCAGAACACGTTCATTTAGCTCTGCTCGTTTATTTATCTCAAGCAACAAGTCATCAATCTGACCCTTGATTGGTTTGATAATGATCTGTGGATCTACTAAACCAGTTGGTCTGATCACTTGTTCGACCACATCATTTTCAACTTTCGTTAACTCATATGGGCCAGGTGTTGCCGAAAGGAATAGTTTCTGCCCGACGCGCTCTAAGAACTCATTCCATCGAAGTGGGCGATTATCAAGGGCACTTGGCAGGCGGAAACCATGTTCAACCAGAGTCCGCTTACGGGAGGCATCGCCTTCAAACATGGCACCAATCTGCGGCACGGTTACATGGCTTTCATCAATTACGAGTAAGAAATCTTCCGGGAAATAATCAAGCAAACAGTGCGGCGCCGAACCTGTGCCACGGCCATCTAGATGTCGGGAATAGTTCTCGATACCAGAGCAGAAGCCCAGTTGCGCCATCATCTCAAGGTCAAAAGTCGTGCGCATGCGCAACCGCTGGGCTTCAAGTAATTTGCCCTGTCGTTCAAGGATTTCGAGTTGAATCGCAAGCTCTGCCTCAATGTCAGCAATAGCGCGCTTAATCGTTTCGGGACCTGCGGCGTAGTGAGTAGCTGGAAATACATACATCTCAGTCTCATCGCGAATGATCTCGCCAGTTAACGGATGCAGCGTTGTGATTCGTTCAATTTCATCTCCGAACATCTCAATGCGCAGAGCCAACTCCTCATACATTGGAATAATCTCGATCGTGTCGCCGCGCACTCGGAAAGTGCCACGTTCAAAAGCCATGTCATTGCGCTTATATTGAATATCTACAAAGCGACGTAGCAATGTATTACGATCAATCTCATCGCCCACCTTTAACTGGATCATGCGATCGACATATTCCTGCGGTGTGCCCAGACCATAAATACAGGAAACTGTGGCCACCACAATTACATCGCGCCTAGTAAGTAGCGAGTTAGTCGCTGAGTGACGCAAGCGCTCTACTTCATCGTTAACGCTGGAATCTTTTTCAATGAAAGTATCGGTTTGCGGAACATAAGCTTCAGGTTGGTAATAGTCGTAATATGAAACGAAATACTCAACTGCGTTGTTAGGTAGCAGTTCTTTAAATTCGTTAGCCAGTTGAGCAGCCAAAAGTTTGTTAGGAGCCAATACCAACGTTGGCCTTTGAAGTTTCTCAATTAGCCACGCAGTGGTTGCCGATTTACCGGTACCAGTTGCACCTAATAGAACTACATCTTGCACCCCATCATTTATACGGCGGGCAATTTCCTCAATGGCAACAGGCTGATCACCAGCTGGCACGTAATCGCTGATTACTTGAAAGGGGCTTACTTTGCGCTGCAGGTCGCTGACCGGGCGCATTTATTTACTATGGTTCTTACTCAGTGGCAGCAAGACGTTCTGCCAAATCTCTTCAACTTCACGCAAAAGTGCATCCTCATCGCCATGATTTTCGATTACTAGATCACAATGAGAAACTCGATCTTCTCGTGATGCCTGGGCTGCCATACGGCCAACTATTTCATGGCTTGCAAGCCCGCGCTCTTTCAAACGCTTGGTTCGAGTCTCAACATCTGACTCGACGGTGATTGCATAATCAAAGCGGCTGCGAGAGTTTGATTCAGCTAACAATGGAATCTCATAAATTACAATTGCATCCATCGGCAGTGCTTTCTTGGCTTCTTCAAATAACCGCTGCACCTCAGGGTGCACAATTGCTTCCAACTTAGCTTTGGCGGTTGGATCACTAAAAATGATTTCACCTAACTTGCGACGATCAATATCGCCATCTTTTAGGATCACATCACCAAAGGTTGTAACTAAATCGTCGAAACCTTTACTGCCTCGCTCAATTGCCACCCTAGCTAAAAAGTCGGCATCAAATACGTAAGACCCTAGCTGATGGAAATACTTGGCAACATGGGATTTCCCAGCGCCAATTCCACCAGTTAGGGCCACGATTAACATCGAGATATCTAACTGTTAGCTAGAACTAAGTTATTCAGCTGATTCGGTTGTTGCTTCAGTAGCAGGAGACTCTGAAGTGTATGAAGTTGCTGATTCAGCATCTGGAGCTGGTTCGGCTGCAGCATCAGCTGCCTTCGCTTCTGACTTCTGCTTCTTGTGAGCTAGGAAACGCTCTTGTGCAAGAGCATATTGTGCTTCCCACTCAACGCGCTGAGTTTCATGGCCTGGCTTCCACTCTTGAGTATCTGCATCGAAACCTTCTGGATAGATGAAGTGTCCTTCAGCATCGTAGCGAGCAGCCATTCCGTATTGAGTTGGATCGAATGCTTCGATTTCAACTTCATGTCCTTCATTAGCTTGCTTTAATGAAAGTGAGATACGACGACGCTCTAGGTCAATATCGATAATCTTTACAAATAGTTCGTCATCTACTTGAACTACTTGCTCAGGGATCTCAACGTGACGCTCTGCGAGTTCAGAAATGTGTACCAAGCCTTCGATTCCTTCATGAACGCGGATGAACGCACCGAATGGAACCAACTTAGTTACAACACCCGGAACAACCTGTGCGATTGTGTGAGTGCGAGCAAATGCCTGCCATGGATCTTCTTGAGTTGCCTTAAGTGAAAGTGATACACGCTCGCGCTCGAAATCAACTTCTAGAACTTCAACAGTTACTTCGTCGCCAACTTCAACAACCTCTGAAGGGTGATCGATGTGCTTCCAGGAAAGCTCTGAAACGTGAACCAAACCATCTACGCCACCAAGATCTACGAAAGCACCGAAGTTAACGATTGATGAAACCACACCATCACGTACTTGACCCTTTTGTAGCTGATTTAGGAATGTTGTGCGTGATTCTGATTGAGTCTGCTCTAGGTATGCGCGACGTGAGAGAACTACGTTGTTACGGTTCTTATCAAGTTCGATAATGCGGCATTCAACTTCCTTGCCAATGTAAGGAGTTAGATCGCGCACGCGACGCATTTCAACGAGTGATGCTGGCAAGAAGCCGCGTAGACCGATGTCAACGATCAAACCACCCTTAACGACTTCAATAACGGTACCGATGACAACTTCGTCGCGCTCTTTCTTGCCTTCAATGTCTCCCCATGCGCGTTCGTACTGTGCGCGCTTCTTAGAAAGAATTGTGCGGCCTTCTTTATCTTCCTTCTGCAAAACCAATGCTTCTACTTTTTCGCCAACTTTTACGATCTCTGATGGATCTAGGTCGTGGCGGATGGAAAGTTCGCGGGCTGGAATTACGCCTTCTGTCTTGTATCCGATATCAACAAGTACTTCGTCGCGATCTACTTGAACGATTGTTCCGGTAACTAAGTCGCCGTCATTGAAATTTCTAATTGTGCCTTCGATCGCGGCTAGGAAATCAGCGGCTGATCCGATGTCATTTACTGCAATTACTGGTGATGCTGCTTTTGTTGATGAGGTAATCAAGTTGCTCCGTAGGGACAGATGAGTAGTAGTTCTAGTCGACCGGTTGGCCGAGTGGCAAGGGTACGGGTGAGGCCATGATGGGGTCAATTCGCCTATTTTGGGAGCAAATTACCCATAAGTACTCCGCGTAGATAGATAGGATCACTTATGTAATGTCGAGCTATAGAGAAGTATTCGCCCTCCAACACACTTGGACTTTAGTGCTGGCCTCATTTCCGGCCCGTTTGGCTTATGGAATGGTCGGCCTGGGAATCTTCTTTAAGGTTCAACGCGAAACTGGTTCAGTTGCATTTGCGGGTCTAGCACTCGGGCTTAATTCCATCGGCGGCTCACTAACGGCTGCCTATCGAGGTTACTTGATCGATAAGTACGGCCAGAGCTGGCCGCTTCGGGTCTTTGTCCCAAGTTATGCCGCCATGATCTTGGTAGTAAATATGTCGGAATCAAAAACCGTCTTGCTGGTCATGGCAGCAATTATGGGAGTTAGCGCTCCCCCAATAAATCTCTCAGTTCGCCCACTTTGGAAATCAATTGTCTCGCGCAGTCAACTCCGTACCGCTTATGCAATCGACACTTCAATGATGAATACCGCTGGCGTAATTGGCCCAGTAGTTGCCACAACACTTGCCTTGTCTTCCCATCCTGGAAGCGCGCTCGCTGTGGCTTCAGCGCTGATGTTCGTTGGCGGAACCGCAATCATGTTGTCACAGGTTTCACGCAACTGGAAACCGGAAATAAAAGATAAAGGTCAGCAAGCACTCTGGCGTAATCCAGCCCTACGACTATTGATGTTGGAGGGTTCCTTCATTGGTTTTGGTTGGGGCATCTTCGATGTTGCCGTCCCAGCTTTTGCCACTTTAGAGAATGTGCCTAACCGCACTGCCTGGGTTTTTGCTGCGATGGGAATTGCCAGTATCGCAGGTGGCTTAATTGCTGGAACGCTTTCCAAGCGAACTTCATCGCTTTCAGCACTACGTAAGACTTATGTAATTTGGTTTTTAGTTTCACTACCAATGACTTTTACCTACCCAGGTTGGTCAATGGTGATAGCAGGCGCATTCCTAGGCTTTGTTGGTGGCGCAATTCAAGTTTTCTATTGGGAAGTCATGGAAGCTGTTCGTCCAAAAGGTTCGGCGACTTCTTATATGGGTTTGCTCTGGACCGTTGAGGGCACGATCATGTCACTTGGCGCAGCAATAGGTGGATGGCTCTGCGAAACAATTGGTGCGCAAATTACACTTTCGATAACTTCAGTATGTATCGGACTCGGTTACATCTTCTTGAAGATTGGAAAACAGCGTCTTATTGCCGCCGATCGAATTCCAACCGAAGAAGAAGATTTGCTAGCAATGGAAAGTAACTCACCAACTACTAAGTAATCGAGTGGGACCTAAATCGTCTACTTCTTTCTTCAGGACTACCACTCAAGTTTAAAGTACACATCTTTTGTACTTGTAAATGAAGAAGAGTCTCGAATTACCAATAATGATTTCAATGTGGTGATTGATTTAGGAACTTGGAAAAATATCCGCCCATTACCGGAGCCACCCGGAATAACTTGAAGTTGACTAAAGTCGTTGTCTCCAAAGGCGAATATCTCGCTTCCCAAAAGTTGTCCACTAGGGAGAACTAGCGAGAACGTCTTCAAAAATAAAGAGGCTGGCTTGGCAATAACTTTGGACTTATTTACCGCGGTGACGGTTACGGCTGCCCAATTAAATGTTGAAGCAGGGTCAACTATCGCTTTGTAATCATCGTCGAAAGCACAACCATCATTAAATGAATTGCTCTCACAAATCTCTGCGTCCAGACCAAATTCAATTCCATCAAGGCGGTATGAGAAATCACCGACTGTCAATGCAGTTCCCATTGGAACTGGATTGCTTGCTGTTCCCATCGGATTAGATGCAGGTGTTTTAACCCAAACCAATTTCTTATTAACAGTTTTGCAAGTTAATTTGGCAGCACCACTACCACTTGTCGAATTAAGTTTTGTGCATTTAGCGCCTGCTTTTGCGGCCGCATAAGATGGTGAGGGGATCGCTATCCCTAGTGCAAGACAAACTCCGATAACTGCTAATCGCTTCATGTGAAAAGTTTACCCAGAAGCTCTAGATTTTGTAGGATCTCAAACCAATTTCGTCTTTCGTGGCATTTCAGTGCGCTGCTTCATCCCAGCTCTTGCCCACGCCCACATTTACATCAAGTGGTGCCTTAAGCGGATATGCGCCGCCCATCTCTGTGCGGACTAATTCAGTTAACTGCTCGAGCTCGCCCTTTGCAACTTCGAAGATCAATTCATCGTGGACCTGCAACAGCATGCGAGATTGCAACTTCGCTTTAACCATCGCAGCATCAACATTAAGCATCGCCTGTTTAATGATGTCGGCAGCTGAGCCTTGGATCGGTGAGTTAAGTGCTGCCCGCTCTGCAATTTCGCGACGCATGCGATTGTCGTGAGTTAAATCAGGCAAGTAACGACGACGTCCCATAACAGTCTCGGTGTAGCCAACTTTGCGTGCTTCTGCAACAACATTCTTTAAGTAATCTCTAATGCCACCGAAACGTTGGAAGTAACGATCCATTAAGTCAGTTGCTTCAGGTGGTGAAATTGCTAGCTGCATTGAAAGTCCAAAAGATGAAAGTCCATAAGCCAAGCCATAAGACATAGCTTTAATCTGACGACGCATTTCGGGATCAACATCTTTAGCTTTAACGCCAAACACTTCAGCCGCTACCGTGGCATGTAGATCCTCACCACTTTCAAAGGCAGCCAGCAGATTTTCATCATGGGACAGGTGAGCCATGATGCGCATTTCAATCTGGCTGTAGTCAGCGGTCAGCAAAGTCTCATAACCTTTGCCAGCAATGAAAGCGGCGCGAATCTTGCGACCTTCTTCAGTTCGCACTGGAATGTTCTGCAGGTTAGGGCCAGTTGAGGACAGTCGCCCAGTTGCTGCCACAGTTTGTTGGAAGTGGGTATGAATTCGGCCATCTTCGGCAATCTCGTTTAGCAGTCCTTCAACCGTACTCTTTAACTTGTTCGTTTCACGAATTCGAAGAAGTGATTGCAGTAGTGGGTGCTTAGTCTTTTCAAAGAGCCATTCAAGGGAATCGGCATCGGTGGTAAAGCCAGTCTTAATTTTCTTAGTCTTAGGCAGCTTTAGTTCATCGAAGAGCACAACTTGTAGCTGCTTCGGAGATGCCACATTGAACTCGTGGCCGGCAGCATCGTGCGCAGCTTTGCTCTCGCGAGCAACTTCACCTTCGAAGAATTCCTTTAACTTAGTTAGCTCTTTTTCATCAACGCAGATCCCTGAATTTTCTAGGCGAGCCAAGAGATTAGCGATCGGTAGCTCTAATTCAACAAATAACTTAGTAAGTGATCTGGAATCTAATTCCTTCTGCAATGAATCGCGCAAAGTAAATAGCGCAGCTGCATTTACCTCAGTTGAGCCACTTCCCCACCGCTCAAGAAGAGATGCAATATCTTGATTTCGAACGCCAGGGTTAACTAAATAAGCTGCAATTTCGGTATCAAAAATTAGGCCCGCTACCGGATATGTACGACCTAGAGCTTTGCCATCATGCATGATTTTAGGAATCGCAGCATCGGCTAACCATGGCCCAAATTCATCGCCACTAACGGTGAAGGTTTCACCACCAGCTAGTGCAACCGAGTAATTGACTACGGCGCCATCTTTAATTTCAACCGTCAAAGCTATTTCACTCTTGGCAGCAGTGATTTTCTTCGTTGCCGCAGCTGAAGTTATCTCTTCAGCAATCTCAAAAAGCGCTAGGGGCTCCTCAACTTTCTTGGCACTATTTGAATCTAGCAACGGACCTAAGCGATCCTTAAGGGTGCGAAATTCTAGAGTTGCAAAGAGCGGAGCAATCTTGCTCTCTTGAATTGGTTGCCAAGCTAAATCAGTAAGCGAAAGTTCAATCGGCACATCATGAATTAACTGAGTTAGTTCGCGGTTCTTTGCAATCGAATCTAAATTGGCACGAAGTGATTCACCAGCTTTACCAGGTACTTGATCTGCCTTGTTGAGCAACTCTTTTAGCGAGCCGTACTCGATAATCCACTTAGCAGCAGTCTTCTCACCAACACCCGGGACTGATGGCAAGTTATCACTGGGGTCTCCGCGCAGCGCTGCGAAATCTGGATACTGCATAGGGGTCAACATGTATTTCTCTTCAACGGCCGCCGGCGTCATGCGTGCCATTTCACTAACGCCACGCTTTGGATAGAGCACTGTGGTCTTGTCATTAACTAGTTGGAAACTGTCTCGGTCTCCCGTACAGATTGCTACCTCAAAACCATCGGCTTCAGCTTGCTTGGCAATAGTTGCAATAATGTCATCAGCCTCAAAGCCTTCGCGTTCGAATTGGGTAATGCCGAATGAATCAACTAGCTCATGTAGGTAAGACATTTGCGAGCGAAACTCATCCGGGGTCTTGGCGCGATTAGCTTTGTATTCTGGAAATATCTCAGTGCGGAAAGTCTTACGTGAAACATCGAAAGCCACCGCAATATGTGTGGGCTTCTCTTCTTTGAGCAACGAAATCAGCATGGTGGCAAAGCCATAAATAGCGTTGGTGTGCTGGCCTGAAGCAGTAGTGAAGTTCTCAGCCGGAAGTGCGAAGAAGGCGCGATAAGCCATTGAGTGGCCATCAATTAGCAAAAGGCGCTTTGTCATACGCCCATCTTAGGTTGATCGCGTTAGACTCACCGACTATGACGCAGAACGAATCTTTCG
Source organism: Candidatus Planktophila sp. (assembly GCA_964202795.1). Lineage (GTDB taxonomy): Bacteria > Actinomycetota > Actinomycetes > Nanopelagicales > Nanopelagicaceae > Planktophila. The sequence continues at coordinate 9,587 of CAXNJS010000040.1, forward strand.
ATTATTTAGCAGCTATCCGTGCCCGAG
>CAXNJS010000041.1:0-9448 GCA_964202795.1 Candidatus Planktophila sp.
TTGCGCTGTTTCAATGAAATACAAGCGCTTACCATTTTTCACGGTGATGGAAAATCCACCAACTTCCGAGACAGCTTCAGTGCAACCAGCAAAAACTTCTGGATGATTTGCAGTCATATAACGAGAGCCATACTCACTGCCGGCTTCCTCATCGCCAAAGAATGCTAAAACAATATCGCGCGGCGGCACATATCCCTCGCGCTGCCATTTACGAACAATCGCAAGAATCATGGCATCAACGTTTTTCATATCAACTGCCCCGCGACCCCAAATAAAACCATCTTTTATCTCACCGCTAAACGGATCTACCGACCAATCTTTTGCATCAGCGGGCACTACATCGATATGGCCATGTAGAACTAAACCAGGTCTGTTTGAATCACTACCTTTAATTTTCGCAATAACGTTTGCTCGGTTTGGGGCAGACTCGTAAATAGTTGCCGCGATGCCTACTTCAGCCAGTGAATCAACAACGTAAGCAGCTATAGCGCTCTCATCGCCTTTTCCTTCGCCATAATTCACGCTAGGAATCCGAATCAACTCTTGGCAAATGCGAATCGTTTCTTCTTCGAGCAACTGGCGTTCTAAGTTCATAGGGGCACTCTCCCAGTTTCTAAGCCAGAATGTAAAGTAATTCGACCTTTTGCTGTGGTGTCACCTCTGTTGCTATCCTTCGCTGGAAAACCACTCGTCCGGGTGGCGGAATTGGCAGACGCGCTAGCTTGAGGTGTTAGTGCCCGCAAGGGCTTAGGGGTTCAAGTCCCCTTCCGGACACACATTGTTTTATATGATCGCCACTTGATTTTAAGAATTGAGAAAGGTCTCGCCTTGCAATTGGTAGATGCGCTAGCCCTAATTCGCCCAGTGCCCGACTTTCCGATAGCCGGCATTCTCTTCCAAGACATAGCGCCACTGCTGGCAAATGCTGAGGCCTTCGCATTGATAATTAATGAACTTTCATCATCTGCTAAATCCGCAGAATGTGTAGCTGGAATAGAAGCGCGTGGGTTCATGCTGGCAAGTGCGATCGCTATCAAAAACAATATTGGCTTCGTCCCTATTCGTAAGCAGGGAAAATTGCCTGGTCCGGTGATTCGTCGAGAATACGGTTTGGAATATGGTTCCGATGCTCTTGAAATGCAGTGCAATGGCTTGATCGCTAACAAGAGCTCTAAAGTTCTGCTGGTTGATGATGTGTTAGCAACTGGCGGCACCTTATTAGCCGCGCTGGAATTAATCAGCGAATTAAAGGGTGAGGTTGTTGAAGTAGCCGTTCTTCTTGAGATTACAAATCTTGGCGGTCGGGAAGAGATTAAGGCGGCATTTCCAAATATAGCGATTCGTTCATTGATGAAATTATGAGTAAAGCCGCAATCAAGATTGGCGAGATTCAAGGATTACGTGCCTTAGCTGCACTCTTAGTTCTTATTTTCCATGCTCGTTTTGTGCCAGGTGGGTTTATCGGCGTTGATATTTTTTATGTCATTTCCGGATTTTTAATAACTGGATTGCTGCTAAAAGAGTTAAATCTCAATAACCGAATTTCGTTGAAATCTTTTTATTTGCGTCGTACCAAACGCCTTTTGCCCGCTTCTTTCTTGGTTCTTTTTGCGACGGCAGCTTTTGCTTGGCTGCTATTGCCACCAATTGCAAGAGGCTCGATCGGTCGAGATCTAGTTGCAACTTCGCTCTACATCTCTAATTATCTTTTTGCCTGGTGGCAGAATGATTATCAAAACCTAAATGCAACACCATCGCCATTTATTCACTACTGGTCACTGGCGGTCGAAGAGCAATTTTATATTTTCTGGCCAATTCTGGTCCTAATAATTGCAAAGTTTAAAAGTCGCTTAAAATTTCAAGTCACCTTCCTAGCCATTACCGTGGCATCTTTTCTCTTCGGACTAGTACTTACGAGCGTCGCACCCATTTGGGCCTTCTACTCCCTACCAACGAGAGCCTGGGAGCTAAGCATCGGCGCCCTTTTAGCGGTCTCACCACGATTACAGATCAAATCAAAGATCGTGGCAATTGTTGGTTTACTTGCGCTGCTCTTTGGCACGCTTACATTTAGCGAAGTAACCGCATTTCCGGGCGCAAATGCCCTAGTTCCGGTTTTGGGTACGGCGGCATTACTGGCATCCATCGGAGCCTGGCCCAGATTCCTTAAGGTACTGGCAACTAATCCTCTCTCGCTCTGGTTAGGAAAGATTTCTTATCCACTTTACTTGTGGCACTGGCCGGTGCTGGTCCTGCCCATCGCACTTCTATCTCGTGAGCTATCCATCATTGAACGTATTTTGGCGCTAAGTCTAACAGTGTTACTCGCAGATTTAACAAACCGATATATCGAAGATCCGATCAGATTACGGAATTATTCCTCGAAAGCAATTATCTCTGCAGTTGCAGTATCTATGTGTGCGTCATTTGCTATCGGATCGGTAATCATTTCAACAACTACATCGGCCATAACGATTAATGGGCAACGGGTCACACTAGAGAGCATAAAAGCTAAACCTGCTCCGTATAAGAATGGTTGTCATCTAAATTACCGGGAATCAGTTTCACCAGAGTGCGTCTTTGGAGATTTATCTGCGGATAAAACGTTAGTACTTTATGGCGACTCTCATGCTGCACAATGGTTTCCAACGTTGGAGAAATTGGCTAATGAAAAGGGTTTCCGCTTTTACTCATTCACGAAATCCGCCTGTCCGGCGATTGATGTAGTACGCGATAGCATCGGAGCTTTTCAGATGAGTAATTGTGCGGCTTGGCGAAAGTCGACTATCGCGCGGATTGCTGAGATAAAGCCGGATTTCATCTTGATGTCTTCTTTCGAGCACTTCAGTCCACCTAACGGAACTACCAATGTTAATTCTTGGTGGGCCGAGGGCTCGAAGAGTACCTATGCACAACTGAATTCCTTGACACCAATCCTGACCTACCTAATCGATACACCCCGACCTGATCGTGACATTCCGGATTGTTTAGCCAGTACGGCTGAAAGTAAGTGTCTGGCAAGCCAAAATATTGGAATTCCGCAAGTTGCTAGTTTTGAATTAATAGATCCAGCTAGCTGGTTATGTGACATTACCTGTCCAGCCATTGTGCGAAACAACGTGGCATACCGAGATGCATCGCATATAAGTGTGGCTACTGCACTAGAACTTGATGGTCGTCTCTGGCGTGCTCTAGTCGCTAAAGGATTTTCGCTCTGATGTGGCAGGATTACCGACATGGCTGAGTTGACTTATTACTGCGGAACTATGGACAGTGGAAAATCGACCCTTGCCCTGCAAACGGCGCATAACCACCAAAGCCGTGGTCGAACTGGTTTGATTTTCACTAATCAAGATCGTGCTGGTGTTGGAATTATCTCATCTCGTCTTGGGCTACAAAGCGCTGCCATTGAAGTTGGACCCGAGTTAGATATTCATCGTTTTGTGGTCGATCAATTATCTATTGGTTCGCGAGTCGATTACATTATTTGTGATGAAGCTCAATTCTATGAACCTGAACAAATCGATCAATTAGCTCTCATAGTCGATGGCCTAGGTATCGATGTTTACGCATTCGGAATTCTGGCTGACTTTCGAACAAAGTTGTTCCCTGGTTCGGCACGACTAGTTGAATTAGCTGACCGGGTAAATACCCTGCAGGTCGAAGCTCTCTGTTGGTGTGGCCAACGAGCTACACATAATGCAAGAACTATTAATGGCATCATGGTCACTGAAGGCGAACAAGTTGTTGTTGGTGATACTAACAAAGCTGATGAAGTTGCATATGAAGTTTTGTGTCGCCGTCATCACATGCGTCAATTAACCGCTCGAGTTTCTAGAGCAGGACATACTTCCAGTGAACCACTACCCTTCAACTCATGAATGTACGCGGATTAGCTGCCTTAAGTAAGAACGCCCTTTTAACTCCTTACACTTTTACTCGTCGAGACTTACTGTCTCATGATGTGGCGATTGAAATTAAATACGCTGGCATCTGTCACTCTGATATCCATCAAGTCAGAGAAGAATGGGGTGGCGCTTCCTTTCCCATGGTGCCCGGACATGAAATCTCTGGCGTGGTAAGTGCAATTGGTGAAGCTGTTACAAAGTTTGCCGTTGGCGATTTGATCGGCGTGGGCGTATTTATTGATTCCTGCCGAAATTGTCCAAGCTGTAATCAGGGTCTTGAACAATATTGCGAAAATGGCATGACCCCTACTTACAACGGATTAGAACGTGATGGCCTCACTCCAACGATGGGTGGTTATAGCGATGGCTATGTAATCAATGAAAATTACGCAGTTAAGATTCCAACTGGGCTCGATCTTGCTGCGGTAGCACCGCTTCTTTGTGCCGGCATTACTCTGTATTCACCGCTGAAGTACTGGAACGCTGGGCCCGGAAAGAAAGTCGCTGTTATGGGCCTTGGTGGTCTAGGTCATATGGGAGTTAAATTCGCGCATGCTTTAGGTGCTGAAGTAACGGTCTTATCGCACTCGCCTAACAAGGAAGCCGACGCTCGTAGCTTAGGGGCAGACCATTTTGTAGTTACCAGTGATCCAGTTCAAATGAAGTCAGTCAAACGTAAATTTGATTTAATTCTAAATACGGTCAGTGCTGAACATAATATTAATGATTACTTGTCGCTTCTTACTACCAATGGAACTTTGGTAGTAATTGGATTACCTGGAGTTCCGTTTGCAGTCAACGCAGACTCGTTACTCTCTGGTCGTCGCTCCATGGCTGGCTCAATGATTGGCGGAATATCCGAACTACAAGAGATGCTTGATTTCTGTGGCGAGAAGAATATCGTGAGTGAAATTGAATTAATTGACGCTGATTATGTTAATACTGCCTATGAACGAACCGTTAAAAGCGATGTTCGCTTTCGTTTCGTAATTGATATCGCCACGCTCTAGACGAATTGATGCACTACTAGTGCAAAAATTGGTGCAATAGCTAGAGCTGGCAATAAATTCGCTACTGCAACTTCCTTAATCTTGAGCAATCGCAGTGCGATACAAAGCAACATCAGACCACCGACAATGGTCATAGCGGCGATCTGATAGCCACTTAAGATCGAACCTAATCCCAGACCTACCAAAGTCCACGCGCCTTGATAAATACCCACTGGAATAGCGGAGGCAGCAACCCCCCAACCAAGTGAGGTAGCAAAGGCCATGGCAGCGAAGAAGTCGAGGGTGGATTTCAAGATCAATTGATCTATTCCAGTTCCCATGCCATCACTTATGGAGCCCAGGATGGCAAGTGGGCCAATGGCAAAGAGCAGTGATGCACTAACAAATCCTTCGATGAATGGGCTCTCCTTAGAAGCACGAAAACGCTTGCGTAGATTTTCGCCCAGAACTTCTAGTTTCTCTTCCAGATGCAAAGCACTACCAATCAAAGCGCCAATTAGGAGTGAACCCAGCACACAAAGAAGTGTCCATCCTTTGGGTAGTGCCGATACATACTCATCGGACCAAAGCGGAATTAACGCACTGGCTGCAGCTAAGAGAGTTACTAGCCCGAGAATGTCAGTTACTAAGTCACGGAGTTTCTCGCTTACCCGTGAACCAATAAGAACGCCAAGTGCTGCTCCAACAATAATGGTGAAGGTATTGATTAAAGTACCGAGGCCCGGGAATTCCATAAGGGCGCAATGCTATCTCGCACGCGGCCTAAGTGGGCTATCCTCGGCAAATGTCACTTACCTCGCGATTTATGGAGTTTTTACGGCCTCATAAGACAATTCCAATTACGCCATGGCGTGCACAGAATCGATGGGATTTATCGACTTCACGTGTGATGATCTTATTCTTTGGTTTATTTATTTTCGGTATCGGTGATTCATTGCTGATTCAATCTAACTTGGGTAACGCACCTTGGTCAGTATTGGCGCAAGGATTGGCAAAGACATTTGATTCAGAGATCGGACTACTTACTTTTATTATTAGTGCGATCGTGCTGCTTCTCTGGATCCCGTTGAAAGAAAAACCCGGATTCGGAACCATCGCAAATATTGTGATAATTGCCGCAGCCATTCAATTAGGTATCGATTTCATCCCACCTACTGACAACACCTTTGTTGGGTTGCTCTACGTCTTTCTGGGCATCGCTTTAGTTGGTGCCGGTTCCAGTCTCTACATTACTTGCGGACTAGGGCCGGGGCCGAGAGATGGTCTGATGACAGCCCTTCACCATAAGACGGGTATCCGTGTTGGGCGGGTTCGATTAGCAATCGAGGGAACGGTTTTACTCCTAGGAGCCCTACTTGGCGGGCAGCTAGGTGTGGGAACTGCCCTATTTGCCCTATTAATCGGGCAATCAATCGCAATTTTCTTAGGGATCGTGGCTCGGCTTACCTCAAATACTTCTCAGTAAGCCCTAGGTTTACTTATACGTTCCCTACGTTAGCCGAACGTTCGTTCGGCTCGGAGTCGCAAACACCTCCGTTAACAAAATTAGAAAGGTAAAACTCATGCTGGATTCCTATTTCAAAATCTCAGAGCGGGGTTCCTCGGTAGCACAAGAAATTCGAGGCGGGCTCGTAACTTTCTTTACCATGGCATACATCGTGGCGCTGAATCCGTTGATTCTTGCGACCACAGATGGTGCTGGTCAGTTCATCGGTGGCGGTGATCGAACAAATGCGATCATTATTGTCGCAGCTGGAACTGCACTAGTTGCCGGCATTCTGACAATACTCATGGGTGCTGTGGCTAATTTTCCGTTAGCGCTAGCAACTGGATTGGGCCTAAATACATTCGTAGCGGTATCAATAGCTAAGAATTCAACTTGGGAACAGGCGATGGGATTGGTTTTGATCGAGGGTCTCTTGATTCTCGTCCTTGTTCTAACTGGTTTTCGTATCGCAGTCTTTAAGGCAATTCCAACATCATTGAAAATTGCGATCTCGGTAGGTATTGGACTCTTTATCGCCCTGATCGGTCTCGTTGATGCAGGTTTCGTTAGAAGAACTCCTAACGTTGTTTGGGGAAGCACTAATTCCAAGCCATCCGCTGTTCCGCTAGAACTAGGTGATGGTGGGCAGCTCGTGGGCTGGCCAATTGTTATCTTCGCATTTGGTCTATTCCTGACCATCGTTCTTATGATTAAGAAGGTGCGCGGCGCGATTCTGATTGGAATTGTGTCTTCAACACTTCTTGCTATCTTTGTTGAAGCTCAATTCAAAGTAGGCAACAGTTTCCTAAGTCCTACCGAATCGAATCCTCGTGGTTGGGCGCTAAATAATCCAGCATTACCTAAGGATGCAAGCGGTAACCTTAATCTTGCAGACACACCACGTTTTGACACCCTCGGCATTGGTTTCAATGACATTTTTGGAGCATTCACCAATCCAAAGACCGGAATGCTCGCTGCTCTACTCTTAGTCTTCACACTTCTTCTGGCGGATTTCTTTGACACCATGGGAACAATGACTGCGATTGGAAACCAAGCGGGACTTGTTGATCGCGATGGAAACATTCAAGGTGCGAACCGAATTCTGATCGTTGACTCAATTGCAGCAGCAGCAGGTGGCGCAGCTGGTGTATCTTCAAATACCAGTTACATTGAATCAGCTACGGGTGTTGGAGAAGGCGCGCGTACTGGACTATCGTCAATCGTTACGGGTCTGGCCTTCCTTCTCACAACTTTCCTGGCACCACTGGTAGCAATCATTCCGTACGAGGCAGCGACTCCATCGTTGATCATCGTTGGTTTCCTAATGATGAGTCAGATTAAGAATATTGATTGGGATGATCTAGGAATCGGAATTCCAGCATTCCTCACAATTATCTTGATGCCTTTCTCATATAACATCTCAGTTGGTATCGGAGCCGGCTTCGTAACACACGTTGTCATACGCTTCGTACAAGGCCGTCGCAAGGAAGTGCATCCACTTCTTTTATTGGTTGCCGGGCTCTTTATGATCTACTTCCTAGCTTCTCCAATTAATAGCTGGACTTAAAACAAGCAATAAAGCGTTAACCGGAACGGGCCACGAGAAATCGTGGCCCGTTTTCTTTTACGGCAAACGCCAATTTATTGGAACTTGCCCTGAAGAAATCAACATTTGATTGCATTTAGTAAACGGCCTACTCCCAAAGAACCCTCGATATGCCGAAAGCGGGCTGGGATGAACCGATTCAATTTTGTGAGTATCTGAGAACTCCGAGCCCATCTTCTGCGCCTGGCTCCCCCACAGAATTGCAATGCATCCCCGACTGCCCAAAATATCTAGGGCGGCCGAAGTAATTACTTGCCAACCAATCTTCAAGTGTTCTGATTTATCATCAAGATTCAGAGTTAATGAACTATTCAACAGAGCAACCCCATTTTCAGCCCAATTCGATAAGTCGCCATTTGCTGGAAAGTTAAAACCAGTATCTGAAACATATTCGGTGAAAATATTCTTTAATGACGCGGGAAGTTTGGTCATCTCGGGGCTAACGCTAAATGCTAAACCTGTGGCATACCCCGGCGTTGGATATGGATCTTGGCCCACAATCACTACGCGATAATGGTTAATCGGGTAAGTAAAGACGCGAAGTACATTTTTATAATCAGGTGAGATTCGCTGTGCCGTAATTACTTCCTGAATCTTGGTAAGTTCAGATTGATGCTCAGCGAATAAAGGCTGCCAACTCTTATCGATTTGCGCGAGCAAAGAACCGAGCACCTTCTTTGGTAACAGTAAGAGGATAATTAAATACCTCTGAAACATTAGGTGTGGTCAAGACATCATCAATTTCACCCGAAAATGCGATTTGCCCATTCTTGATTAAGAGTGCATGTGTGGTGCCGACTGGGATTTCTTCGAGATGGTGAGTCACGATAATTGAAGCCGGTGATGCTGGATCACTGGCGAAGGTAGCAAATCTAGCTAAGAGGTCTTCGCGACCAGGTAGGTCTAATCCGGAAGTTGGCTCATCCAATAAAATTAATTCGGGATCAACCATTAAAGCTCGAGCAATCGTGACACGCTTGCGTTCGCCTTCACTTAAAGTTCCGTAGGTGCGATCACCCAGCGAGCGAACTCCGAAAGTTGTCAGAAGTGCGATAGCTCGAGACTCATCCCAGAGGTCATAGCTTTCATTCCAACGACCACTGATTGCATAAGCCGCAGTCAGGACAACATCTCGAACCAACTCATCATCAGGAATGCCGGTTGTGCTATTGGCTGAAACTAAACCGATTCGCGTGCGCAATTCAAAGAGATCAACTTTGCCCATAGCTTTATCCAGCACTTGAGCCGAACCAGTAGATGGAAAAATTCGAGTTGCGATTAACTGTAAGAGCGTTGATTTACCGGCGCCGTTAGGACCCAAAATCACCCATCGTTGCCCAGTACGCAAGGTCAGCGAAAGTGGCCCCAAGATAGTTGAGGCCCCACGACGAACTGTCACTTCATCGAGAGTTAGAACGGTATCGCTTGCCATAGAGCG
>CAXNJS010000042.1:0-9411 GCA_964202795.1 Candidatus Planktophila sp.
ACATAGATTGAACCGCTGGCAACTGTTGAGCGAGTAACAAACTTCTCGCCGCAACCACAAGTTACTTGGGTCTCTTTATATTCTGGGTGGATCTCTGGCTTCATTTCATACCTCATTTTTAATGGCCTGGGTCGTGTTGCCACGTGAACCAGAACCAGCGGTTAATAGGGAGTAAGGGTAACGCGGGGGGCTAGATATCGAGAAATCGGGCTGATTTCACGCGGTAAATAGCGAAGCTCTAGTTGTCAGGACCTGCTGTGGTCTTCTGGATCTGCATCAAGAATTCCACATTGGACTTAGTGCCCTTCATCTTTTCAAGCAATAGTTCAAGGGCTGCTTGTGGTTCAAGAGCGTGTAGAACGCGACGAAGTTTCCAGACAATGTTTAGTTCCTCAGAACCCATCAGAATTTCTTCTTTACGAGTACCTGAGGCAACAACGTTAACTGCAGGGAAAATACGCTTATCAGCCAGGCGGCGATCAAGAATAAGTTCCATGTTTCCGGTGCCCTTAAACTCTTCGAAGATAACTTCATCCATACGAGAACCGGTATCAACAAGTGCTGTGGCCAGGATTGTTAGTGAGCCACCATCTTCAATATTACGAGCGGCGCCAAAGAACTTCTTAGGTGGATAGAGAGCTGCTGAATCAACACCACCAGAAAGGATGCGGCCTGATGCAGGAGCTGCGATGTTATATGCACGACCCAAACGAGTAATTGAATCGAGCAGAACAACTACATCGTGACCGAGTTCAACTAACCGTTTTGCACGCTCAATTGCAAGTTCAGCAACAGTGGTGTGATCATCTGCTGGGCGATCGAAAGTCGAAGCAATAACTTCGCCCTTTACGGAACGCTGCATATCGGTAACTTCTTCAGGGCGCTCATCAACTAGAACAACCATTAAGTGACACTCTGGGTTATTGGTTGTGATCGCGTTAGCAATTGCTTGCAAGACCATGGTCTTACCAGCCTTAGGTGGCGAAACAATTAGTCCGCGCTGGCCTTTACCAATTGGTGAAATTAGATCGATAACACGAGTAGTCAAAATATTTGGTTCAGTTTCCAAGCGCAAACGCTCTTGCGGATAAAGCGGAACTAGCTTTGAGAACTCAACCCGGTTACGTGCTTCATCAGGTGTTACGCCATTGATCGTATCTAGACGAACAAGTGCGTTGAATTTCTCGCGGCGCTCGCCCTCTTGTGCTTGGCGAACTGCGCCAGTTACAACATCGCCCTTACGCAAACCAAAGCGACGTACTTGTTGTAGTGAAATGTAAACATCATTTGGGCTTGGCAGGTAACCACCGGTGCGAATGAATGCATAACTTTCCATGATGTCAGCGATGCCGCCAACTGGAAGTAATACATCATCTTCAGAAATTACGATCTCGCGCTCTTCGCGGCCACCGCGGTCTGAACGATCACGTCCTTGACGATTGCGGCCTTGACGATCGCGGCCACGATCATTGCGATCGCGGTTTGGACGGTTTGAATTTGAGTTTGAGTCGCTCGATGGACTTGATGAATTGTCATCACCCTCATCGTCGCCGTCACTGTCATCATCACTTGCATTGTTATTTGAATTATTGGAATTATCTTTATTGCCGCGCTTCTTCGCATTACGGGCTTCACGACGAGCTTCACGTTCGGCCTTTGCGGCATCGCGGTTTGCTGCTTGTAGGTCAGCGATTGCAGTTACGAGGGCATCCTTTTTTAGCTTTGCGGCGCCATCGATTCCCAGTTGGGTGGCAACTTCCTTGAGTTTCGGAAGAGTCATCGCTGATAGCTCAGGACTGCTTGAACGTACTGGAGTTACTTCAGGTGTATCGGTCATTTTGATCTTTTCAGTTATGGCTTATGCGCGAAATATTTAAGATATTTACATATCTAGATTGATATTTACGGCGAAAGCCGGTGGTATTTTTTTAAATTACCTTCAGGTGTTACAGGCAGATCGCCTAAGAAGATGTCAGTACGGTAGCACTCCCGCGGCCGAAATCGCAACTTCTTCCACGCGGAATTTAGCCCCTGCCGCATGAGTTAGCTCGGCAACTTCAGTGGCGCCACCAGTGTGTAAGACCAGCACAGTTGGGCCCGCACCTGAGATAAAGGCAGCAACACCTGCGCTGCGGAACTTAGTTAATAAGGCAAAGGAGGCCGGCATCGCTTCTTGGCGATATGACTGATGCAAGAAATCTTGCGTTGAAATAAACAATAAATCTGGACGCAGAGTTAAGGCGTGAACTAAAAGCGCAGTATTTGTTGAGTTATTCACCGAGTCGCGAAATGGAATTGTTTCGGGTAAAAGTTTGCGAGCTTTAAAAGTTGATACTGATAATTCTGGAATAAAAGCGATGGCTGAAATTCGGTGATCGACGGCAAGTGAAATTGCTTGCGCAACTAATTTGCTATGTTGATTCTCTTGCCATGCAACTGTTGCGCCACCATAAATTGCAGCAGCTACATTATCTGGGTGACCTTCGAGATTTGTGGCTAACTGCAACATAACTTCATTCGTTAATTTCTCTTCGCCACCTAAAACTAATGAGCGAGCAAGTGCTAAGCCGCCAACGATGGCACTGGCAGATGAACCAAGACCACGACCATGTGGAATTACATTCTTAGCACGAAGTGCGATGCCGCGTGGTCGACCACCTAGATAATCAAAACCAGTAAACATTGCTTTAACTAATAAATTCTTTTCATTTCGCGGCAGGTTGTCAGCACCTTCGCCAATGACATCGATATCTAAACCAGGTTCATCAATTACCCGAGCTACATATTTATCATGCATTTGTAGCGCCAGTCCAAGGCAATCAAAGCCCGGACCTAAGTTGGCACTAGTTGCCGGAACTTGAATCTGACTGGGAGTCGCACGGAAAGTTGGTTTAGGCATTTTTACAAACCTAGCGCCTTTGCCGCAGCTTTAGCGTTAACTGGAACAATCTTTGGCTTGGCTGCACCTTCAAGTGCCCATTGGACATCTTTTAATCCATGTCCGGTAACAGTGATGACAATCTTTTTACCAGTTGGCAGCTTCTTGGCTTTCTTGTATTTGATCAAACCAGCAAGACCGGCAGCGCTAGATGGCTCAACAAAGATGCCTTCTTTAGCTGCAATTAAGCGGTAGGCAGCGAGAATTTCGCGATCTGTTACTGAATCAATTACCCCACCTGATGAATCACGGGCTTCGATTGCTTGCGCCCAAGAAGCTGGATTACCGATGCGAATCGCAGTGGCAATTGTTTCTGGCTTAGTAATAATTTTATTCTTAACAATCGGCGCCGAGCCCGCTGCTTGGAATCCCCACATCTGTGGCAACTTGGTCGAGATGCGATCTTGGTTATATTCGCGATAGCCCTTCCAGTAAGCAGTGATGTTTCCGGCGTTACCAACTGGCAACACATGCAGATCTGGCGCATCACCAAGCATGTCAACAACTTCAAAGGCACCAGTCTTTTGGCCTTCAATGCGATATGGATTCACAGAGTTAACTAGAGCAACTGGATAATCAGTTGCGAGATCACGAGCTAAAGTTAAACAATCATCGAAGTTTCCATTTACTTGCAAGATTGTTGAATCGTGAGCAATCGCTTGGGCTAATTTGCCCATTGCGATTTTGCCATTAGGAATTAATACAACTGGTCGCATGCCAGCTTTAACTGCGTAAGCCGCAGCGCTAGCTGAAGTATTTCCGGTGGACGCGCAAATTACCGCTTTAGCGCCATCTTCGGCTGCTTTAGAAATCGCCATTGTCATACCGCGATCTTTAAAGGAACCAGTTGGGTTGGTGCCTTCGAATTTAATCCAAACATCGTTGCCTAATAGTTCAGATAAATAGCAGGCATAAATTAGTGGAGTGCCACCTTCGCGCAGCGAAATAATTGGAGTCTTGGCAGAAACTGGGAGACGATCGCGATATTCCTCGATGACTCCGCGCCACTGATGTGCGCCACCAGATTTAGCTGTTTTGTTTCCAAACAAACCCATTACGCACCAACACCTTCGACTCGAATTACGCTCTCCACATTTTTAACCATATCCATGGCCTTTAACGCTTCAACGGTGGCATCTAAATCATCTTCAGTTGCTGCGTGAGTGACCACGATTAGTTCGGCATCAAGGCCCATGCCAGATTGGCGAACGCCTTGAATAGATACGCCTTGCTTTGCAAAAACAGTGGCAATGCCAGCTAAAACACCTGATTTATCAGCTACCCAGAGGCGGATTAAGAATTGTGACTTCACATCGCCAAGGGGTGCGATATCTAAATCTGCATAATCACTTTCGCCATATCCAACAGTGGAATAGGCGCGGTGACGTGTAACTGCTACTAGATCACCCAAGATGGCAGATGCGGTTGGGGCACCACCTGCGCCGCGACCATAGAACATCAGCTGACCAGCAGCTTCGGATTCCACATACACAGCATTAAAAGCATCACGCACACTTGCCAGCGGGTGAGTTACTGGCAACATAACTGGGTGAACTCGAACTGAAATTTCATCTTTCACGGTTAGTTCAGCAATTGCTAATAACTTAATTACTGAGTTCATTACTTTGGCAGCGGCAATATCATCGGCGCTGATATTTGAAATACCTTCGCAATAAACTTCATCAATTGTCACAGTGCTATGAAAAGCCAAGCTAGCCAATAGCGCAGCTTTGGCGGCCGCATCGTGACCTTCAATGTCGGCAGTTGGATCTGCTTCGGCATAACCAAGTTTCTGCGCTTCAGCTAACACATCAGCGAAGCTGCGACCTTCTTCATGCATCTTGGTCAAAATGTAGTTTGTGGTGCCATTAACAATTCCCATCACGCGAGTGATTTGATCGCCAGCTAGTGATTCGCGCATTGAACGAATAATTGGAATCGCACCCGCTACCGCTGCTTCATAATATAAATCTACGCCGGCTGCATCGGCGGCATTAAATAGTTCATGGCCATGGGTTGCTAGCAAAGCTTTGTTCGCAGTAATCACTGATTTTTTATTAGCGATTGCAGCCAAGATTAATTCGCGGGCTGGTTCGATGCCGCCAAGAACTTCAATCACAATATTAATTTCTGGATCATTAACTACTGACATTAAATCTGTAGTTAGTAACTGGGTTGGAATTCCTTCACGAGGGGCATTAGTACGAACGCCAATCTTCTTTAAAACTAGATCGGCGCCGGAGCGATTTGAAAGCTCTTCGCGGTCAGATTGGAGCAGACGAGCAACTTGGCTGCCAACAACGCCGCAGCCAAGCATGCCAATCGAGATGGTTTTAAGTTCGCTGCTCATTGACCAATTCTTTCACAGATGGGGTGATGCGCGTTAAATATCGAGGTTGAGTAGATCGGCTTCAGTCTCACGGCGCACAATCACGCGGGCTTTGCCATCTTTTACTGAAATAACTGGTGGTTTTGGCACATGATTGTAATTACTTGCCATCGAACGGCCATATGCACCAGTTGCTGGAACTGCGATTAAATCAGTTGGGGCGATATCGCTAGGTAAATCAATTTCGCTAATAACAATGTCGCCAGTTTCGCAATGTTTTCCGACTAACCGAGAATTAGTAACAGCGGCCGTTGATGTGCGATTAGCTAGTACTGCAAAATATTCTGCGTCATAAAGAGCAGGGCGCGCGTTATCGCTCATGCCCCCATCGATGGAAATGTATTTGCGAATCTCGCCAGTTTCTAGAGTCACATCTTTGGTGGTGCCAACTTCGTAAAGCGTAAACATGGTTGGCCCAACAATTGCGCGACCTGGTTCAATTGAAATTCGCGGCACTGCTAAATTTGCAGCAGCACATGCCGCCTTAACAGTTTTTGCAAGTGCCGGAATTACATCTGCTGGCTTAACGGTTACTTCGCCAGGTAAATAAGCAATTGCATAACCGCCACCTAAATCAAGTTCTGGTAATTCACTACCGAAAGCATCGCGGTACTTAGCAAGGAGGCCAATCAAACGCTCTGCTGCTAATTCAAATGATTCAACCCCAAAGATTTGGGAACCAATATGGGAATGGAATCCGCGCAGTTCAAGAGAAGAATTCTTACGAACTGTTTCGATTGCGGCCCAAGCAGCACCACTGGCAATTGAAAAACCGAACTTCACATCTTCGTGTGCAGTTGAAATAGATTCGTGGGTGTGGGCTTGAATACCAGGGGTTAGGCGCAAGTAAACCCGTTGCACTTTTCCGAACTTAGTTGCAGCTGCGGCAACGCGCTCGATTTCATGCATTGAATCCATCACGATCGTGCCAACGCCAACTTCTACTGCGCGCTCAATCTCGCTAAGCGACTTGTTGTTGCCATGGACCTCAATTTTGGCTGGGTTTACGCCGCCTGCAAGTGCCACAGCTAACTCGCCAGAAGTGCAAACATCAATACCGATTCCTAAATCAGTTATCCAGCGAGCAACTTCGGTACAAATAAAGGCTTTAGCAGCGTAATAAACCGTGCCCGCGTTATCGCCAAAGTTTGTCTGCAGCGAATCATTCCAAGCTAATGCTCGAGTACGGAAATCAGCTTCATCTAAAATAAAGGCTGGTGTGCCAAATTCTGTCGCCAAAGTTGATACTGAAATTCCACTAATGCTTAATTCAGCACTACTGCAATCAACACTCTGTGACCACATTTTTTCATTTTGAATAGTCATAGTTACATCCGCTCCGGTGCGCTAACACCAAGTAGTTGCAATCCATTATTTAAAGTTTGTTTAGTTGCGGCGCAAAGTGCTGCGCGCGCTGAATGAACAGCAGCTGCTGGTTCATCGCCAAGTGGCAAGACCCGACAGTCGGCATAGAAGCCGTGATAAACGCCAGCTAATTCTTCGAGGTAGCGAGCAACGCGATGTGGTTCGCGTAACTCGGCAGCGCTAGCAACAATGCGTGGGAACTGAGCAAGGGAGCCAAGTAATTCGTTTTCACGATCATGGGAAAGTTGAGCGGGATCAAAATCGGCTAGTTCACTGGAAATATTTAATTCGGCAGCATTGCGTAGTACACCAGCAATTCGGGCATGGGCATATTGCACGTAGTAAACGGGATTCTCACTGGTATTCGATTTCAAAATATCAACATCTAAAACCATTGGGGTTTCAACTGGATAACGAATCAAGGTGTAGCGCGCAGCATCAACGCCAACTTTTTCAACTAACTCTTCTAACGTAATAATTGTGCCGGCGCGCTTAGACAGTTTTACTTCTTCGCCGCCTTCCATAATCTTTACTAGCTGGCCAATCAGAATATGCACGTTGTATTCAGGGTCATCGCCAGCGCAAGCAGCAGTGGCTTTTAAGCGACCTACATAGCCATGGTGGTCTGCACCCAACATGTAGATACAGATATCAGAGCCACGCTCACGCTTATTAATGTAATACGCGGTATCGGAAGAGAAATAGGTATACGAGCCATCACTTTTAATCAAAACCCGATCTTTATCGTCGCCATAGTCAGTGGTGCGCAGCCATGTGGCATCTTCTAGTTCGAAAACGTGGCCCTGCTTTCGCAATTTATCCATGCCATGTTCAACTGCGCCACTTTCGTGCAATGTGCGCTCAGAGAACCAAACATCAAAATGAGTATGGAAAGTTTCGAGAACGCCCTGTTGTTGGGCAAGTTGTAATTTATAGGCACGCTCACGGAATTCGGTAGTGCGTGCTGCGCCAGATAATTCCAAAATACTTTTATCTTGGGCAACTAATTCTTTGGCTAAGTCGCCAATGTATTCGCCTTGATAGCCATTTTCCGGAATTGGCAAACCAAGGGCCGCAGCTTCAACGGATGCACCAAATAAATCCATCTGGTTTCCACGGTCATTGATATAAAACTCTTGGGTTACTTTCGCACCAGCTGCAGCAAGTACCCGACCAAGGGCATCGCCCACTGCTGCCCAACGAGTGTGTCCTAAGTGCAATGGCCCAGTTGGATTCGCGCTAATGAATTCGAGGTTGATGCTCACGCCATTAAGCGAATTGCCATGACCGTATTTTTCACCTGCAGTTAAAATTGTGCGAACTAATTCTGCTTGGCTCGCTCGATTCAAAGTAATGTTAATAAAACCTGGGCCAGCAATATCAACCGAAGTAATTGCATCAAGTGCAGTTAAATCTGCTGCAATAATTTTGGCAACTTCTTGCGGGGCAAGGCCGGCCGCTTTAGCTAATTGCAACGCAATCGAAGTCGCATAATCGCCATGGTCACGATTCTTGGGCCGTTCGAGCCGAACGCTGGCTGGAACCGCGCCCGTAAAAGCTCCCCGAGCGATTGCCTGCGCGACTACGCCCAAGATGTGCGCCTCAAGGACAGTTTGCGCATCTTGGGTAGATTCGGCGGCAGTGCTGATTTCTGGGCTCACCGCGCAAGGTTACCGTTACACCTATCTATCTTGCTTCTAACCATTGGTTACCCCTATCTCCGCACAAGATTTGGCTAGATAAGTCATTTTTCGCTGGTTTTTTAGCCTACTTTCGCAAAGTTAACAGTTACCAAATTGTTAGCGGCTAAGTGCTAAATGTCCGATTTCACCTAGTGACCTTTTGGACAAATCCCACTACCTTCAGTTCAGGTTTCATCCTCTTCATCTGGTTGAAAAAAGTTTCACCAGGGATGTGCCACCTTTCGAAAGGTTCCAATCTATGTCAAAGCGCCGTATTGCGTTCACTGCAGTTATTGCTGCAGTTGCAATCGCATTAACAGGTTGTTCAAAGAGCGACGAAGCCGCAGATGGTTTCGTTGGTGTAATTCTTCCTGATGCTGCTTCATCAGCACGTTGGGAAACAGCAGACCGTGGATTCCTTCAAGCAGCATTCGATGCTGCTGGAGTTAAGGTCGATATCCAGAATGCAAATGGCGATAAGGCCGCATTCCAGACAATTGCTGATCAAATGCTTTCAGCAGGTGCCAAGGTTCTAATCATGGTTAACCTAGATTCAGATTCAGCTAAGGCTGTTCAGGATAAGGCTGCTGCACAAGGCGTTCCAACAATTGACTACGACCGTCTAACACTTAACGGTTCAGCTTCATACTACGTTTCATTCGATAACGAAGCTGTTGGTCGTCTACAAGGTGAAGGCATCAAGGCATGTCTAGATGCTGCTGGTAAGACAACAGCTCGCATTGTTTACTTAAACGGTTCACCTACAGATAACAACGCAACACTATTCAAGGCTGGTTACGACTCAGTACTACGTCCATTGATCGATTCAAAGGCTTACACCTTGGTTGACGATCAAGCAGTTCCAGATTGGGACAACGTAAAGGGTGGAACAATCTTCGAGCAGATGTTGTCAAAGGCTGGCGGAAAGCTTGATGCAGTTGTATCAGCTAACGAAGGTCTTGGCTTAGCTGCAGTTGCTGTTCTTAAGAAGAACAAGCTAAACGGCAAGGTTTGCGTATCAGGTCAGGATGCAACAG
>CAXNJS010000043.1:0-9221 GCA_964202795.1 Candidatus Planktophila sp.
CCAGTTCGGCAACGACGTAAAAAATGCAAAATCCCGTGGTTGCCAGATAGCCTTATGGTGATGACATCTACTGAGTTGGTTAAAGCGAACCCAGCCGAATGCGCAAAGCGCTTCGAGCGAGTTGCCCTTGCCTACACAAATGATGGCGAGTAATTAATTATGAATATCGAGAGCGAATACTTAGGCGCAGTTGGATTGGCGGCCATGGTGATTCGCCCCGGTGACACTGCTGTGGCCCTTGGAATCGGTGAATTACCAATTGCTGCTGGCTCGCATTTGTTAAATGTAATGGAAAGCGCGTGTGTTACAGCAATCGCCGAATATTTCGAGGGCAGCGAAACCACCATTTTAAGTGGTAGTTCGATTGAAGTTATTGCTGGTGTATCAATCGGAACTGAGATTCGCGGTATGGCTAGATGTATTGAAGTAAACGGAAAAGAATTAACGTTCGAATGCGATATTTACGATGGTGAACGACATATTGCTCATGGTCAAATTAAAAGAACCGCAGTCGAGCGAGTATCTTTCCTCGCCCGAACTGCGGCTCAAACGCTAACTAGCGCGCCGCGAATTAATTAATTTACTTCTTGGTCTCCCAGAAGATCGCTGCAATTTCATCAATCTTGCCAATTAACTTATCGGCAACTGCAACATCTTGGGTGCCCTTAGTGCCGGCAGCTCCAGCTAACTTAGTTGCATCGTTAAAGAGAGTGTGAAGTTGTGGGTATGCCTCAAAGTGATTTGGCTTGAAATAATCTGTCCAGAGAACCCATAGGTGCTCTTTAACTTGATGTGAACGCTCTTCTTTGATTGCAACTGAGCGAGAACGGAAATCAGCATCTGTGTTAGCTGCATACTTTTCCATGCAAGCCTTAACTGAAAGCGCTTCGATCTTGGCTTGAGCTGGATCGTAAACGCCACAAGGTAGGTCGCAGTGCGCGTAGACAGTGGTGCTTGGCTTTAGAAATGAAATCATTTGAGGTTCCCTTTCGTGCAATAAACGTTTGGTTTTTTGATTCCTAAGTGTGACACTACCGCCTATGGGCAAATTTGGCTCGTCCGCTTGGCGCACAGTCGCCGTTGCTGGAGATTCCATGTCGCCCACGCTGGTGGAAGGCGATTGGCTGGTCGTTTTCTGGGCTACCGAACCTGCCATTCCTGATTTAAAGGCACTCAAAGTCTATGTAATTGAGCGTGCTGATCGGCCAGGGGTATTTGTATTAAAGCGGGTAATTGAAATTGGTAGTGGTGAAAATGCCGGCAAAGTTTGGGTTGAAGGCGACAATGAAGCCAGCACAGATTCGCGTCAATGGGGTTGGATCAGCGAAAGCGAACTACGTGCGCGAGTGTTATTTCGTTTCAAGAAAGCTAATAGCAAACGCGGTCGTAAGTAATTAGCGAGTAAACGCCTCAGTCATTAGTGCCTTAGCTTCTTCTTCGTGCCAATGATGATTTCCAGTTGCAGGTGAAGCACTCGCCAAACGAGAAACTCGACGAAGTGTGCGACCACTAAAGCCAGTGCCACCGAAGTGTTCAGATGTTCCAAGTGCGATATGTGACCAAGCGCCTTGATTAGCTGGTTCGTCTTGAACCCAAAGAAGAGAAGCGTTTGGATGTTTAGCAGCTTCGGCTGCCATCTCGGCTGCAGGCAATGGATATAACTGTTCAACTCGAACGATAGCAGTTGAATTTTCGCCATTCTTTTCGCGTTCAGCAATTAGATCGTGATAGATCTTGCCGGTACAGAAAATCACACGTGAAGCGTTGGCAACTTTGTCATCACCGATAACTGGGCGGAAAGTTCCAGATGTGAAATCACTTAGTGATGAAGCTGCAGCCTTTAGTCGCAACATTGACTTAGGTGTAAAGACCACCATTGGGCGACGAGCAGGATTAGCTGCATGCCAACGCAATAAGTGGAAGTAAGAAGCAGGTGTTGAAGGTTGCGCAACCGTCATATTATTTTCAGCACAGAGCAATAGGTAACGTTCAATGCGACCGGATGAGTGATCTGGCCCTTGACCTTCATAGCCATGTGGCAGAAGAAGAATTAGCGATGAACGCTCGCCCCACTTTTGCAAAGCAGAGGAAATAAACTCATCAATAATTGTTTGTGCGCCATTGCTGAAATCGCCAAACTGGCCTTCCCATAGAACTAGCGCATCCTCGCGGACCACTGAATAGCCATACTCGAAGCCCATTGCAGCGTATTCCGAGAGCAATGAGTCGATCACAAAGAATTGATTTTCATCTTGAATTAGGCCGCGTAGCGGAGTCCACTCGCTGGCATTTTCTTTATCAACGATGACTGCATGACGATTTGAGAAAGTACCGCGGCGGGAATCTTGACCAGCTAAGCGAATTGGTCGACCTTCAAGAAGTAATGAACCAAAGGCTAGAGTTTCACCCATTGACCAGTCGATGGTTCCATCATTTAACATCTCAACGCGCTTAGTTAGTTGCGGAACTAACTTCGGATGAATTGTGAAACCTTCTGGAACTGCAACCTGAGTAGCTGCAATCTGGCGAGCAACTGCTTCAGTTATTGAAGTGTTAACAGTTGTAGGTGCTGGAACTTGTGGAATCTGTCGGTGCGCTGGTTGTTCAGCTTCGTGATTATGAACTGAAGCAAATACTGCTTCGAGTTGATCTTGGAAATCTTTCGCAACCGCTTCGGCTTCTACCTGCGTAATATCGCCACGACCAATCAAACTTTCAGTGTACAAAGTACGAGTTGTGCGCTTAGCATCAATTAACTTATACATAAGTGGCTGAGTGAAACTTGGCTCATCGCCTTCATTGTGTCCACGGCGGCGGTAGCAAACCATGTCAATTACTACATCCTTGTTAAATTCTTGGCGATATTGGAAAGCTAAATGTGCAACACGGACACATGCTTCAGGATCATCACCATTTACGTGGAATACCGGCGCTTGAATAATCTTGGCAAAATCAGTTGAGTAAGTTGAAGAGCGAGAACCATGAGGTGAGGTAGTAAAACCAACTTGGTTATTTACAACAATATGTACGGTTCCGCCGGTGCGATAGCCACGAAGTTGTGACATCTGCAGAGTCTCGGCAACTACACCTTGTCCAGCAAAGGCAGCATCGCCGTGCATCAAGATTGGTAGGACCGAGAAAATATTCTTGATATTTAACCTATCCTGCTTAGCCCGCACAATGCCTTCTAGTACTGGGTTTACCGCCTCTAGGTGCGATGGGTTAGCTGCCAAATAAATCTTTGTGGTAGCCCCTGATTCAGCGGTAAATATGCCTTCAGTACCTAAGTGGTACTTAACATCGCCCGAACCTTGAACTTGATTCTCTTGATAGTGACCTTCGAATTCCTGGAAGATCTGACCGTGTGACTTGCCGGCAATATTTGCCAACACATTTAAACGACCACGGTGTGGCATACCGATACAAACTTCATCAAGTTTTGCTTCAGCCGCAGCCGAGATAACCGCATCAAGAAGTGGAATAACAGCTTCGCCACCTTCAAGTGAGAATCGCTTCTGGCCCACAAACTTAGTTTGCAAGAATGATTCAAAAGCTTCGGCGCTATTTAGTTTGCGCAAAATACGTAGCTGTTCTTCGCGGGCTACTTTTGGAGTTCCAACTTCTATATGTTCTTGCATCCACTTGCGTTCAGCCGGATTTTCAATAAACATATACTCGACGCCGATTGAGCGGCAGTATGAATCGCGTAGAATTCCGAGAATGTTGCGGAGCGGCATAAATGCTTTGCCACCAAAACCACCAGTTGCAAATTCACGATCAAGATCCCAGAGAGTTAAGCCGTGAGTTTCAACATCTAAATCTGGGTGAATGCGTTGCTTATATTCCAGTGGATCAGTATCGGCCATCAGGTGACCATTGATGCGGTATGCCTGAATTAATTGCTGAACACGTGCAGTTTTAGAGATGTGATCGTCGCGAGTGAAATCAAGATCTGTAGCCCAACGAATTGGCACGTAAGGAATTCGAAGTGCTGCAAAGATGTCGTCATAGAAGTGGCCTTCACCCAGTAGCAATTCATGAATTCGACGCAGGAAATCACCAGATTGAGCACCTTGAATAACTCGGTGGTCGTAAGTGCTAGTTAAAGTAATTACTTTGCTAACAGCCATGCGGGCCAAGGTTTCATCCGAGGCACCTTGGAATTCAGCTGGGTAATCCATAGCTCCAACGCCAATAATTAGGCCTTGACCTTGAACTAAGCGTGGAACCGAGTGAACGGTGCCAATAGTGCCTGGGTTAGTAAGTGAGGCTGTAGTACCTGCGTAGTCTTCAACAGTTAGCGTGCCACCACGTGCTTTGCGAATAACTTCTTCATAAGCACTTACGAATTGCGCAAAATCTAAATCTTCACAACCTTTAATTGAAGGAACCAATAATTGACGAGAGCCATCGGGCTTAGCTAAATCAATTGCAATACCAATATTGATGTGTTCTGGTTGCCCGATTGCTGGCTTACCTTCGATCTCACCATAAAAAACATTCATCTCTGGCATTGCGCGCATTGCTTTGATCATGGCATAGCCAATTAAGTGAGTGAAGGAAACTTTTCCACCACGAGTTCGCTTCAAGTGATTATTTATCACGATGCGGTTATCGATTATTAATTTTGCCGGAATTGCGCGGACGCTAGTTGCAGTTGGAACGCTAAGTGAAGCTTCCATACTTTGAACAACTCGTGCGCTAACACCACGAATCGGAGTTAATGATGATGCTGCAGGTGTTACTAATACTGGAACTGGCTTGGTAACAGGATCTGCCGGTGTCGGAGCAGTTGTTACCACCGGGGCTGTTACTAATACTTGCTGAGTTTGAACTAGCGCAACTGGTGCCGCAACTGGTACAACAACAGGAGCTGCAACTTTTGCTTGCATCGCCTTAGGAATTGGTGGAACTCCAGCTTTAGGAGTAGCTGCATTGCTTGTGCCAGCAACACCATTTTTTGTGAAGTACTCAATCCAAGCTTGATCAATTGAAGTGGGGTCTGCGAGGTATCGCTCTTGCATTTCCTCGACTAACCAATCGTTAGCACCAAAATCGATATTTGAATCGGAAGCCGACACTGGCGCTCTCCCCTTGTTAGTTGCGATCTACCTATGAAGTCTACCGAGGTCAGCCCCCATGACTAAATTCGTCTAGTCAAAGATTAAAGCGTTATTTAAGCGATATTGGGCACATTTTGCAGAATTTGCTAAGCCAAAAGAAAGTCTGCGACTTCCGATGCCATTGGGTAAGAGCTCTGTGCCCCAAGCCGAGTAACGCTTAGCCCCGCGGTTTGGCAGCCTAGGGCGGCAGCCTTAGCTGGTGACATTTGCATAGCCAAGCCAAATGCAAAGGAGCCCACGAAACAATCGCCGGCACCAGTGGTGTCAACCGGCTTAACTTTTTGCGCGGCAACTTTTGTGATTGTGCCATCAGCGATTACGACACCATCTTCGCCCAAAGTGACAACTAAATTTATTTTCTGGGTAGCCGCGAAATCAGCGATTACTGAGTCTGAACTTGGTGCTAAATGTTGCGGGTGTAGATCTTGGAATTCGTGACTATTTGGAATTAACCAATCTGTCACCAATAATAGTTCAGCTGGAATATTTCGATACGGCGCCGGATTTAGAATAGTTGTGATTTCTAATTTGCGAGCAGCTGCAAATGCAGCCGTTGTAACTTCAATTGGAATTTCAAACTGCCCAATGACTACCTTTAAATCTTTAATTGAGTTAATTGCATTTTCAACTTGGGCAACAGTTACTTTGGCATTAGCGCCGGGAACCACGATGATGCGATTATCGCCCTCGCCATCAACCCAAATAGGTGCCACACCACTAGAGCCGGGCACGGTTGCTAGGAATTGCGTGTTCACGCCCTGATCAACAAAATTCTTAATTGCAGATTGACCGAATACATCATCGCCAACTGCGCCAACCATATAAGTCTGAACACCTAAACGCGCCGCCATGACAGCTTGATTTGCACCTTTGCCGCCGAAACCAATTACAAAGTCTTTGCCAGTAACAGTTTCACCACGCTCTGGAATCTGATCGGTGTATGCAACCATGTCGATATTGGTGCTACCAACAACTGCAATGCTGACCATTACTCACCTTCTGGAACAATTGTTACTGCGCAATAAAGGATTAACGCCGCAACAATAACTAGCGGCAGGGCAACAAACCAGAGGCCGCCTTCAAATTGATATTTCGCGACACCGAGGGCGATTAAATTGGCCAATACGGCCGGCGCACGACCAAATCTGCGCTTATTTTTAAATGAATAAGCCGATGCCAACAGCCCTAAACCACCGATCATAGAGAACATTATTTCACCGGCTAGTGGCGCCAATTCAACTGAATCAGCAGTTATCGCTTTAAGAATTAGAAAAGCCCCTAGGGCTAATACGACAGCGCCTTCCAAGTTGAGCAGGGCTGTCACGATATTGCGACGAGCAGATTGACTGAGATGCTTCTTTGATTCAGCGCTCACATCATGCTCCTTCGATCTTCCTTGAGATGAGTAATCTAATGGAAAAACCGATTTTCGAACCAATCTCACACGATGGCCGCCATGATTCATTAACAAATTTGCTAGCCCCACCACTTTATTACGAGGAGATGGCTCGTGAACTTGCTCGTTTCCAACGCAATGCGATTGAACTTTGTGCAATTAGGTTGGAACTGCCAGCCACTTCAACAATTGATGAAATTGTGGCATTTGCCGACGTGTTATCAAATAGTGCAAGAGCCGAAGATTTAATCGCTCGAATAGGTGAATTCGAATTCGCACTACTTGTGCGCGGTGATTTATCAGTGGTCGAAAAATTCATATCCAGAATTGATTTTGCGATTGAAATCTCTTACGCCTGCGTTGCACCTAAAGCTGGTGAAGTAACCTTGGAGTTACTAAACCGGTTAGATCAAATCGAATTAACGAGGGCGACGACGACGTTCGCTTGAGTTAGGGCGAGGGCGACGGTTGCCGCGGCTTGGTCCCTTGTTCTCCATCACTGGCGCGATGTATGGAATACCTGAAGGTTCAATTGCGCCAGTAATTTCAATTAACTCATTAGACATTGGTTCGACGTGAACAAATATCGGAGTAACGCCGGCGCGTGAAGTAAGTGACTTAACACCTGATTGGCTCTTAGTGGTTGAAAGAAGAACAACATTGCCTTCTTCACCAGCACGAGCAGTACGACCAGAACGGTGTAAGTAATCTTTGTGATCAGCTGGAGCATCGAAGTGCACAACTAAAGAGATGCCATCAACGTGAATACCACGAGCTGCAACATCGGTTGCAACTAGGGCTGCGTTAGGGGTTTCCTTAAAGAGCGCCAAAGTACGAGTACGAACTGCTTGTGACTTTCCACCGTGAAGTGCGCCAACTGGAACACCTGCATGAGCAAGTTTGTCACATAGACGATCAGCGCCACGTTGAGTCTTCACGAACAAGATGGTCTTGCCGCTGCGAGATGCGATCTGCGCAGTTACATCATCTTTATCGGTGGTCTGCATTGTTAGTACGTAGTGCTTCATGGTTGAAACTGAGGCACGATCGTTCTGCAATGAGTGGGTCTTTGGATTGTTTAGATACTTCTTAACTAGCGCATCAACGCCACGGTCAAGAGTTGCTGAGAACAATAAGCGCTGTCCATCTGGCTTTGCTTGATCAAGAATTTCTTTAACAACTGGCAAGAAGCCCATGTCAGCCATTTGATCAGCTTCATCAAGAACGGTGATCTGTAGATCATCGAGTTGAACTTCGCCTTTATCAAGTAGATCAATCAAACGTCCTGGTGTTGCAACCAAGATTGGGCAAGATTGACGCATTGCAGTGATCTGCTTGCCGTAAGGCATTCCGCCAGCAATTACTACTGAATCAAGACCAATTGATTTCGCAAGTGGGGTTAAAACTTCATCAATCTGCTGTGCTAATTCGCGAGTTGGTGTTAATACCAAACCAAGTGGCTTATGCGGCTTCGCTACGCGACCATTTAGATTGGTCAGCATTGCTAAACCGAAAGCAAGTGTCTTACCTGAACCAGTTTGGCCACGGCCCAAGATGTCATTACCAGCGAGAGCATCAGGCAGCGTTGCAATCTGAATTGGGAACGGATGTTTAATTCCTTGCGCAGTAAGGCGTTCAACTAACTTAGGTGCAATACCTAGTTCAGCGAAAGTCATTGTGATTGCTGTCTTTGGTGTGGCATCAATCAAATTAGCATCAGCTAAATTCGCTGAGATGTAATTATCATCAGCACCGAAATCGGTTGTTGCTGAGTGAGTGCGACCATAAGCACTTGATGTGCGCTCTGGTCGGTTATAAGAGTTAGTGCGATCTTCAGAACGCCTTAAATCGCGAGCTGTGTTTTCGCTGCGCTTGCCAACGCCGGGAACATATTTTTCGCGCTTGCGTGGTTCAAAATTCGGACGACCATCGTTGCTGCGATTTGCACGTGCTTTAGCTGCATCGCGACGAGTTGATGGCACTGTGTCAGCATTTCGTGCAGGCGCTGGATTGCGATCAGGACGTGTTGCGCGCTCTGCTACAAACTTAGTTGCGCGAGTCTCTGGCTTTTCGCGCTTGTCAGTAAAAGTCTTTTTAAATGCTGGTTTTTCGCTACGTGGCGCATCAGTACGTGGACGGTCATTACGTGCACGATCTGAAGCAGGACGCTCTGCACGTGGACGATCAGAAGATGGACGTTCAGATGTTTTACGTTCTGGGCGACCTGTTGTTGGTCGTGCACCGCGATCAGTGCGTGGTGAAGATGAACGAGTATTTGATGATCGTGGTGCTGAAGTACGTGGCTTACCGGTTGTTGGCTTTGATGAACGAGAACGTTCGAATACTGGAACTTCAGTATTTCCATCAACTGGCTTTTCAGCGCGTGGCTTAGAAACTTTTGATTCGGCATAACGCTTTGCGCGTAACTTTGAACGCTCTAGGTTGCGAGCTTCTTTCTTGGATACCGAACGTGGATCAATATCAGCGTAACGACGAGTGGCAGATTCTTTCTGCGCTGTCGTTTTATTTGCTGGCTTGCCAGCTTTAGCCGCGGCCGCTCGTCGAGCTTTGCCTGGGGCAGGGGTACGTGGTTGTAGAGCCATAGAAAATCAACACCAATCAAGACGTAAACAAGCGCGTCTTGGTTTGACTCAAATTGGTCAGGGTGGAGATAAGACTCGCAAGAAAGTGCAATTTTGCAC
>CAXNJS010000044.1:0-9036 GCA_964202795.1 Candidatus Planktophila sp.
AGGGCTATCGCGGAATGGGTTCACTTGGTGCGATGCAATCACGCGGCGAGCAGAAGTCATATTCTAAAGATCGTTATATGCAGGACGATGTTTTATCCGAAGATAAATTAGTTCCTGAAGGTATCGAAGGAAAAGTTTTGTATCGCGGCACTGTGGCCGAAGTAGTTCATCAATTAGTAGGTGGCCTGCGTTCTGGCATGGGCTATGCCGGAGCACCAGATATCAATACTTTGCGCCGCGATGGTCGGCTAATTCAAATTACGGCAGCTGGCTTACAAGAGAGCCATCCGCACGATGTATTACACGTGGCAGATGCCCCTAACTATGCGAAGAAAGGCTAGGGCTAAGTAAATGTTCGAAATTGAAATTGCACCCGGCAAGCGCGCTCGCCAGGCCTACTCCTTTGACGATATTGCGATTGTGCCCTCACGTCGTACTCGCGACCCTGAAGATGTTTCGACCTCATGGCAGATCGATGCTTATAAATTTGAGTTACCAATGTTGGCAGCGCCGATGGATTCAGTGGTTTCACCACAAACTGCAATTGCGATTGGCAAGTTAGGTGGCCTCGGCGTTCTAAACCTTGAAGGCCTCTGGACCAGATATGAAGATCCCCGTATTCAATTAGGTGAAATTGCATCAATGCCTGATGCGCAGGCAACTCGTCGTATGCAAGAGCTTTATAGCGCTCCAATTCAGCCAGCACTGATTAAAGAACGCATCAAGCAAATTCGTGATGCCGGTGTAACGGTTGCAGCATCGCTTTCGCCACAACGCACTGCTGAGCTACATAAGGCAGTTGTTGAAGCTGGCGTAGATATCTTCGTTATTCGCGGAACCACTGTAAGTGCTGAGCATGTAGCAAATCGTGATGATGCACTTAACTTGAAAAAGTTTATTTATGAACTAGATGTGCCGGTAATTGTTGGTGGCGTTGCTACTGCAACAGGTGCGCTGCACTTAATGCGTGCAGGTGCTGCTGGTGTTCTTGTTGGTTTTGGAGGAGGGGCAGCACACACCACTCGCAAAGTTTTAGGTATTCAAGTTCCAATGGCATCTGCCGTTGCCGAAGTAGCCTCCGCTCGTCGCGAATATCTCGATGAATCTGGCGGCCGTTACGTGCACGTTATTGCTGACGGCGGCGTTGGTCGCAGTGGCGATATTGCAAAAGCAATTGCGATGGGCGCTGATGCGGTAATGATGGGTTCACCATTAGCAAAAGCCACAGAAGCTCCTGGTTTAGGTTGGCACTGGGGTTCAGAGGCGCATCACGCTGTTCTACCTCGTGGCGAGCGCGTTGCCGTTGGCACAGTTGGCACGCTCGAAGAAATTCTGCTCGGACCTTCAAGTACTTCAGATGGTTCGATGAACTTATTCGGTGCTCTTCGCCGCGCAATGGCTACTTGCGGATATTCCGATGTCAAGGAATTCCAGCGCGTCGAGGTACTTATCAATCGTGGCTAATCCAGTACTTGTTCTTGATTTTGGTGCGCAGTATGCGCAGTTAATTGCGCGCCGAGTTCGCGAAGCAAATGTTTTCTCTGAGATCGTGCCATCATCTATTACTGCGGCCGAAATTACTGCCAAAGCACCAAGTGCAATCATTTTATCGGGCGGTCCTTCTAGCGTTTATGCACCGGGTGCGCCAAAGTTTGATGAAAGTATTCTGCAGCTAGGTATTCCAGTATTTGGCATTTGTTATGGTTTCCAAGCAATGGCTGCAGCTCTTGGCGGGGTAGTTAGCCAAACTGGAAAATCTGAATTTGGCCGTACTGAAATTACCGCAACCACGAGTGCAAAATTATTTGCCGGCCTACCAGCAAAGCAAAACGTCTGGATGAGCCATGGTGATGCGGTTACAACCGCCCCAGCTGGTTTCACAGTCTGTGCCGTAACTGCTGATACGCCGATTGCCGCATTTGAAAGTAGCGATGGAAAATTAGCTGGCGTTCAATTCCACCCAGAAGTTCTACATTCTGAACAAGGCCAAGTGATTCTAAAGCGTTGGTTAATTGAGATTGCTGCTTGTGAACCTACTTGGACTTCGGAAAATATTGCCGCCACCGAAATTGCCAAAGCAAAAGCAGTCATCGGCGATAAGCGAGTAATCTGCGGGCTATCTGGTGGCGTTGATTCAGCAGTAGCTGCTGCAATTATTCAAGCAGCGGTTGGAAACCAATTAACTTGTGTGTTTGTAGATCATGGCTTGTTACGTAAAGGCGAATCTGAACAAGTCGAACGTGACTTTGTGGCAGCAACTGGAGTATCACTTGTTGTTGTTGATGCCAAAGAGCAATTCTTGTCAGCACTAGCTGGTGTTACTGACCCCGAGACTAAGCGAAAGATTATTGGTCGCGAATTTATTCGTTCCTTCGAAAAAGCTGCGCGCGATATTGCTGCTGGGGGAGATGTTGAATTCTTAGTACAGGGCACGCTCTACCCAGATGTCGTTGAGTCTGGTGGCGGTGAGGGCACTGCAAATATTAAATCGCACCACAATGTAGGCGGCTTACCTGATGATCTAAAATTTAAATTAATCGAACCGCTTCGAACTTTATTTAAAGATGAAGTTCGCCAAGTTGGTTTGCAGTTAGGTTTACCTGAAGCAATCATTTGGCGCCAACCTTTCCCTGGCCCTGGCCTGGGAATTCGCATCATTGGTGAAGTAACGGCTGAACGGTTAGAGATTTTGCGTGAAGCAGATGCCATTGCTCGCGAAGAGCTAAAGGCCGCTGGCCTTGATCGCGAAATCTGGCAATGCCCAGTGGTGCTGCTAGCTGAGGTGCGAAGTGTTGGCGTGCAGGGCGATGGTCGTACTTATGGCCACCCAATCGTGCTGCGCCCGGTTTCGAGCGAAGATGCCATGACGGCGGACTGGTCCCGCGTTCCTTATGAGGTCCTAGCCAAGATTTCCACGCGTATTACCAACGAAGTGCGCGAAGTAAATCGCGTCACTCTGGATATTACTAGCAAACCCCCAGCAACTATCGAGTGGGAGTAACCCGAGCGATCGGTATTCTTAGCCCATTATGAAACGCACTTTAGTTACCGCAACCGCAATTGTTTTGGCAGTTTCACTTGCGCCAACGGTTTCGGCAGCTCCTAAAGAGCCAGTAAAGATTTGTAGCAAAGCAACTTCTAAACCACATTCATCGCCTTCAGTTTTACAACCAAAGACGGTGGCCAAATCTTTACCAACTACATTTACCTTTGTCACTAATTGCGGGAATATTGTGGTTGAGACAGTTGGCGCAAAGGCGCCACAAACTTTAACTGCGTTAGCAACATTGGCCAGTCGCGGCTTTTATAACGGAACTCTTTGTCATCGCTTAACCACGCAAGGACTCTACGTTCTGCAATGTGGCGATCCGACTGCAACAGGATCCAGCGGACCAGTCTTTAATCGCAAGCCTTGGACTGGAATTTCAGATGAGAATTTGCCAGTTGGTGAAACTATGACTTATCCAGCTGGAACTTTGGCAATGGCTAACTCTGGCAAGAATACAAATGGCAGCCAGGTCTTCTTTGTTTATGAAGATTCAGCGCTGAACCCTTACTACACCGTGTGGGGGCGCATCACTAGTGGGCTAGAGACGCTTCGCGCTATTGCAGCTGCCGGTGCTGCAAAGCAAGGCCAAGATGGCAAGTATTACTACAACGGCGATGGTTTCCCAGTTCAAACAGTTGAGATTCGTCGCGTTATTGTTCGCTAGTTTGTATTTACAATCTTAAAAGCTTCAGCAATAACTCCATCAGCAAAGCCCCCATTGGCAGCATTGCGCATGCCCCACTCACGCAACATATTTTCTAATTCTTTATTGTGCGCAGTTTGCGAGGCATGAGCTTGAAGCACTTTAACTTTTAACGCAAAAGTTTCCGTGATATCCACCCAATGATCTGGCTGCGTATGGCCCATAACCCAAATTTCTTTTACTCGCCATGGTTCAAAGCCAGCCTCTTTTAAATCAGTAAAAGCAAAGGGATTACGGGCATCTGGATAAACCGCTTGGATTGCTGATTCGCCAGCAGCAAGGTGATCTGGATGGCTCGCACCGATGCGATCCCAGTTACGTTCTGGGCTCTGACAAACTAGGCGATCTGGTTTAAAGCGACGAATCTCGCGCACAATATCTTTACGTAGTGGAATTGTTGGTTCAAGCCAACCGTCGCGATAATTCAAAAATGTAATGTCAGTGACGCCGATAACCGCACCAGCTTCGCGTTGTTCGCGTTGACGTACTTGCGGCATTTCTTCTAACGGGATTCCAGATTCTTCGCCACCTTGATCGCCATTGGTGCAAAGAACGTAGCCAACCTCAACGCCAGCTTTTACCCATTGCGCGATGGTGCCTGATGCACCGAAATCAGAATCATCTGGGTGGGCACAAACAACTAGAACTCGCTTGATCTCACTATCGGCGATCGGTTCCATGTGTCTGCTCCCTTAAACAATTCTGTCGCCGTAGCCTAATAGACTGCGCGTCATGAGCGGCACCGAAATCAGTAATGACCCTTTGATTGCGGGGCTTAACCCGCAACAGGGCGCTGCCGTAGTTCATGCTGGCGGGCCACTTCTCATTGTGGCAGGAGCTGGCTCCGGTAAAACTCGAGTTTTAACTCGGCGCATCGCTTATTTGATGGCAAGGCGAAATGCGACCCCATATTCAATTCTGGCGATTACTTTTACCAATAAAGCAGCCGGTGAAATGAAGGAGCGGGTTAAAGAATTAGTTGGACCAATTGCGCAATCTATGTGGGTTTCAACTTTTCACTCGGCCTGCGTTCGAATCTTGCGTCAAGAAGCTGCGCGATTGGGTTACAGCAATTCTTTCTCAATTTATGATTCAGCTGACAGTTTGCGCTTGATTACCATTGTTTCAAAGGATTTAAATCTTGATGCTAAACGTTATCCACCACGCCAATTTCAATCAGTTATTAGCAATGCCAAGAACGAGTTAATGGGGCCAGCTGATTATTTAAATGCCGCTACTAATCAATTTCAAGAAGTTGTGGCAGATGTCTATGCGCTCTACCAACGTCGGTTGCAGCAATCTAATGCGATGGATTTTGATGATCTAATTTTAAAAACAGTTGAAGTGCTACAGCGTTTTCCAGAAGCGAAAGCTCGCTATCGTTCGCGCTTTCGCCATGTGTTAGTAGATGAGTATCAGGACACCAACCATGCGCAATATATTCTGGTGCGCGAGCTAGTTGGTAGCGACCTCGAAGGCTTGCCACCGGCTGAACTATGCGTGGTGGGCGATGCCGACCAATCCATCTATGCCTTCCGTGGCGCCACTATTCGAAACATTATGCAGTTTGAACTTGATTACCCAAGCGCGACCACAATCTTGCTCGAACAGAATTATCGATCTACTCAAAATATTCTCAATGCGGCAAATGCCGTGATCACTCAGAATGAGTCACGCAAAGAGAAAAACCTTTGGTCACAAGCCGGTGCCGGTGCGCCATTAGTTGGTTATGTGGCCGAATCCGAACACGATGAAGCTGAATTTGTTAAAGACGAAGTTCGCTCGCTTATGGATAAAGGTCTTTCAACGCCTGGCCAAACGGCAGTTTTCTATCGCACCAATGCGCAGTCACGTGTCTTTGAAGAAGTATTTATGCGAGCAGCGCTGCCATATAAAGTTGTCGGGGGCCTGCGCTTCTATGAGCGCAAAGAAGTTAAAGATTTACTCAGCTATTTACGGGTTATCGCAAACCCCGAAGATGAAGTTTCATTGCGCCGGGTAATTAATTATCCAAAGCGCGGAATCGGTGATCGAGCACTTGAGATCCTCGAGGCACATGCTAAAGCTCGTGGCTATTCCTTCTGGGGTGGGCTAAATGCAGCCTCTGAAGCACCTGAAATTCCGCCTAAAGCTGCGCAATCAATTAACCAATTCACCGACATGATTAGTGCGTTAGCAGTTTTAGTTGAAGCGAAAGTCCGCCCATCAGTAATCGTCGAAGCCGTGCTTGAACAATCTGGTTTGCTGGCAGAGCTAGCAAATAGCACAGACCCACAAGATGAAGTCCGGGTTGAGAATCTAAAAGAACTCTTAGCAGTAGCCATGGAATATGAAGAACGTCCCTTTGAAGAACTAACTGAAGATGAAGAAATTTCATTATCTGGTTTCCTCGAAAAAGTTTCGCTAGTTGCTGATTCAGATCAAATCCCAGAAGGTGAAGATCATGGTGGGGTCATAACTTTAATGACGCTACACACCGCTAAAGGTTTGGAATTTCCCACCGTATTTCTAACTGGCATGGAAGATGGCATTTTTCCGCATTCGCGAACGCTGGGCGAAAAAGAGGAAATTGAAGAAGAACGTCGATTGGCTTATGTGGGCTTAACTAGAGCACAAGAGCGACTATATATTTCGCGTGCTGAATATCGATCTTCTTGGGGTGCACCAAATTACAACCCACCTTCTAGATTTCTCGATGAGATTCCCACCGATGTAATTGAATGGCGAAATCACAACGTGATATCTCCATCGCTGATTCGTAAACCACGAGTTGCAACTGCGCCACCACCACGGGCAACTGGGCGCAAAGCGCCATCTGGAATTACATTGACAATTGGCGATCGTGTGTCACATGACACATTTGGTTTAGGCACTGTTGTCGGTACCGCTGGTGAGGGCGATAAGAGCGAGGCAACCATTAACTTTGGCCAATACGGCGATAAGCGTTTGCTGTTGCGCTACGCCCCTGTCGAGAAGCTCTAGTATTAGGCAGGTTTCACGTGTCGTTCACGCTCTTAAGCAAACAAGGAAAGCGGTTAACTAGTGGATTTATACGAATACCAAGCTCGCGATCTTTTTGAAAAGCATGGCGTACCTGTATTGCCGGCTGCGATCGCAACGACCGCTGATGAAGCTGAAGCAGCCGCTATAAAAGTCGGTGGCAAAGTTGTCGTTAAAGCTCAGGTAAAAGTTGGCGGCCGCGGTAAAGCTGGCGGCGTTAAATTAGCTGTTGATCCAGCAGATGCTCGCGAAAAAGCTAGTGCAATTTTGGGTATGGATATTAAAGGCCACGAAGTTCGCACCGTAATGATTGCCGCAGCTGCACCGATTGAATCTGAATATTACTTAGCAATTCTGCTTGATCGTTCAAACCGCACCTTCTTAGTTATGGCATCTGTTGCTGGCGGTATGGAAATTGAAGAAGTAGCGCATACCGCCCCTGAGAAGTTGGCCAAGATTCCAGTTGATTCCAATGTTGGTATCGATCTTGCTCGCGCTACCGAAATTATCGCAGCCGCAAAATTCCCAGCCGATGTAGCTGATCAAGTTGCAGCAGTACTGGTAAAACTTTGGGAAACATTTGTTTCTGAAGATGCCACCCTTGTTGAAGTTAACCCACTAGTTAAAACTTCAGATGGCAAGATCATCGCCCTAGATGGCAAAGTAACTCTCGATGACAACGCGGGTTTTCGTCATCCAGATCATGAAGCACTTGTTGATCAAGCAGCTGAGAATGCGTTAGAGGCTGCAGCTAAAGCTAAGAATTTGAACTATGTAAAACTCGAAGGCCAAGTTGGCATTATCGGTAATGGCGCAGGCTTAGTAATGAGCACACTAGATGTGGTTGCCTACGCTGGTGAAAAATTTGGCGGCGTTCGCCCGGCCAACTTCCTAGATATTGGTGGCGGTGCATCAGCTCAAGTTATGGCCGATGGGCTTTCAATTATCTTGGGCGATAAAGATGTTAAAAGCGTCTTTGTAAATGTTTTCGGCGGCATAACTGCCTGTGATGCGGTAGCAAATGGCATCGTGCAAGCCCTTGAATTACTTGGTGCACAGGCCACTAAGCCAATTGTGGTTCGCCTTGATGGCAACAACGTGGTTGAAGGTCGCGCGATTTTGACAGCTGCGGCCCACCCACTAGTTGAACAGCTAGACACTATGGATGGCGCTGCAAATCGTGCAGCAGAATTGGCGGCTAAATAAATGTCGATCTTCATTAACGCTGATTCAAAAATTATCGTTCAAGGTATGACTGGTTCTGAAGGAACTAAGCACACTCGTCGCATGTTGGCATCAGGTTCCCAAGTTGTCGGTGGCGTAACACCAGGTAAAGGTGGTCAATCTGTTGAGATCGATGGCCACAACTTGCCAGTCTTTAATACTGTCGGCGAAGCAATGGCCGCAACTGGTGCAAACGTTTCAGTAGTTTTCGTGCCGCCTAAGTTTGCAAAGGCTGCAGTAGTAGATGCAATCGATGCCGTGATGCCGCTAGTCGTCGTTATCACCGAAGGAATTCCAGTTCATGATTCAGCTAGTTTCTATGCTTACTCATTAACTAAAGGAACAACTCGCATTATTGGACCAAACTGCCCAGGCTTAATTAGTCCCGGTAAATCAAATGTCGGAATCATTCCGGCAAATATCACTGGCGCTGGCCCAATTGGTTTAGTGTCCAAGTCCGGAACTTTGACTTACCAAATGATGTTTGAGCTTCGCGATATTGGCTTTAGTACTGCAGTTGGTATTGGTGGCGACCCAGTAGTCGGCACTACGCATATTGATTGCTTGCGCGCATTCCAAGATGATCCCGAAACTGAAGCGATCGTAATGATTGGTGAAATTGGTGGCGATGCTGAAGAGCGAGCTGCTGCATTTATTGCTGAATATGTAACTAAGCCAGTAGTTGGTTATGTTGCTGGCTTTACCGCTCCTGAAGGCAAGACCATGGGTCACGCCGGGGCCATCGTTTCGGGTTCATCCGGAACTGCGCAAGGCAAGAAAGATGCACTAGAAGCTGCTGGCGTTAAAGTGGGTCAAACCCCAAGTGAAACGGCGCGTTTATTGCGCGCCATTATGGGTCGCTAACAACAATGTTCCAGCGAGTCCTTGCGGTCACGTTGGCTCAAGTTGTTCGCAGTATTTCAGTTGTATTTCTACCGATCGCATTTCTTTCGCTAATTGCATGGGCCACAGCAGGCAGCACAAATGGAAATACTTCTGATCCAGTTCGGGCCGCAGTCTGGCTCTGGTTGGGTGCGCATCATTTAGCTTTTAACTTAAC
>CAXNJS010000045.1:0-9012 GCA_964202795.1 Candidatus Planktophila sp.
AGTTAATTGATCGGGTATGGGGAAGTGATTACGTGGGCGATACCAAGACGCTTGATGTTCACATAAAGCGCCTACGTGCGAAAATTGAAGCAGACCCAGCGAATCCAGTCTTTATTCAGACCGTGCGCGGGCTTGGTTACAAACTAGAAGCTTAAGCAGATACGCCGGCGTAAGTATCGCGCTTGTCGCGCACAATTACTTTTACAGTAACGACGCCAGCAGTGTTAAAGAAGAAAGAAAGTTCAACCGTGTTGCCAGCTTTTACGCCCAGGCCAGGTATTACTGCTTTGGCATTTGCTGAGTCACCTTCGAAAATCATCGGGATATTTTCAGAAATCACATTAGATTCATTGGTGATGGTGGCAAGCACATTATTTGCTGAGATTCCGAGCAGTGAGTCAGGTGTTGAGTTTGCATTAATAATGGTGCCAACTAACACTGCGCTGCCATCTGGCTGAGCAACCAATAAGAAGCCACGAAGTTTCAGCGCGCTGGTATCAGTTATGACTTCAGTTTCAGCGCCATCAGTAACTTTAGTAATGTTGCGAGCTGCGGCATTTTCGCCTGCACCACATGCAGTTAGCGTCGAGAGAGATGCAATAACAATTAAACCGATAGCAACTTTACGTAATTGCATTTTTTCTCCCAAGAAATAATTGCTTAACAATGCGCGCTTATTCTCTCATGAGAAATAGCTGCTAAAGCCAGTTAAATACGGGCGAAATACCCGAGGTGACTACCCTCACTAGTTGCTGGTATGATTGGCCCCTAACGAAGGGCACCCCATGTCATTTAAAGTAGGCGAAACTGTTGTTTACCCTCATCACGGCGCAGCGCTAATCGAGGCAATTGAAACTCGAGTGATTAAGGGCGAAGAAAAAACCTACTTAGTTTTAAAGGTGGCCCAAGGCGATTTAACAGTACGAGTTCCAGCAGAGAATGTTGATCTTGTTGGAGTGCGTGATGTTGTAGATAGCGCCGGACTTGACCGTGTTTTCAGTGTTCTACGTCAGCCATATACCGAAGAGCCAACAAACTGGTCTCGTCGCTATAAGGCCAATCTTGAAAAATTAGCTTCAGGTGATGTAATCAAGGTGGCTGAAGTTGTGCGTGATCTTTATCGTCGCGATTTAGATCGTGGTCTTTCTGCTGGTGAAAAGCGCATGCTTTCAAAAGCGAAGCAGATCCTAGTTTCTGAACTCGCACTTGCTGAGCGCACCGATGAAGAAAAAGCATCAGTAATCCTCGACGAGGTCTTAGCTTCTTAATTTAAGCTCGATCGGAGCCCTTATGTCTGGCCATGTTGCAGCAATTATTGCTGCTGCCGGATCTGGTCTCCGATTCGGTGCTGATATTCCTAAAGCGCTAATCAAATTAGGCAATCGCACTTTAATTGAACATGCCGTGGCTGCAATTTCACCAGCGGTAGATCAAGTAATTGTCACGGCGCCAGCTTCTCATCTAAGCCAATTTCAAACACTTCTAGGCGATGCCGTGATTGTTGTAGTTGGTGGGCAAACTCGTTCAGAATCAGTACGAGCTGGTTTGGCTGCGATCTCTGGTGATACGCAATATGTATTAATTCATGATGCTGCTCGCGCCTTAGCGTCAACTGACCTAGCTAATCGCGTTTTATCAGCGCTACAAAATGGCGAAGTAGCAGTAATACCTGGCGTGCCTCAAGTAGATACGATCAAGAGCGTTGATGAAAATGGTTATGTAACCGCAACTCCTAATCGCGCAGATTTACGCAATATCCAAACCCCACAAGGCTTTGCGCTTTCCGCGCTCAAAAAAGCGCATGCCACAAATGGTGAAGGTACTGATGATGCTGCCCTAGTTGAAAGCGTGGGATTTAAAGTTTTGGTAATCGCTGGTGAAGAACGTGCCTTAAAAATTACCACACCAGCAGATTTAGCAACTGCTTATAGCTTCCTTGGCACAAACAAAGAATTCTTAACTGGTGTTGGTGTTGATGTGCATGCATTTGAAGCAGGGCGTCAACTTTGGTTAGGTTGTATTAATTGGCCAGATGAAGTCGGTGTTGCTGGACATTCCGATGGTGATGTTGCGGCACATGCAATTTGTGATTCACTTTTTGCAGCAACTGGTTTAGGTGATTTAGGTTCAAACTTTGGTGTTGATCGGCCTGAATATGCTGGTGCAAGTGGTGCAAAATTATTATCTGAGACTCTCTCGATAATTACAAACGCTGGTTTTGCAATCTCAAATGTTTCGGTACAAGTAATCGGTAATCGCCCAAAGTTGGCAGGGCGCCGCAAAGAAGCAATTGCGGCTCTTTCTGCTGCGCTAAATGGTGCACCAGTATCACTATTGGCCACAACGACCGATGGTCTCGGCTTAACTGGTGAAGGCAAAGGCATTGCAGCCATTGCCTCAGCGCTCGTTTTTAAGGTTTCTAGTAACGACCGATAGACTTCGCTAATGAGTTCGCTAAAGCTATATGACACATTGTCGCGAACCGTCTCAGAATTTATTCCACTGCAGCCGGGTAAAGCGAGTATCTACCTTTGTGGTGCCACCGTTCAGGCGCCACCGCATATTGGCCATATTCGAAGCGGCGTTAACTTTGATATTTTGCGACGTTGGTTAGTGAAGTCAGGTTTTGATACTACTTTTATCCGTAACGTGACTGATATTGATGACAAGATTTTACATAAGGCAGTTTATGAAAAAGCACCTTGGTGGGCAGTTGCCCTTAAGTATGAGCGTGCATTTACTGAGGCATATGCAGCGCTAAATGTTATGCCCCCAACTTATGAACCGCGCGCAACTGGTCACATTACTCAGATGATCGAACTTATTGCGTCTTTGATTGAGCGCGGTCATGCATATGCGCCAGGTAATGGCGATGTCTATTTAGAAGTTCGTAAGTTATCTTCTTACTTAACTCTCTCAAATCAAAATATTGATGACTTGTTACCAGCGCAAGATGCTGATGAAACTTCCAAGCGCGATGTGCGTGACTTTGCACTTTGGAAATCTGCCAAACCCGGTGATCCATTTTGGCCAACTCCTTGGGGCGATGGCCGACCAGGTTGGCACATTGAATGTTCGGCAATGGCACATGCTTATTTGGGTGCCGAGTTTGATATTCACGGCGGTGGCTTAGACTTAATTTTCCCCCATCACGAAAATGAAATTGCGCAATCTGAAGCAGCCGGATACGGCTTTGCTAAACGTTGGTTACATAACGCCTGGGTTACCACCTCTGGTGAAAAAATGTCTAAGTCACTTGGTAATTCACTGCAAGTTACTGAATTACTAAAGAGTGTTCGTGGCATTGAACTACGTTGGTATTTAGGCAGTGCTCATTACCGATCAATGCTCGAGTTCTCACCAGCTGCCCTAGAAGAGTCAGCAGTTGGTTTCCGCCGAATTGAAAACTTTGTTATGCGCGCAACCGAGATCCTAGGTAGCCAGCCAGAACCAGCGCTATCTGCGGACTTTGCAGCCGCGATGAATGAAGACTTGGCCGTTCCGCAGGCGCTGGCTGGAATTTCGGAACAATTACGCATAGGAAACAGTGCGATAACCGAAAATGACAGAGCAGCTATTGCGACCACAGCTAGCTTTATTCGCGGTGCCCTTGAAGTACTTGGTTGCGATCCATTTGATCCAGCATTCGCAAGTGGCGCACAGAGCGAATCTCTAACTGGCGCACTCGATGGCGTTATGAATTTGGTACTTGCGCAACGCACTTCAGCGCGTGAACGTAAAGATTTTGCTGCATCCGATCAAATTCGCGATGGCTTAATCGCACTTGGCATTTTAATTGAAGACACAGCTCAAGGACCACGTTGGTCGATCTCACGTTCAGAAGGTAGTAATTAAATGGCCGGTAATTCAGAGCGCAAAGGCGCAATACGTGGATCTAAAAAAGGTCCAACAACCGGTACCGGTGGCAAGAATA
This sequence comes from Candidatus Planktophila sp., assembly GCA_964202795.1. Classification (GTDB taxonomy): domain Bacteria; phylum Actinomycetota; class Actinomycetes; order Nanopelagicales; family Nanopelagicaceae; genus Planktophila. Next base: position 3,935 of record CAXNJS010000045.1, read on the forward strand.
AAAAGCGTTTATCAGGTAAAGGTCCGACACCAAAAGCCGAAGACCGTCCCTATCACGCAGCTGCCAAGCGCAAGAAAGCAGCTGAGAAAGCAAAAGAGAATCCACGTGCTGGCACAACACCTCGTACTGGCACAACACCACGTAGTTCAGCTGGACGCAATTCCAGAATTGATAAACCAAAGGGCGAAATTGTCGCAGGTCGTAACGCAGTACTTGAAGCGCTACGTGCATCTGTTCCAGCAACTGAAGTACTAGTAGCTCGCGGAATTGATATCGATGATCGTGTCGCCGAGTCTTTGCAATTAGCACTGCACTTGCAACTTCCGATTCGTGAAGTTCACCGCGCTGAAGTTGAAGGAATCTCACCAAATAGCCAAGGAATTATTTTGGCGATCAAGCCATATCAGTACTCAAGTTTCGAAGAAATAACTCAACGTGCCAAGAATCCAATGTTGATTGTGGCACTCGATGGCGTTACTGATCCACGCAACTTAGGTGCCATTATTCGAAGCGCAGGTGCTTTCGGAGTAAATGGTGTTGTAATGACTGAGCGTCGCGCAGCTGCAATGACTGCCTCAGCCTGGAAAGCATCATCAGGTGCTGCCGCCCGCATGCCAGTTGCTCAAGTAACTAACTTGGCTCGCACTATCGAAGAAGCTAAGAAATTAGGCTGCTTTGTAATCGGTTTAGATGGCGAAAGTGATGAATCGCTAAGTGGCATGAAAGTTGCAGCCGAGTCGCTAATGATTGTAGTTGGCAGCGAAGGCAAAGGGCTATCACGCTTAGTTCGTGAAAAATGCGATCTTGTTGTTTCGATTCCTATGAATTCAGCTACTGAATCCCTGAATGCAAGTGTGGCAACGTCGATTGCCCTATTTTGGATAGACGAGCAACGACGAAAGAATTAACTATGACCTATCAAAGATTTGTTGCACTCGGTGATTCGTTCACCGAAGGCATGACCGATGAGATCATCGATGGAAATTTCCGAGGCTGGGCTGATCGGGTAGCTGATGTCTTAACAACTCAGTCACCTGATTTTACCTATGTGAATTTAGCAATTCGCGGCAAGCTGGTAACTCAAGTTGCCCAAGATCAAGTTCCACAAGCAATTCCACTAATCACAGGCAAAGAAACCTTGGTTTCCTTTCATGCAGGTGCAAACGATGTTCTGCGGCCTAACTATCGCCCAGAAAACGTTTTCCCAATTTACAACGATGCAGTTAGAAAGCTATCTGCAACTGGTGCAACTTTAATGTTATTTACAGTTTTAGAGAGAACTGGTAATACTGGTAAGACTGCTGATATGTGGGCTGAACGGTTTAGTACCTTCAATAAAAATATTCGTACCATTGCAACTGAAGTTGGCGCAATAATTGTTGATGCAAATGAGAAACAATTTTTATCCGATCGACGTCTACTCGCATTTGACCGATTGCACTTGAATTCACTTGGTCATGATCGGGTTGCGCAAGGTGTACTTGAAGTACTTGGAGCGCCCTTTGATCCGAATTGGCGATTGCCACTGCCAGCTGCCAAACCAACACCTTGGTTAGTTAAGAAAGCAACGAGTGCTGCTTGGTTTTTTAGCTTTGCCTTACCGTGGATTTGGCGAAGAATTCGTGGCAAATCATCAGGTGATGGGCGCAGCGCAAAGTACCCAAACCCAACTACTTGGCCGCTTAGTTAAGCGCCAATCCATCTAATTGCCATTTCCCGTTCATCCAAATGAGAGAAAATATGATTATGCCAAAGCCAGATCAGTTGATTGATCGTGAGATCAGTTGGCTCTCCTTTAATGAGCGGGTTTTAGAACTTGCTGAAGATAAAGATATTCCGCTACTTGAGCGACTTCGTTATTTAGCGATTTTTTCCAATAACTTAGATGAATTTTTCATGGTGCGAGTCGCATCAATCTTAGGAAAAATTGAAAATCAAATAACCTCTACTAATACGGCTGGCTATACCCCGCAGCAACTTTTAACTGCCGTAACGGATAAGGCAAGAATTTTGGCGAGCCGGCAGGCAAATTTATTTAAAACCGAAGTTCTGCCAGAGTTGCAGGCGCATCAAATTGGCTTGATTCACTGGAATGACCTTCTCGAAGACGAACGCAATTATGTCTCAAAACTTTTCCGTGAACGTATCTACCCGGTCTTAACTCCACTGGCAGTTGATCCTTCACACCCTTTTCCTTACATCTCCGGTCTCTCACTTAACTTGGCCGTAATTTTAAAGAATCCAACTACTAATGAAGAGTCATTTGCCAGAGTTAAAGTTCCACCCATTCTCTCTAGATTTATCGCAACTACCTCAACTGGATCAAAACGTTTTATCCCACTTGAAGATGTAATAGCCATTCACCTGCAAGAGCTATTTCCAGGAATGTTAATTGAAGATCACTACACCTTCCGAGTCACTCGAAACGAAGATTTAGAACTCGAAGAAGAAGAATCCGAAGATCTCTTAACTTCACTTGAACAAGAACTTGCGCGGCGCAGATTCGGCCCACCAGTCAGGCTAGAAATTGAAGAAGGAATTGATCAGGCACTCCTTGAGCGACTTTGCGCAGAACTGTCGATTAATCGCGAATGTGTATTTTCACTTGCCACACCTTTGGATTTAACTGATCTAAATCGCATAGCCGACCTAGATATTCCAGAGTTAAAATTTGATCGGTTTAAGTCACGTACTGCAGCCTCGCTTAGCGAAGTTGATTTCGGTGACCCAGAGCTATTCTTTGCCGCTATTCGCCAAGGCGAGATTCTGCTGCACCATCCGTATGAATCTTTCACCAGTTCTGTAGTTCAATTCTTGCAGAACGCAGCTGAAGACCCACAGGTACTGGCAATTAAGCAGACTCTTTACAGAACTTCAGGTGATTCACCAATTATCGATGCGTTAATTGAGGCAGCTGAAGCAGGCAAACAAGTATTGGCAGTTATTGAAATTCGGGCACGCTTTGATGAGCAAGCAAATGTGCGGTGGGCGCGTAAGCTCGAAGCAGCCGGCGTGCATGTGGTTTATGGCTTAATGAATTTGAAAACCCATGCAAAATTATCCTTAGTCATTCGTGATGAGGCCAATGGTTTGCGTCGCTACTGCCACGTCGGCACCGGAAATTACAATCCTAAGACAGCTCGCTTCTATGAAGATCTAGGAATTATTAGTGCGGACCAAACATTAACTGAAGATTTGAGCAAGTTATTCAATCAACTCTCTGGGTTAGCACCAGCTTCAACTTATTCACGCCTGCTAGTTGCACCGCGTAGTTTGCGTACTGGGCTACTGGAAAAAATTGAAAACGAGATAAGTAATTGCCAAGCTGGCTTACCTGCCGGAATTCAATTTAAATTAAATTCACTACTTGATGAAGAGTTTGTTGAAGCGCTTTACCGGGCATCAAACGCTGGCGTTAAGGTTGATTTAGTTATTCGTGGCATCTCATCGATTAGACCAGGCATCAAAGGTCTCTCTGAAAATATTACAGTTAGATCAATCCTGGGTAGATTTCTAGAGCATTCTCGCATCTATCACTTTGTAAACAACAATGACGATGAATACTGGATCGGCAGTTCTGACTTGATGCATCGAAATCTAGATCGTCGAGTCGAAAGTTTGCTGCGGATTGAAAAGATTCAACACAAAGAGATCTTGCGTGAGATCTTTGAAATTTCATTATCGCCAGATACCAGCAGTTGGCACCAATCAGGCATAGATTGGAAACGCCATAAGAGCGGCCAAGATATTCAGGAACTCCTAATGCAGAAGCACTTGAACGGATAATTGTGAGCGAAACTGAAGTTATTCAAGGTGCCGGTGTAGTTCTTTGGCGAGTAGTCAAGAAAACTACTGAAATCGCTTTGGTGCATCGCCCAAAATATGATGATTGGTCTTTGCCTAAAGGAAAAGTTGAATCAGGTGAGATTCACCTATCTTGTGCAGCTCGCGAGGCAGGAGAGGAAACGGGCTTCGAAGTCGTACTCGGGCCTGAAATTGGCACCGCTAAATATTTAGCTGAAGGAACTCCTAAAGAAGTTCGTTATTGGTCTGCTCATGCGATCGGTGAATCACACGGGCAAAGAGATAACCATGAAGTTGATCAAGTTATCTGGCTTTCGGTATCTGATGCCAAGAAGAAAGTCAGCGTTGATGATGATCGTGAGATAATTAAGTTTTTTGAAAGCTTTGGCATAAATACCACACCAATTGTTTTGCTGAGACATGCTAAAGCGTTAAGACGTGAAGAGTGGGAAGGCGATGATGGCGATCGTCCGCTTGATAATAAAGGTCAGCGTCAAGCAAAGCGCATGCATTCAATTTACCAAAATTATGGCATCACTGAAATCCATACCTCAGATGCGCAACGATGCATCGAAACTATCGAATCTATGGCTAAATCTTTAAAGCTAATTCCGATCTATTCACGAGATTTATCAGAGTACCGTTATGAAAAAGACAAAGAAGCACCACTTGACTACGTATGGACCCTACTAAAGCCTGATCTGAATGTAGTTGTTTGTAGCCATAATCCAATTCTGCCTAAATTAGTCAAGAAGTTAATTGGAAAGAAAAATTTTAAGAAGATCGAAGTGGATCTACTACCTGGTGAAGCATTTGTTCTGCATCATCGCGATGGTGAAGTCGTCGCAGTTGACTGGATTGAAGCACCAGCGGTTTAGTTCTTTAGCGTTCCATCCAGTCTAGCCAGCGTAAAACAATGCCTTCGCGTAGTGCCCAAGGGCAAATTTGGATCTGAGTAATGTGCAATCTTTCCATTACGGTTCGCGCAACAATCGCACCGGCAGTAATTTGCTGTGCGCGACTGGCTGATACGCCCGGAAGATCTGCGCGAGATTTATCTGTCATCTCACTTAATTTAGGAATCATCATCATTAGGGCGCTTAGCTCTAGAACATTTGGATCACCCTTAAACCAATGAGCGCCTAACCGGGCAAGAGTACGAAACGTTTTACTTGTTGCTACAAATTGATCAGCGGCATGCTCAACAATTTCTTCGGGCAGTTCTGAAACTACTAATTCGCGTACCTTGGACTCAAGGTTTTTGATTTCCTTAT
>CAXNJS010000046.1:0-8802 GCA_964202795.1 Candidatus Planktophila sp.
ATCGTGGCTTGACCGTAATTCTTACTGCGTGCCAGTTCAAATCCGATCGGCCAGATTGGCTCCTTTGATCGGCTAGTTCGTTCAACCGCGATAAGTGAGTCATCGCTTAAGAAATCACCAAGATGTAAATTGCTGAGCATCTCTTCGAGATCACTATTTGGATAATCATAAGGTGGGTCAACATAAACAATTTCATACTTAATTTTCGCGGGTACTTTCACAAATTGTTCTGCGGTCATCGCAAATAGCTGAAACTTTCCGGCTGGTTTCGCTGCTGCCACAATTTCAATATTTTCATTGATCGTACGGTGAGCACCGAAATCTTTTTCAACTGCATGAACTATTGATGCACCTCGCGATTGTGCCTCTAAACCAATTGCACCACTACCAGCGAAAAGATCTAAGAAATTTAATCCTACGAATTCACCAAACTCAGAAGTAAGGGATGAGAAAATTGCTTCGCGGGCTCGATCTGAAGTCGGTCGAGTGGCATCAGCAACACTGGCCAATGGTCGCCCCTTTGCAACGCCTGCAATAATTCGCATAACTAACTATCCCCGATCAATGAATTCACTAGCAGTATCTGATTCTAATTGAGCTAGCGCTTTAGCTAATTCACTTTCTTGACTCAAGACTGGGTCTTGCTCGATCAAGGCGGTTGCTTCATCTCGAGCACTTTCAATCATGGCTTCATCACGCAAGACTCTAAGCAGCCGCAACTTTGATTTAGCGCCAGATTGCGAAGCACCCATGACATCGCCCTCGCGACGTTGTTCGAGGTCGATTCGAGAGAGTTCAAAGCCATCTTGCGTTGCGGCAACCGCGTCTAACCGCACTCGAGCCGGAGTTTCTGGTTCAGCACCAGTTACCAACAGGCACAAGCCTGGTGCACTTCCGCGGCCGATGCGACCACGTAATTGATGTAATTGAGAAACGCCAAATCGATCAGCATCCATAATCACCATGACCGTGGCATTTGGCACGTCAACACCAACTTCAATAACGGTAGTAGAAACCAAGACATCTATCTCGCCATCTGCAAAAGCTTTCATAGTGGCATCTTTGAGTTCACTAGTTTGGCGACCATGAAGAGGGGCCAGTTTAAGTCCCTTTAGAGCGCCACCATGTAGCTCTGGTGCAAGTTCTTCAACACTTGCCATGCTCTTGCTCTCTTCGCCATAAAGGAAATCTAAATCAGCATCTTCCGGCGTACCGGCACTAATACGCGGGGCCACTATGTAAGCCTGATGACCATTAGCTACATCTTCTTTAATCCGAGACCACGCGCGTTCTAAATGTGTTGGCTTTTCTAAAACTGGAATCACGTGGGTTGAAATTGGCGACCTGCCTAGCGGCAATTCGCGCAACGTTGAAACATCTAAGTCGCCGAACACAGTCATTGCAACTGTTCGCGGAATTGGAGTCGCAGTCATAACCAATAAGTGTGGCGGTAACTTAGCTTTCGTTTTCAAAGCATCGCGTTGTTCAACACCAAAGCGATGTTGTTCATCGACCACAATTAAGCCAAGGTCGTTGAATTGAACGGTTTGACTTAAAAGTGCATGTGTTCCGATCACAATTCCAGCATCTCCTGAGAGAGCTAGTAATAATGCTTCTTTACGTGCTGCGGCGCTTTGCGAGCCAGTTATTAAAGTTATTTGCGTAGCGCTTTCAGCACTTCCTAATTGACCACCAAGTGCTAACGGGCCTAACAACTTTTCAATTGTTCGTAAATGTTGCGCCGCCAATACTTCAGTTGGCGCAAGAAGTGCTGCTTGTCCCCCACTATCAACTACTGCCAGCATGGCACGAAGGGCAACAATAGTTTTACCAGAACCAACTTCACCTTGTAGTAGTCGATGCATTGGATGGCCAGCAGCTAAATCTTCTTCAATCTCTTTGGCCACAGCTAATTGGCCGCCAGTTAATTCAAATGGCAGTGACTTATCGAACGCTTCAAGTAGACCACCACTGCGAATTGGACGCGCAGTCGCAGTTAGAGCACGAGCGGCAGCACGTCGCTTAACTAGAAGTAATTGCAATAAAAATGCTTCATCAAAAGTTAATCGCTCGCGTGCCAAATCAGCTAAATCTAAATCGGTTGGCTTATGCAGGTTTATCAGCGCTTCTCGCAGCGTCGGATAGCCCATGCGTTCGCGCAAATAGTTCGGTAGCGGATCTGGTACCTCATCTAGTGAATCAATGGCGAGCTCAATGCATTTAGCAATTTTCCAAGAAGGTAACTTTGCAGTGGCGGCGTAAATTGGTAGAAACTTTCCAGCAAATTGTGCGACTGCATCATCAACATCGCTGCCATCAGGGACCATCTCGTAATCCGGATGGGTTAGTTGGCGTTTGCCGTTAAAGACACCGATCTTTCCGGCAAATAGTCCTTGTCGACCTGGCTTTAACTCTTTCTCTCGCCACGCTTGATTAAAGAAAGTTAGCGAGAGTTTCGCGCTGCCATCTGTAACTATTACTTCCAGGATTCCGCCTTTACGACCACGCATGGGCCGATTGCTGGCCGATAGCACTTCAGCCAAAATCGTTACTTCATCACCGGCATTTAAAAGCGCGATATCGGTGAGTTCACCGCGAACCACATAGCGACGAGGGTAATGACGCAGCAGATCATCGATGCTTAAGATTCCAAAATTATCGGTCAGGACTTTTGCGGTGCGATCTCCGATCACATCTCGCGCTTTATTCTCCAGTCCGGCCACCGTCATATTCTCTCGCTTTTTCGCCATGACTTGCCTTTTCTGAGCGTGATTCGCCTTTAGAGGGGGTGGCAAGGTAACCTTTGCTCCTGCCTGAAGTGGCTTATCTCTTTTGGCGCATTACCTTCAATTTATTAGTTAATAAGGAGCACGACGATGGCATCAAACTGCGACATCTGTGGCAAAGGCCCCAGCTTTGGAAACAAAGTTTCTCACTCACAGGTAAAAACTCGTCGTCGCTGGAATCCAAATATTCAGCGCGTACGTACCCTGGTATCTGGTGCAACCAAGCGTCAAAACGTCTGCACATCTTGCCTAAAGGCCGGCAAAGTAACTCGCTAACGCTCACTTAACTTTTTCACTCGAAATGGCGCCAGATATCTGGCGCTTTTTCATTTCCCGAAATATTTAAGCCACTGCCCGCACTTACCTGGCCGATCAGCAACCCTGGTAGATCATCACCAGTTGCCAAAAATACATGATCCTCGCCGCCACCTAAAATTAAATCAGCAACAGAAATATTTAGTTCCTCACTTAAAGTTCTTAGCTCTGCAAAATCTGGTGCTGCTTCAAAAAGTTTGAAATCAATTTCGAATTTAACTTTTGAGGCTGCTGCCATTTGTTCGGCTTGCGTCATGAGTGAATCACTCACATCGCTCATAGCTGTTGCTTGGGAAAGATTGGCAGCGTAGGCGTAGTCAAGTGTTGGTGCGCGGAATGCGGCTACTGCGCGCTTGGCTGATTCTGATTCGATTGGTAGATCTTTTTTTAGAATATATAAACCAGCACGGGACCAACCAGTCAAGTGAGATAGATAAATCTGATTACCTAACTTTGCCCCACTGCGTAAAATTGGATCTGCAACTTCTCCGAGTGCAGTAATTGCAATTGTTATGCCGGCACCTTTGGCTAGATCTCCTCCGACTACTGTGGCACCAACTAAGTTAGCTTCGAACGAAATTCCCTTTGCTAAGTTCTCAATCCATTCCAGATCTTCATTTCCAGTTAGCGAAACTGCAACAACTAAGAAGGTTGGCTTTGCGCCCATGCTAAAGACATCAGCTGAATTTGCCGCCGTTATCTTGCGACCAATCTCAAAAGCACTTGACCATTCCAGACGAAAATGAACCCCTTCAACAGCCATATCTGTAGTCATAACTGTGCGATTCGAAGTGCGAATAACGGCAGCATCATCACCAATACCTACTTCGAGATTCGGATTATTGCTGGCAAAAACTTGCGCCAAGAGCGCTATCACTTCGCTCTCAGTGAATGCCATGCGGTAATTCTATTCCCACCAGATAACCACTAGAGATTTAGCGCTCCGATGCGCTACCTTTGACACTTAGTTGAGCGCAATAAGGAGACCAAAATGTCAGTACAGGCATACATCTTGATTCAGACCGAAGTCGGAAAAGCGGACAGTGTCGCTAAATCTGTATCAGCGATCGCGGGCGTGACCCTGGCTGAAGGTGTTACTGGTCCTTACGATGTAATCATGCGCGCTGAAGCCCCAAGCATGGAAGATTTTGGTCGCATGATTCTTTCTAAGGTCCAGACGGTTGCGGGCATTACACGTACATTGACTTGCCCAGTAACTACTTTCTAATTACAGAGCTCTAATTACCTAGCGGTCCATTAGTTCTGCGCTTAGCGGTATCAATTAGCGCCTGCACAATTTGCTCGTAACTCTTTCCAGTAGCTGCCCACATCTTGGGAAATACTGAAGTAGCTGTAAACCCAGGCATAGTGTTTATTTCATTAATCACGACTTCGCCGGTATTGGTAAAGAAGAAATCCACTCGAGCTAATCCGCTACAACCGAGCGAAATAAATGCATCAAGAGATGCGGCGCGAATTGCCTCGCTGGCACTTGCTGGAATATCAGCTGGAATGACTATTTCAGTTGCGCCATCTAAATACTTTGCTTCGAAATCATAGAACTCAAATTTTGAATCAATCTTAATTTGTCCTACTTTGGAAGCTTGTGGTGCACCGTCTATTTCTAATACTGCGCATTCAATTTCTAAACCAACCACTGCGCTTTCCACCATCACTTTCTGGTCAAAGCGATGTGCCTCAGCAATTGCACTTGCTAATTGATCGGCGCTTTTAACTTTAGTCGTGCCCCGACTTGAGCCACCTCGTGCTGGCTTAACAAAGAGCGGGTAGCCAAGCGCATCAGCTTTCTTCTGTAACTCTGATTTGCCTGCGCTCCACTGCGTTGCGGTAACGATAAAGCCATCAGCAACTCTTAAGCCGTGTGCTGCAAATATTGGTTTGGCAAAGGATTTATCCATCGCAACAGCTGAAGCCAATACGCCACTACCTACATAAGGTAAATCTACAATTTCAAAGAAACCTTGGACTGAACCATCTTCACCATATGGGCCATGCAAAGTTGGGAAAATTACATCTACGTTTAGCGCTTTGCCACCGACGCTAAATCCGGCAACATCTGCAACCAAGGCTGTTGCATTGCTTGGTACTTCGGGCAATTCTCCATTGACAATGCTGAGCTGATGGCTTTCTGGAACTAAAACCCAATTGCCATCTTTGGTGATGCCAATGAGTACAACTTCATATTTATTGCGGTCAATGGCAGTTAAGACTCCCCCAGCAGATAGGCAGGAGATCTCATGTTCAGAACTGCGACCGCCAAATACGATTGCTATCGTCTCTTTACTCATTTAATGAAGTTTTCTGACTCAGTACTCATCTTCATCAAGCGTTCCATCGCCTGTTGTGGGCTTAATAAACCTTTAATCAAATCGGCTACTGCTTCAATGATTGGAACTTCAACACCTACGCGGTGAGCGACTTCAATCACCGCACTAGCCGAAGCCACACCCTCAACTGTGCGAGAGAAATCTTGGCGGGCATGTTCATAACTGCCACTGCGGCCAATTGCTTCGCCAAAGGTGCGGTTACGCGAAAGTGGTGAACCACAAGTTGCTACTAAGTCGCCCATTCCGGCTAGGCCAGCAGCGGTTAAGGGGTCAGAACCGTGCGCAGCACAGAGTCGTCCAACTTCATTTAGCCCCCTAGTAATAATCATGGCTTGGGTATTTTCACCCAGACCTAACCCAATTGCGATACCAACTGCAAGTGCAATTACATTCTTTACCGCGCCAGCTAATTCGCAGCCCATCACATCTGTTGAGGTATAAACCCGGTAATACTTGGCCTTAAATATCTCTTGCAACTCTTTAGCAAGATCAAGTGATTGTGAAGCAATAACCGCTGCTGCTGGCTGACGCAAAATTAATTCATCAGCCAAGTTCGGTCCGGTAATAACTGCTATTTTGCGATTAGGCAGAATTTCTTCGATGATCTCACTCATGCGCATTTGAGTTGAGATTTCAATACCTTTCAAAGTACTGATAATTACTTCATCACCTTTAAACAAGGGCTTTAATTCGATTAACTTCTCGCGCAAACTCTGCGCAGGAATTGCCAACACAATATATTTAGAATGAGCAAAGGCTTCATTAATATCACTAGTCGCCTTAAGTGATTCGGGCAAAACTTGGCTACCCAAATACTTAGTGTTGGTATGAGAATTATTGATTTCGGCTACAACTTCTTCGCGGCGACCCCAGAGCAAGACATCATTTGTGCCATCATCTAGGACCTGAGCCATTGTGCTTCCCCATGCGCCAGCACCTAGAACGGTAATTTTCGCCATTACTTACTCTTCTTCTTATAGTTACCGGTACGAGGTAGCGCGGAATGGTGTGGATCAAAAATATCAGTCGGACGCTTTTCGCCACGAAGCTCTTCTAAGATCGAAGTGATCGCTGCCATTGCATACTCGGTAGCTTCAACCATCGCTGCAGAATCCCCTTCCTTGCCATACCACTTACTAAAATCTAGTGGTGCGCCAGCCTTTACCTGTAATTTCGTGCGTGGAAAGAGTTTGATTTTCTTGCTATAGGCAGGCAGCACCTCTTGAGCTCCCCATTGCGCCACCGGAATAACCGGTGCTTTAGTCATGACCGCAAGCCGAGCGAGCCCAGTCTTAGCAACCATCGGCCAATAATTAACATCACGAGTTAACGTGCCTTCTGGATAGACACCCAGCATGTGCCCTGCTTTTAAGAATGCTCGGGCATGAACTAGCGCAGCCCCAGCATCTTTAGTTTCGCGTTCAACCGGCACTTGCCCGGCTTTGCGCAGAATTAAACCAATAACAGGAACTCTGAAGATGGATGCTTTACCCAAAAATCTTGGCGCGCGACCATTCTTGTAAAGAAAGCGAGCAAAAACTAAAGGGTCATAATATGAGATGTGGTTACAGCAGACAATTACTGGACCGGTCTTTGGAATATTTTCTGCGCCTTGCCAACTATGTTTTGAAATCAAATTCATAACTGCAATAACAACTCTAGAGAAAATCGCAAATGAAGCGTTATTGCCAAGTGGATTACCTTTTGGTGGCGCGTAAGAAATATTCAGTGACGCACTTTCCATAGGTCTTATCTTAGTTTAAAAAGGAATAAAAAACGGGGCTGCCTCGAAAGGCAGCCCCGCTAATTTATTTCTAAATTACTTCTTCTTCTTCTTAGCTGCTGGCTTCTTCTTTGCAGGAGCCTTTTTAGCAACCTTCTTCTTAGCTGCTGGCTTCTTGGCTGCAGCCTTCTTCTTTGCCGGAGCCTTCTTAGCAGCCTTCTTCGCTGCTGGCTTTGCAACTGGCTTTGCTACAACTACGACTGGCTTTGGAGCTGGTCCTAGCTTGCGCTCGCCTGAGATTGCATCCTTAAGACCCTTTGCAGGTAAGAAGCGAGGCTTCTTCATTGCTTTGATCTTGATTGTCTCGCCAGTAAATGGGTTACGACCCATACGAGCTTTGCGATCTACCTTCTTGAACTTACCGAAGTCATTGATCATGACGTCTTCGCCAGCAACCATGTTGCGAACGATTGTGTCAAAAATAATGTCTACTGCGTGTGAAGCTTCTTTCTTGCTGCCGTTGAAGTGTGGGGCCAACGCGGCAATGAATTGTGCCTTATTCATTTAAAATCCCCTTATTTACGCTAAAAGTTAAGCAATTGCCTAACGCACTCGCAAAGTTACGCAGAACAATGGGGTGAGTCCAACATAGATGAGGGCGTGTCGCGAAAATTATTTCTCTTAAAAAGCGCGAAAAACTCATTAATTATGCGTAAAAAACTCTGTATTAGAACTTTAGAGTTTTCACGAAACTCTCTCACCCTCCGCCAAATGAGCGTCAAAACCAGCGTAATTAGCCCCTTTTAAGCGCGAATTGGAAGAGTCTTAGGTTTGTGAGCAGCACGCTTAGCCTCGAAAGTGTCGATGGAATCGCTATTTCCCAGCGTTAAACCGATGTCATCGAGACCTTCCATTAAGCGCCAGCGCACATAATCATCGATCTCAAACGCGATTACTTGCTCACCATAGGAAACAGTCTTGGCTTCTAAGTTCACTGTGATTGCCAGGGCTGGATTAGCTTCAATCGCCACCCAGAGATCTTCAACTTCGCTTTGGCTAAGCAGAATTGTCAGTAAGCCACCTTTTTGCGAGTTGCCTCGGAAAATATCGGCGAAGCGGGAAGAAATCACAACTTTAAAACCATAGTTCTGTAGCGCCCAGACTGCATGCTCGCGAGATGAACCAGTACCAAAGTCAGCACCAGCTACCAATACGGTGCCATTCTTAAATTCTGGTTGATTTAAAACAAAATCTGGATCACTACGCCAAGCAGCAAATAGCCCATCTTCAAAACCGCTACGTGTAACACGCTTTAAGTAAACCGCCGGAATGATTTGATCGGTATCAACATTGCTGCGACGAAGCGGAACGCCAGTGCCTACGTGAGTTACAAATTTTTCCATGTCTATTCTCCTTACAGATCCGCAGGCGATGAAAGAGTTCCGCGAAGTGCGGTGGCTGCTGCAACTAACGGGCTTACCAAGTGGGTGCGACCACCCTTGCCTTGACGCCCTTCGAAGTTACGGTTCGAGGTAGAAGCTGAACGCTCTTCTGGTTTTAATTGATCTGGATTCATTCCTAGACACATTGAGCAACCAGCGTTGCGCCATTCAGCTCCGGAATCAATAAA
>CAXNJS010000047.1:0-8778 GCA_964202795.1 Candidatus Planktophila sp.
CTCGCTCAACAGTTGCCAGCGGTTCAATCTATGTTGAAGTTTGTTCAGTTTGCCACCCGTTCTACACCGGCAAGCAGCGCATTCTCGACACTGGTGGTCGTGTTGCTAAGTTCGAAGAGCGTTTCGGTAAGAAGAAGTAGCTTTCTAAACAGACCGCATCGCAACCTGTCATGGGTTGCGGGGCGGTCTTTTTATTTTCTTTTCCAATCTAAATTTAACTAGCTAAAGTAGAAAGGCAGATAACCAAATGGCAAATGATCGTTTCGCATCTGCCGATGAATTAGTTAAAGAGTATGCCGAGCTCGAAGCAAAGATGGCTGATCCTTCAATTCACGAAGATGCAAATAATGCTCGCAAACTTGGTCGCCGTTATGCCCAACTCGGTCCAGTTGTTTCGGGCTATCGAGTTTGGCGCGCAGCCGAAGATGATCTTGCAGCCGGTCGCGAGATGGCAGCAGACGATGCAGATTTTGCTGCCGAAATTCCAGCGCTAGAAGAAGCCGCCCTTAGTGCGGGTGACAAGCTAGAAGAGCTGTTATTGCCGCGGGATCCCAATGATGATCGCGATGTAATTCTGGAAGTAAAAGCTGGCGCCGGTGGCGATGAATCTGCGCTGTTCGCAGGTGACTTACTTCGTATGTATATGCGTTATGCCGAAAAGCGTAATTGGAAAGTTGAAATTATTGATGCCACTGAGAGCGAAATGGGTGGCTACAAAGATATTTCAGTAGGCGTTAAATCTAAGGGCACCGCAGCCCCTGGTGAATCACCATATGCGCGCTTGAAATTTGAAGGCGGAGTCCACCGCGTGCAACGTGTTCCTGAAACTGAATCACAGGGCCGGATTCACACATCTGCAGCAGGCGTATTGATCTTGCCGGAAGCTGAAGAAATCGATGTTGAGCTAAATATGAATGATGTGCGCGTAGATGTTTATCGCTCATCTGGACCTGGTGGTCAATCAGTTAACACAACTGACTCAGCCGTTCGTTTAACTCACGTGCCAACTGGCATTGTGGTTTCGTGCCAGAACGAGAAAAGCCAGTTACAGAATAAGGAATCTGCTTTGCGTATTTTGCGCGCCCGTTTATTAGTAGATGCACAAGAGAAAGCAGATGCAATTGCATCTGCTGAACGTAAGAGCCAGGTGCGCACAGTAGATCGTTCTGAGCGCATTCGTACTTATAACTACCCAGAGAATCGCTTGAGCGATCATCGCGTTAATTACAAATCAAATAATTTAGATGCCGTTTTAAACGGTGAGCTTGATGATGTTATTCAAGCTTTGCTAGATGCTGACAAAGCCGCCAAATTAGCTTCAACCGAAAAGTAAGTTCGCAGAGAAAATGCAGATCAAGGCGCTGATTAATGATGGCAAGGCGCAGATCGAAGCTGCTGGTTATTCCAGCGTTGATGCTGAAATTCTTTTCGCACACCTTTTAGGTTTAACTCGCATGGAGTTACATAATCCGATTGCACTTGAACGCGCACTGGCAGAGGTCAGTGATGAAAGTGCGATTGTTGATGGCTATGCCGAATTAGTAAAGCGCCGCTGTAACCACGAACCAGTGCAATATTTAACAGGTACTGCCGGTTTTCGAAAATTGAATTTAGTTGTTGGTCCAGGAGTTTTAGTTCCTCGCCCCGAAACGGAAGGGCTAGTTGAAGAAGTTTTAAGGCACATTGCTAATTTGCCCGGTCCTGTTTCAGTTATTGATTTAGGTGCCGGCTCGGGCGCCATGGCAATTTCTATCGCAACTGAAGCACTCAACACTCAGGTAATAGCTGTTGAAAAGAGTTTGGATGCCATCGAATGGCTCAAGCAGAATGTGGCTTTCTATGATGAAAACATTCGAATTGTGCAAGGTGATGTTGCAGAAGTACTAGAAGGCGTTAAATGTGATGTGGTTGTGGCAAATCCGCCGTATGTGCCAGATTCACAACCACTGCCAAAAGATGTCGCTAGTTTTGAACCAGCGATTGCGTTATTCGGCGGTAGTGATGGACTTGAATTGCCTAAGCGCTTTATCATCGCTGCAGCCCGATTGCTAAAAACTGGAGGATTGCTGGCAATTGAACATACTGAAACCCAAGGGGAGGCAATCGCACAATTGCTTAGTTCAGACTTCAATCAAATTGCACTTCATCAAGATTTAACTGGTCGGCCACGTTGGACCAGTGCGATTCGAGGCAATCAATGAGTGAAATAATTAAGTTAACGCCAGAAGATTTTGCTGCCCATGTGTCTCTGGCTGCTAAAGCAATTCGCGATGGTTATGTAATCGTGGTTCCACTTGAGCACAGCTACGTTTATTTATGTGATGCATTTAGCCATGATGCAGTTCGCACGATGCATGTAATGCGCGGCGATGCGTTAGGTGTAGCGGCTCAAGTTTTAATCTCAGATGCGGCTCGCGCAGTTGGAATTATTCGTGATTCCAGCGCAGATCTGCAAAAGTTAACTGATGCGTTTTGGCCAGGACTATTATCAATAACTGCCAAACCACAGTTAGCACTTAATTGGGATCTAGGTGATGATCGCAGTTTAGATCGCATCAATGTGCGAGTACCGGCTGCCGAGTTTGCTCGGGCAATCACAGCCGAAGTTGGCCCGCTTGCAACAGCCAGTGCAACACTTGCCGGGCAGCCAGCAATAAATAGCATTGATGACATCTCAATTGATGGAACTCATTTAGCTTTGATTTTCGATGCTGGTTCCCTTATCAAGGGAGAGCCAACAACAATCGTGGAAACCACTGAAAGTGGGCTCAAAGTTGGGCGAATTGGGGCGATCTCACAGGCGCAATTGACTGAAATCACGCCCCATATCTCGCTCATAGGTAACTAGTCCTAATAAGATTAAGAAATGAGCGACGATACTTTTTACGGCCCAGATTTTGAGCTACTTTCAAAGCAAGATCCAGATATTGCTGGAGTTGTTTTATCTGAGCTAAAGCGTCAACAACAGAATTTGCAACTAATTGCCAGTGAAAACTTCACCTCACGTGCAGTATTAGCAACACTTGGTTCAACTCTTTCCAATAAGTATGCCGAAGGTTATCCAGGTAAGCGTTACTACGGTGGTTGTGAAGAAGTTGATAAGGCCGAAATCATTGCCATCGATCGCGCTAAAGAGCTTTTCGGTGCTGACCATGCCAACGTGCAACCACATTCAGGTGCCAGTGCAAACGTTGCGGTTTACCAAGCATTTACTAAGCCAGGTGACACAATACTTGCAATGTCACTGCCCCACGGTGGTCACTTAACTCATGGTTCAAAAGTTAACTTCTCAGGCAAATGGTTTAATGCTGTTTCATACGGAGTTCGCGAAGATAATGAGTTAATTGATTATGATCAATTGCGCGATCTTGCAATAGCTAATAAGCCAAAAATGATTTGTAGCGGAGCAACTGCTTACCCAAGCTTGATTGACTTTGAAAAAGTTCGCCAGATCTGTGATGAAGTTGGCGCAATCATGTGGGTTGATGCAGCCCACTTCATTGGTTTAGTTGCCGGAAAAGCGATTCCATCGCCTGTGCCTTATGCAGATGTAGTTTCATTTACAACACACAAAGTTCTACGTGGCCCTCGTGGCGGCATGATCTTGACTAAAGCTGAACATGCAGCCGCCATCGACAAGGCAGTTTTCCCGGGTATGCAAGGTGGCCCGATTATGTCGGCAGTTGCTGGCAAAGCTGTGGCTCTTAAAGAGTGTGCTCAACCGGCTTATCAAAAGTATGCCAAGGACGTTATCACCAACGCTAAAGCCCTTGCTGCTGGTCTAGAAGCTGAAGGCATGCGCGCAGTTTCGGGTGGCACCCAAACTCACTTAGCGCTAATTGATATTCGTAGCACTGGCGTTAACGGCAAAGTAGCGGATGAGCGTTGTGGATTAGCTGGAATCAGCTTAAATAAGAATTCAATTCCATATGATCCAGAAGCTCCTTCAGTAACAAGTGGTATTCGAGTTGGTTCACCAGCGACAACTACCCAAGGTATGGGTGTTAACGAGATGAAAACTATTGCTAATTTAATTGCTCGCGCAGTTAAGAATGAAGATGAGAGCAAATTTGCTGGCATCAAGGCTGAAGTTCACGCTTTGACTGCGCAATTCCCAATCTACGAAGCATAAGCAGCTCGATTCTAAATGCGTGAATATTTAGTAACCCTGCTGATCGCAGCAGCGCTTTGCTACTTAATTACGCCGCTAGTTCGAAAATACGCAATTAAATTTGGCGCAGTTGCTCAAGTTAGAACTCGTGATGCACACACCACTCCAACTGCTCGTTGGGGTGGGGTAGCGATGTGGCTCGCCATGACGCTGACTTTCTTAATCGTAAATCACTTCTCTCTAGTTGGTAAATCATTTGGCCGCGAAGCCCAAGGAATTTTCTTAGCTGCCACATTCATAGTTTTACTTGGTATGGCAGATGATCGTTATGAACTTGATTCACTTACTAAGTTGGCGGGCCAAGCACTGGCTGCTGGAATTTTATTGCTCTACGGAGTTCAAGTTCTCTGGATTCCGGCAAGTGAAGTTATTACTTTGCCAGCCAGCATTGGTCAGTTCTTGACAGTATTAATTGTGTTGGTGACGATAAATGCCGTGAATTTTATAGATGGGTTAGACGGGCTAGCTGCCGGAATCGTGGCGGTATCGGCTGCTGCGTTCTTCGCGTTTTCTTATCTATTGGCAGTTGTTTACGGCTTTTCCCGCGCTGGCGCGCCCTCGCTGATGACAGCAGTAATCATTGGAGTTTGTATTGGCTTCTTGCCACATAACTGGCACCCGGCCCGTATTTTCATGGGTGATTCTGGTTCGATGTTGCTCGGTTTAGTTTTAGCAGCATCTGCAATTACCTTAACTGGTCAGATTGATCCGAATGCAATAACGGAGGCAAAACTTGGGCCAACGTTGTTGCCGCTATTTCTACCTTTTGCAGTTTTAGCAATTCCGCTTTCAGATTTAGTTTTAGCTGTAATTCGTCGGTTAGCAAAAGGCAAGTCACCTTTCTCACCAGATAAAGAACACCTACATCATCGTTTAATGAGTGCCGGTAAAACCCAACAGCGCACCGCTGTAGTTATGTATTTAGCAACTGCCACAATTGCATTTCCAGTCACGATTGCAGCGTTTGAACCAATCTGGGTTGCGGCTCTTTCGGCGGTAGTTCTATTGGCAATAACAATTTCGGCATATCGATTTAAATTTGAGAAGGTGGCAAAAGTCAATGGCTAAGAATGATCCAGAGAGTCAGTTACTGCGCGGAGCGCTGATTCCATCATTTGCAGTTGGTGTAGTTGCAATCGTAATTGCTACTTTCATACAAGGTAAAGCTGGTTTATTTGGAGCGCTACTTGCTCAGTTCATCGTGGTTATGTTTTTTGCAGTTCATCTCTTCGTCTCTCGACTTTCGACCAAACTAGACCCACTGAGCACCTTTGCTCTTGCGCTTTTTTCTTACTTTGCCAAACTTCTCTTACTAACTGGATTCCTAATTGCCTTGACTCGCCTAACTTCGCGCGAGACGATTGATCGAGCCAGTTTTGGAATAACCGCAATTGCGCTGACTTTCGCCTGGCTAGGCGGGGAAATTGCTAGTTACCTGAAATTGCGGTTGCATTTACCCCTGCCCCCTAAACCGGGCGATAATAAATAAGTAAGGAGCTCGAAATGGCAATGAAAGATGAAGGCAACGCCCTCTGGTCGATCTTTGGCTATCTCCTTTCTGGCATGCTCTTTTGGGGTGGGGTCGGATATGGGCTCGATCAGTGGCTCAACCAGGGCTACTTCCTCTTAATTGGCCTGCTGCTTGGAATTGGCGCGGCAATTTATCTGGTTTGGCTCCGTTTTGGCCGTGAGTAAGGCTTAAAGACTCAGGCTCTAGTAACCCAATCCACAGCGGTTGGATTTCACACAGGTGCCCTAGAAGCCATAAGGTTGCCCCGTCTTAGTTGGTATACGGCTTAAAAAGGGGTGTGCGTGCGCTCGCTATTTAGACTTAGCGGAGAAGGCGAAGGATTCGTCCCGCCAAGCAGCAACGACTTTGAATTGCCACCCGTTTTTGGCGATAACGCATTTACCACTAAACCAATTCTCCTAGTTTTCTTATCAGTAATTTTGGTTTCGGTTTTCTTCGTACTTTCAGCACGCAAAGCAGCAGTTGTTCCTTCCAAGCTGCAATTCGCAGGAGAATCGATCTATAGCTTTGTGCGCAATGACCTAGGCCGCGACATTATCGGCCACGAATTCATGCGATTTGTGCCTTATTTATTCACACTATTTACCTTCGTACTAACAAATAACATCTTCGGAATTGTGCCGTTCTTGCAATTCCCAACCATGTCTCGAGTTAGCTTCCCCTATGTTTTAGCGGTATTTACTTTCGTAGTTTTCCATTACGTCGGAATCCGCAAGCAAGGCGTCGTTAAATATCTCAAAGAGATCATGTTCATGCCTGGTGTGCCAAAGCCAGTCTATATTTTGCTAACTCCAATTGAATTAGCAACCTTCTTCTTAGTTCGCCCGCTAACACTCTCACTTCGTTTATTCGCGAACATGTTTGCTGGCCACTTACTACTTCTAGTTTTCATCTTGGGTGGAGAACATCTATTCCAAGGTGTGCTCGGTTTGAAGTTGATCAGTCCATTTGCTTTCGCATTTGGTATTGGTCTTACTTTCTTCGAGTTCATGGTCCAATGTCTACAGGCGTATATCTTTACTCTGTTGACCGCTCTATATATCGCCGGCGCCCTTGCCGACGAGCACTAGCTAAATAAAAACAACTAGTAACTAACGAAAGGTAAGAAAATGACAGGCACACTCAACCTGGTCGGTTATGGCCTCTCTGCAATCGGACCCGCGATTGCAACCGGAATGATCTTCGCTGCTTACATCAGTGGCGTAGCTCGTCAACCTGAAGCACGCAGCGTTCTACAGCCTATTGCCTTCCTTGGATTCGCACTTGCTGAAGCGCTTGCACTATTCGGTCTAGTTCTAGCTTTCGTTCTCTAATCCCGCGATCTATTTAAACCAGAAGCAATTAGAGAAAATCTAGAGATAGGTAACTAATGGAGAATTCACTTTATGCAGCAGTGGAGAAAGTTAACCCACTTGTTCCTCATACAGCTGAGCTAATTGTCGGCGCAGTCGCCTTCCTCTTGCTCTTCTTGGTTTTGCGTAGTCGCGTTGTGCCAATGTTTGAAAAAGCATTCACCGAACGCACTGCTGCAATTCAAGGTGGTATGGAACGTGCTGAAAAAGCTCAACTCGAAGCTCAACGCGCATTAGCGCAGTACAACGATCAGCTTTCAACAGCTCGCGAAGAAGCGCAGAAGATGCGCGAAGACGCACGAGTTCAAGGAACTGCGATCGTTGAAGAACTTCGAGTAAAGGCGCAAGAAGAAGCAGCTCGCATCACCGCAGCTGCACATGCATCGATCGAGTCAGAACGTCAGCAAGCCGTTACTTCACTTCGCAGCGAAGTTGGCGCACTTGCAGTTGAACTCGCATCAAAGATCGTCGGCGAAGCGCTAGATGACCAGGATCGACAATCACGCATTGTCGATCGCTTCCTTGATGATCTCGAGAAGTCCAAGTAATTAGTAACTAGTAGTAGAGAAAGAGAATATGAGCGCATTTCTAGGTGGCAGTAGCCGGCAATCTTTACAGGTTGCTCGCGGCGCACTTGATGTTGCCGTAAAAGGCGCAACAGGTGCTGCAGCTGCATCCCTTAGCGCTGAACTCTTTGTTGTGGCCAAGACCCTGCATGGTTCACTTTCATTGCGTCGTGCGATCACTGATCCATCACGTGATGCCAGTGCCAAAGAAACTCTCGTTAAAGATCTATTCAAATCTCTTTCAGCACCAGCAATTGATTTAACTGCCAAAGTTTCATCTATTCGCTGGTCAAACTCTGGTGATCTAGTACAAGTTCTGGAGCAATTGGCGATTGAAGCGCAAGCATCAGCGGCTAATATAGATGGCGCTCTAGATCGTGTAGAAGATGAGCTATTTGCAGCTGAACAAGCAGTTTCTGGCTCACCTGAACTGCGTAAAGCTTTGATTACCGTTGGTGCCGATAACGCTAAAGCGGGCATCATAAAAGATTTATTCGCTAAGAATGGCAGCCCATACACAGTGGCGCTACTTAGCCAATTAGTAACAACTCTTCGTGGTCGCAGCATCGAAGTTGCCTTCCACGATTACAAGTACGCACTAGCTGCTCGTCGCAATCGCGTTATCGCGTTGGTTCGAGTAGCTGTTGCACTAACGGACGCGCAACGCGATCGCTTAGCGGCTTCGCTCACCGCTCAAGTTGGTCAACCAGTTCGCATTAATATTGAAATTGATCCAACCATCATTGGTGGCGTGGCAATCAAGTTCGCTGATGAATTAGTCGATGGCACTGTTGTCAATCGATTAGCAAGTGCCGGTCGATCCATGGCTAGATCAAACTAGCCGGACGAAGTAAGTAGAAAAGGGAGAAATAAAATGGCGGAACTCACGATCCGACCTGAAGAGATCAAAGATGCCTTGGCGAATTTCGTTAAGTCATATGATCCAGGAGTCGCAGCTCGCGACGAGGTTGGTACAGTCACGCAAGCAGGCGACGGTATCGCTCGTATCGAAGGGCTGCCATCAACGATGGCTAACGAGCTCCTTCAATTTGAAAATGGAACTTTAGGTCTAGCCCTTAACCTCGATGTTCGTGAAATCGGTGTGGTTATTTTGGGTGATTACGATGGCATTGAAGAAGGCACATCAGCTCGTCGTAC
>CAXNJS010000048.1:0-8721 GCA_964202795.1 Candidatus Planktophila sp.
GTGTAAATAAGATCTTCAATATCTTCTACTCGAGCACCTGCGAATGCATTTACGCTCTTATATTTTTTAAAGAGTGCTGGGGTAACGGCATTGACCCGTTTATCGGTGCATTGCGCTGAGAGCACAGTGGCAATCAGTAGCTGCAGCGGATTCTTAAAGTCGAGTTCGCAGGTCACGTGCGGGTACGTCTTGGTCAAAACCCGATAGATCTTGCGGGCTTCTGCTCGCTTTTGGCTATCGGCTCTCATGCCAGTAAAGTACCGCTTGTGCCACATGATGAAGAAGTAGTTCGTAGAGCCCCACTTTTTACTGCCCTCGATGATGCAGCGGCGGCTTCTTTGCGCGCATCAATGGATCAAGTAAAGGTGCTCAAGGGCAATGTGCTTTTCGCCGAAGGCGATTCTGGCGATCACTTATATGTAATCCTCGATGGCAAGTTAAAGCTCGGCACAACCAGCACCGATGGTCGCGAAAATCTTCTTTCAATTCTTGGACCGGGTGAAATGTTTGGCGAACTTAGCCTCTTTGATCCAGGCCCACGCACATCGACTGCAACTGCAGTTACCGATGCAAAGCTACTTAGCTTGTCTCACGCCAAAGTTATTCCTTGGTTAAAAGAAAACCCAGAAGTTTCATTGCAACTGCTGGCTCGTTTAGCGCAGCGTTTAC
The DNA here is from genome assembly GCA_964202795.1 of Candidatus Planktophila sp. Taxonomy (GTDB): domain Bacteria; phylum Actinomycetota; class Actinomycetes; order Nanopelagicales; family Nanopelagicaceae; genus Planktophila. The sequence goes on from CAXNJS010000048.1 coordinate 670, forward strand.
GCCGCACCAACGAAGCAGTTGGCGATCTAGTTTTCTCAGATGTTCCTGGTCGAGTTGCTAAGGCGCTAATTGATCTAGGTGATCGCTTCGGAAAAGTTACCGATGAAGGTTTATTTGTGCACCATGATCTAACTCAAGAAGAGTTAGCTCAATTAGTTGGCGCATCACGCGAAACTGTTAACAAAGCACTGGCCGATTTTGCGGGTCGCGGTTGGTTAAAGCTTGACGGTCGCGCTGTATTAATTACTGACGTTGAACGTTTAGGAAAACGCGGTAAGTAATTGTCTTTAATTGAGAATTAAAAAGGCCCCAAGTTTCCTCGGGGCCTTGCTTAACTTCTTGAGCTTGAATACCAATGCCAACAGGTAAAACTCGAAGCTGTTAAGTCTGCGGAGTTGAAGACGGGGTTCGAACCCGCACCTTCGATTTGGCAAAAATAGATAGGCTGCCAATTACAACACATCAACACCGTGTGAGCAGTTTCGAGTAAATATAGATCACAAAATAATGTGACTGGAATGTTGTGGATAAGAGAAAAACAAAAAGACTCGGTGGTAACCGAGTCTCTTTATCTGCCAAACCGAAGTGGGAAAATTATTACATAGATTTAAACTACTCGGAGTAACTCTTAGTCGGTGATTTCGACGGTTAGTTCGATTTCAATCGGTGAGTTCAAAGGCAATTCGGCAATACCGACAGCGCTACGTGCATGCTTTGCGCCATCGCCCCAAATTGCTAAGAACAGCTCGCTAGCGCCGTTAACAACAATAGGTGCGTTGATAAAGCCAGGAACACCGTTTACATAACCAACTACGCGAACAATCTTGGTAATTTTATTTACATCAGCCACGGTTTCAACAGCAGCTAAACAATTAAGAGCACAAATCTGCGCAAGCTCTTTAGCGCGCTCTGGTGTGATCTCGCCATCAACTTTGCCAGTACCTGCCATGGTGCCATTAACTAGTGGCAATTGACCTGCAGTGAAAACTAGATTGCCGGTGCGAATCGCTGGAACATAAGCAGCAACAGGTAGTGCGGCAACTGGTAGTTCTAGGCCTAGTTCAGCTAGCTTTGCGCGAACATCTACTTTATTCATTTAATTTCTCGCTTCATGTAAGCAACTAGCTGTTCGCCGGTTCCTGGTGCTGGTACAACTTGAACAAGTTCCCAACCATCAGAACCCCAAGTGTCCAGAATCTGCTTAGTTGCATGTGAAAGTAATGGCACGGTTGCATATTCAAACTTCATTTGTTTAACGCTGCTTTCACTAGTAATGAAACGACGCTGCCATCGGCTTTGCCGGCAATCTTGGCCTTAATAGCACCCATTACTTTGCCCATATCAGCAGGGCCAGCAGCACCAGTTGCCGCAATTGCTTCGGCAATCATGGCTGCGATGTCTGCTTCAGTTAATTGAGCTGGTAAATACTTAGCAATTACTTCGCCTTCAGCTTTTTCAAGTGTGGCTTTATCGGCTCTGCCCGCATCAGCAAATGCTTCGGCAGCCTCCCGACGCTTCTTGGCTTCGCGCGACAACACCGCAATTACTTCGTCTTCAGATAACTGGCGCGCTTCTTTGCCAGCAACTTCTTCATTAGTAATCGCAGTTAGCACCATGCGAATCGTGCCTGAAACAATCTCATTGCGAGAACGAATAGCTTCGGTGAGGTCTAACTTCAATTGCGCTTTGATGCTCATGAGGTCAGCCTACTTAGTAAATTCAAGGGCTAGTAATTCAGCGATCTGCGCAGTATTTAGCGCAGCGCCCTTGCGTAGATTATCGCCGCAAACGAACATATCAAGTGACATTGGATCATCGATGCTCTTGCGAACGCGGCCAACCCAAGTTGGGTCAGTGCCAACAACATCTGCCGGAGTCGGGAACTTGTGATTTTCTGGATCATCGACCAACTTCACCCCCGCTGCGTTTTCGAGGATGTTTTGGGCATCAACGCGGCTTGGTTCTTGGGCAAATGTTGCGTGCACAGTTAGTGAGTGAGTTGTAATAACTGGCACGCGCACGCAAGTGGCGGAAACTTTTAAGTTAGGCAGGCCCAGAATCTTGCGAGACTCATTGCGCACCTTTAGCTCTTCAGATGAATATCCATCGGCCTTTAACGAACCAGCCCAAGGAATAACGTTATAGGCAAGAGGAGCTGGGAATGGACCTAAGTCAGTGATGTGTTTGCGAAGATCACCTGTTACATCTCCAGCATCGGTGTTTGCAACAGCTTTCATCTGAGCGCGCAAAGTATCAATACCTGCTTGACCAGCACCAGATGCGGCTTGGTAAGAAGAAACCACAAGTTCTTGTAAGTCATACTTCTCATGAAGTGCACCAAGGGCAACAATCATGGAAAGAGTGGTGCAATTTGGATTAGAGATAATTCCGCGCGGACGATTCTTAACTTCTTGCGGATTAACTTCGGGCACAACTAACGGAACATCGGCATCCATGCGGAAAGCACCAGAGTTATCTACAACTACTGCCCCGCGGGATGCGGCAATATGTGCCCACTCAGCTGAAATTTCATCGGGCACATCGAACATCGCAACATCAATGCCATCAAAGGCCTCAGGTGAAAGCGCAACAACAGTTAACTCTTCACCACGACACATTAATTTTTTGCCAGCACTACGAGCAGATGCGATCAAACGAATCTCGCCCCAGACATCGGTGCGCTCTGACAAGATACCGAGCATTACGGTGCCGACTGCGCCAGTTGCTCCGACAACGGCTAGCGATGGTTTCTTACTCATCGGCCAGTGCCCCCATAAACAACTGCCTCGCCAGATTCAGCATCTAGCTGGAAAGCAGTATGTGCAGCTCTTACGCCCTTTTCTAGATCAGTTACGCGGCAAAGAATCGAGATGCGGATTTCTGAAGTTGAAATCATTTCAATATTGATGCCAGCTTCAGCCATGGCGGCAAAGAAAGTAGCAGTAACACCTGGGTGTGAGCGCATTCCAGCACCAACCAGTGAGATCTTGCCGACCTGATCGTCGTAGAGAATTGAAGCAAAACCAACTTCACCTTGTAGCTTCTGCAGAATCGCAGTTGCATTAGCACCTTCAGATTTTGGTAGCGTGAATGAAATGTCGGTTAGCCCTGTAGCAGCCGCTGAAACATTCTGCACAATCATGTCAATGTTGATGTCGTTATCGGCAATTGCTTGGAAGATGCGCGCGGCAACACCAGTGCGGTCGGGCACACCAACGATAGTAATTTTCGCTTCCGATTTATCGTGAGCGATACCTGAGATGATTGCTTGTTCCATTTGGTCTCCTTCCGGATGATCTTTGACCACCCAGGTTCCTTCGTTGGTAGAAAAACTTGAACGGACATGAATAGGTAAGTCATAACGGCGGGCATATTCAACGCAACGTAAGTGCAGAACTTTTGCGCCACTTGCTGCGAGTTCTAACATTTCATCATAAGTAACGCTCTTTAACTTTTTCGCAGATGGCACAACGCGAGGGTCAGCGCTAAATACGCCATCAACATCGGTATAGATTTCACAAACATCAGCATCGAGTGCAGCCGCTAGCGCAACTGCAGTTGTGTCACTGCCACCACGACCAAGAGTTGTAATGTCTTTGGTGTCTTGCGAAATTCCTTGGAAGCCAGCAACGATTGCAATTGCGCCTTCGTTAAGTGCTTCTTGAATTCGCCCAGGTGTTACATCAATAATGCGTGCGCGACCGTGTGATGAATCAGTAATCACACCAGCTTGGCTGCCAGTAAACGAGCGCGCTTCGTGACCCAAACTTGAAATCGCCATCGCTAGTAGTGCCATAGAAATTCGCTCGCCGGCAGTTAACAACATGTCGAGTTCGCGGCCATTTGGAATTGGCGTTACTTGATTAGCTAAATCGATTAGTTCATCGGTGGTGTCTCCCATGGCCGAAACCACGACCACGACCTGATTGCCATCGCGCTTGCTCGCCACAATGCGGGCGGCAACGCGTTTCATGCCCTCGGCATCGGCGACGCTTGAGCCACCATATTTCTGAACAATTAGTCCCATGTGGGCAAGTTTGAAGCATTAATTGCTCTGCTGCCACCGAATAATGGCTTATCTCAAATAATGATACGGATAGTCATCCATATATTGAGATATATGGGCTAAATCGTGCGACGACCCTCAAATGCGCGGCCCAAGGTAACTTCATCGGCATATTCCAGATCTCCGCCAACTGGCAGGCCGCTAGCTAAGCGCGAGACTTTCATGCCAAGTGGTGCCAATGCGCGCGCTAGATAGGTAGCCGTTGCTTCGCCCTCAAGGTTGGGGTCGGTTGCCAAAATAATTTCAGTAACGGTGTTATCGGCCAAACGCACCATTAGTTCCTTAATACGTAATTGATCTGGGCCAATGCCATCGATCGGACTAATTGCCCCACCGAGCACATGATAAGTACCGCGGAATTCGCGAGTGCGCTCAATTGCAATTACATCTTTACTCTCTTCAACCACGCAGATTGCAGTGCGATCACGACGTGGGTCGCGGCAAATTCGGCACTGTTCTTCTTCAGATACGTTGCCGCATTCGATGCAGAATTTAACTCGCTCTTTAACGGTGCGGATTGATTCAACTAAGGCAATTGCGATTTCAGGTTCTGATTGCAAAATGTGAAACGCGATTCGTTGCGCACTCTTTGGACCAATGCCCGGCAAGCGACCAAGGGCATCAATTAAATCTTGAATAGCACCTTCATACATTCCGGTGCTCATTTATCACCTTTAACAATTTTGGCACCAAGTTCGCGGGCAAGAAGCTCTGGGCCAGAAAGTTGGTTTTTGTCCGTTGGTGATTCATCTACTCGCACCGCACGTGCAGCTGGGGTGTTGGTATCAATCGAGGAATCAACAATTACTTCGATCTTCTTATCAACGCCAACTACATCAATGAATGCTTGGCGCAGAATCACATCTGATTCAGAGCGCAAAAATGAATCGCGCGCACCTGGATTAACGATGCCAATCGTAATTGAGTTCTCGTCCATTGAAACAATGTGTGCGCTGGCACTTAGTAGCGACCAAGTTAAGCGTCGCTTCTTTTTTACCTCTTCAATTACATCAGGCCAAATTCTGCGCAAACCTGTTACATCGATTGTGGAATTACTCGCTACAGGAGCGCTCTTCTCAACCTTAGGAGTTTCGATTGGTTCGGCTAACTTTGGTACAACCACTTCTTCTATTTTCTTCGGTGTCTCAGCTTTAACAGCTGGCGCAGGAGCTGTCGGCTGAGATACCGGAACTGATATTGAATCTGCGCGTTCTAAGCGCTCGATGCGGCTAAGTAATCCGCGCTCGCTGGTGTCGCCACCAGGTAACAAAATACGGCCGCAGATGAGTTCAAGAATTAAACGTGGGGCAGTAGCGCCGCGCATTTGGGTCAGACCTTCGGCTGCAATATCGGCTGCGCGCGAAAGGTTGGCCGCACCGATTTGATTGGCTTGGGTGCGCATACGTTCGATCTGATCTTCGGGAAGATCGCGCAAAATTGAGTTGGCATTAGTTTGTTGCAACGCATCGACGATCATTAAATCGCGCAGACGCTCGAGGAAATCACTGGTGAAACGTCGTGGGTCATGGCCGGATTCGATTACGCGATCGACAGTCTTAAATAGTGAAGCACCATCGCGAGCAGCTAGTGCGTCGATTGCATCATCTAGTAGCGCGCCATCTGTGAAACCAAGTAGTTGAATAGCGATTTCATAGGAAACACCATCGGTGCCAGCACCAGCTAATAGTTGGCCCAGGATCGAAAGTGCATCACGTACTGAACCGCCAGATGCGCGAACCACTAATGGCAATACGCCTTTAGCGACTTTTACGCCTTCGGAATTACAAATCTTCTCAAGGTGCGCAACGAGAATTCCAGGTGGAACCAATCGGAATGGGTAATGGTGGGTACGAGAACGAATAGTTGAAATTAACTTTTCAGGTTCAGTTGTAGCGAAAATAAAAATAACGTGGGGAGGTGGTTCTTCAACAACTTTTAAAAGCGCATTCGCAGCCCCTGTTCCGAGTTGATGTGCTTCATCGATAATATATATCTTGTAACGAGATTGAACTGGGGCAAAGAATGCTTTATCGCGCAGATCGCGAGCATCATCTACTAAACCATGAGTCGCCGCATCAATTTCAATTACATCAAGTGAACCCGGACCATTTGCAACTAAGTCAGTACACGATTGACATTTTTCGCACGGTGTTGGAGTTGGACCTTCAACGCAGTTAAGCGAACGCGCCATGATTCGAGCTGACGAGGTTTTTCCGCAACCACGTGGTCCGCTAAATAAATATGCATGATGTGTGCGATCACCAGAGAGCGCGTTAGAAAGCGGAAGCGTTACATGTTCTTGTCCGATGACATCAGCGAAAACCGATGGGCGGTACTTGCGATACAAAGCTAGTGACATCGCTTGTGATCTCCGCTCTTCCTACTCATCGGTGCCGAACTCTAGTTCTAAGAAATTAATCTTGTAAGGGATCCCTCGCGCACCCGTCAGAGCACGCCTACCCTTGCTGTATTCCTACCCTGGGGGAGTTCGGACGCGATAACGTCGCGCGAGGGATCTGGTCTAAGCATAGTTATTGCTACCGATAGAGTTCACCTGCTGATTAGGTCTGAGCCAGGTTTTACGCTCAGTTTGGGCCCAATTTGCGCGGGAGGATTCGCATAGCGGCCGAGTGCGCACGCTTGGAAAGCGTGTATAGGGCAACCTATCGAGGGTTCAAATCCCTCATCCTCCGCACTACAGGGAAGTTACGTTCTCTGTTTTTGGAGGATTCGCATAGTGGCCGAGTGCGCGCGTCTCGAACACGCGTAGACGAGAGTCTCGAGGGTTCAAATCCCTCATCCTCCGCTCAGAAGGTTCATTTAAAAACTATTCCACTCCTGGTGCTCCAGGCGTACCGTTGCCAATCATCGCAAAGAGTGGAGAGTAATAATGGCTGAACAAGCACTTGACTACGCCGGAACGATGCAGTGGAAGCACGGCAGCACTTGGTATCGAGTCATCGGAGATTTGAAATCAAAGATGACTCCGGCTGTTGTGATCCATGGTGGACCAGGTGCTCCGCATAACTATGTTCTGGGAATTGTTCATCTCATCGCGACGTCGGGCCGCCCAGTGATTGTCTATGATCAAATTGGATGTGGTCAGTCAACACACCTAGATGACAAACCAAGTGATTTCTGGACTGTTGAGCTGTTTAAAGAAGAACTTAATTTGCTTCTCAAAGAGTTAAAGATTTCAAAGAAGTATATTCTTGTTGGTCAATCATGGGGTGGAATTCTCTCTTTTGCGCACGCAGTTGATAAGCCAAAGGGGCTTAAAGGTCTTGTGATTGCAAATTCACTCGCATCTGTTCCAAAGTGGCTGCCTGAAATTGAAAGACTTGTTTCTGAATTACCAGCGGTGCATCGTAAAGCCGTTCACAAAGGCTTAAAGGAAAGTAATTACACTTCCCCTGAGTTTGAAGCAGCAAATAACTTCTTCACACTTCGACATTTAGTGCGTGTTCCAATGACAACAGATGTGGCTGAAGCATTCGGTCAACTTGCAGTAAATCCGACTGTTTATACAGCGATGTGGGGACCAGTTGAATTTGCACCTATCGGTTCATTAAATACATGGGATGTTGAAGATCAACTTAAAAACATTAAGGTCCCAACACTTCTCATTAATGGAAAGTTCGATGAAGTAACACCAAAAACTCAAAAACGTCTTGTAAAGAAAATTAAGGGCGCAGAGTGGGTTTGCCTTCCTTATTCTTCACATCTTGCTTGGGTTGAAGAACCTGCAGCATGGATAAACGCAGTAAGTGATTTCTTGAAGCGTAAAAAGCTTTAGTTGCAACCAATTAACTAGGGATATCTCTTGCCCTGCACCAAAATTTCTCACTCTGATCAAAAAGTTAAATCTCGACACCTATGTATTTTGATTGTAAGAACTCATGAATGCCATCAAAGCCACCCTCGCGGCCCAAGCCTGATTGCTTGACGCCACCAAATGGCGCGGCTGGATCTGAGATAACACCCTT
>CAXNJS010000049.1:0-8702 GCA_964202795.1 Candidatus Planktophila sp.
ATAAAATTAATTCGGGATCAACCATCAAAGCTCGAGCAATCGTCACACGTTTACGTTCGCCTTCACTTAAAGTTCCGTAGGTGCGATCACCCAGCGAGCGAACTCCGAAAGTTGTCAGCAGTGCGATAGCTCGAGACTCATCCCAGAGGTCATAACTCTCATTCCAGCGACCACTAATTGCATAAGCCGCAGTCAGGACAACATCTCGAACCAACTCATCATCAGGAATACCGGTTGTGCTATTTGCTGAAACTAAACCTATGCGCGTGCGCAACTCAAAGAGATCAACTTTGCCCATAGCTTTATCAAGGATTTGGGCTGAACCAGTAGAAGGAAAAATCCGAGTTGCGATTAACTGCAAGAGCGTTGATTTACCGGCTCCGTTAGGACCCAAGATCACCCATCGTTGCCCAGTACGTAAAGTCAGCGAAAGTGGCCCCAAGATAGTTGAGGCCCCACGACGAACTGTCACTTCATCGAGAGTTAGAACGGTATCGCTTGCCATAGAGCGAAAAGATAGCGTGAATTCAAGGTAATCTGCGCATATGAGCAGCGATGCGCAACACACTGGCCTGATCCTTCTAACCGGTACCGATGCCCCTGGCATCACACAAGCGCTATTTGCCACCCTAGAGCCTTTTGCAATCACCGTGCTAGATATCGAACAAGTAGTGATCAGTGATCGCTTGATTCTCACAGTTTTGATTGGCCTTAGCCCGGCACATAGCAACGCGATTGAGGCTGATTTAGATGAATGCGCAAGCAAGTTAGGCGTTGACATCGCGACCCTATTTTCGGATTCCACCTCAAGTTCGATTCAAGCCAAGCAAGGTCTTCTGCACGTAGTTGCGTTATCGCAAAAACTACAACCAAGTGCGATCACCCAGATTGCCACTGCAATCACTGCTCAAGGCGGAAACATCGAACGGATATTTCGTACTGCCTCTTACCCAGTTACGGCTGTTGAGTTTCAAGTATCTGCGGCTAGCGTTGATCAATTGCGTACATCTTTGGCGCTAGTAGCACGTGAGGCTGGAATAGATATTGCGGTCTCACCTGGCGGGCTCGCCCGGTTAGCTAAGAAGTTAGTCGTCATGGATGTTGACTCAACTCTAATTCAACAGGAAGTTATCGAATTATTAGCCGCCAAAGTTGGCAAGGAGAAAGAAGTTATTGAGATAACTAATGCGGCCATGTCTGGCGAATTAGATTTTGAAAGTTCACTACGAGCCCGCGTGGCTTTATTAGCTGGTGCTCCTGAAGAGATTCTAGAAGAAGTGCGTAGCGAAATTAAGCTGACCCCCGGGGCTCACACTTTGGTAAAGACGCTGCAGAAGTTAGGCCACGAAGTAGCCGTTGTTTCAGGTGGCTTCACTGCTGTGATTGAGCCTTTACTCGCTGAGTTAGGAATAACTAATTACCGCGCCAATAACCTCGAGATTGTTGATGGCAAATTAACTGGGCAAGTTCTCAACCCGATCATCGACCGAGCCGCAAAAGCCCAAGCGCTTCGAGATTTCGCAACTAAGACTGGCGTAACTCTGGAACAGACTATTGCTATCGGCGATGGTGCTAACGATCTAGACATGATTGCCGCTGCTGGTTTAGGTATTGCATTTAATGCAAAGCCTGCTGTTCGAGCTGCAGCGGATAGTTCACTAACTGCGCCATACCTGGATTCAGTTCTCTATTTGCTCGGAATTACGCGCGAAGATGTAGAAGCAGCAAATATTTAAGTTATAACCGGCAAGCGTGGATATCAGTCACCAAAATACCGCGAGCACCAATTGTCCAAAGATCATCCATCACAGCGTTAGTGTCTTGACGCGGAACCATTGCGCGCACCGCGACCCAGTCGGCCTTTTGAAGCGGCGAAATAGTTGGTGACTCTAATCCAGGCGTTAGCTCGCAAGCCCGATCAAGAGCGCTCCTTGGAATATCGTAATCAAGCAACACATATTGTCTGGCAGTTACAACGCCTTGTAGTCGTCGCATTAGGATCTCTAATCCATCAGCTTGGCTAGCATTTTTAATTAATACCGCTTCACTATTAAGAATTGGTTCACCAAAAATCTTAAGGCCGGCTTGTCGCAGGGTATTTCCGGTACTGACCACATCGGCGATTACATCAGCAACTCCGAGCCTGACACTACTTTCTACTGCGCCATCTAAACGCACAACCACGGCTGAGATTTTTAATTCCGTTAGGTGATTTGCAACCAAGCCAGGATAGGCAGTCGCGATACGTTTTCCAGCGAGATCACTTATCTTCCAATCGCGATCGGCACTACCTGCAAATCTGAAAGTGGAACCGCCGAAGCCTAGATTCAAAATCTCTTTTGCTGGCGCCCCAGAATCAATAAGTAAATCACGCCCGGTGATACCAGCCTCTAGTTCACCAGAACCAACATAGATGGCAATATCGCGTGGGCGCAAATAATAAAACTCCACTTCGTTTTCTGGATCTAGCAGCACTAAATCGCGAGCGTCAACTCGTTGACGGTAACCGGCTTCTTTCAAAATCGCGATCGATGAATCAGCGAGAGATCCCTTATTCGGGACGGCAATACGAATCATTTTCTACTCCTACAAGTATCGATAAACATCGGCGAGTGAGATTTGGCGAGCTAACATAAGAACTTGCAGTTGATAGAGCAGCTGACTGATTTCTTCGGCTAGCGCTTCATCGCCCTCGTGTTCAGCAGCTAGCCAAACTTCACCAGCTTCTTCTAAAACTTTCTTGCCAATTGAATGAACCCCAGAATTAACCGCATTAACGGTTGCCGAGTCGGGGGCTTGGGCTGCTACTTTTTCAGATAGTTCAGCGAAGAGCGATTCAAATGACTTCATGAGCAGAGTTTACTTCACGCTCAGGGATCAGGAGCCACTATTAATGTCAGAGCTAATGAGTAAGTGATTGCGCTTTTTCTCGCAGAATCGTGACCATTTCTGCTGGATCAGCGCTGTTAAATACCGCACTACCAGCCACGAAGGTATCTGCCCCAGCTGCAGCCGCAGACTCGATCGTCTCTAGCGAGATGCCGCCATCAACTTGTAACCAGATTGCTTTCGCCCCGATCTCTTTGCGGGCTTGTGCGATTTTAGGTAATTGATCTGTCATAAATTTTTGACCACCAAAGCCTGGCTCCACCGTCATGATTAGCAACATATCAAGATCATCAAGGAATTCAAGATATGGATCGAGTGAAGTCTTGGGCTTGAAGGCAAGTGCGGCTCGAGCGCCATTGCTGCGAATAGCCTTCAAGGTGCCTCGAATATCTGTTGTGGCTTCAGCATGAATGGTCACACTCGCACATCCAGCTTCAGCATACTTTGGCGCAATCTGATCAACGTTGGCGACCATGAGATGCGCATCAACGGGTAATTTACTCACTGAAATGATTTCAGCTGCCTGTGCGAAATCAAAGGTGAAATTGGGAACAAAAATATCGTCCATCACATCTAGGTGAACTAAATCTGAGGTAACTGAGATTCGCTCTATTTCTGCGCCAAGATTACTAAAATCTGCATTCAGAATACTTGGTGTGATCCGGATCTGATGAGCCATGTTGAAATCCTAACTCGATTTCTGGAAGATCGTCATAAACATGGCATCTGTGTTATGTATTTGCGGCCAGAGTAGGAGGGAACCATCTTCACTTGCACTGACTAATCCCTTCGGAAAGTATGGGCGTAGATCTACTTTTTGAAGCTCTGGATGTTTCTTGAGAATTGCTGATACCTGAAACTTAGTCTCCGCCAAGTGTGGTGAACACGTAACGTAGGCAAAGAAACCATTTGGATTCAGCACAGAGATAGCGGAATCACTTAACTCGATCTGTAGATCGGTGAGAGAGCGCAGATCGGTAAGAGTGCGTCGCCACCGAACTTCAGGGCGACGTCTTAATGCACCTAACCCAGTACACGGTACATCTGCCAAAATGGCATCAAAGGTGCGACCAGTCTTTGCGATTTCACGACCATCACTGATGATTACTTGGCCGAACTCAACTACTTGTGAAACCAAATTTGCGCGCGGCTGAGAAATTTCATTCGCAGTAAAGGTGTGATCGCCAAGGGCTGCGATACTAGATATGAGTGCCGCTTTACCACCTGGTCCGGCGCAGAGATCTAGCCAGTCATGAGCGCTCTTGCATACCGTGGCGAATATTTCAGCCACCAATTGCGAACCTTCGTCTTGTACCCCGGCACGTCGATCTCTAATTGCCGGTATCGCACCAGGTGAACCGGATAGCCGGACGCCGTAGGGAGAATATTGGGTTGGCACTCCCCCAAGTTCAACTAACTCTGCTTGAGTACTTCGACCTGGCCAAGAAACTAGCATTGGTTGCGCCGGAATATTATTTGCGATCAGAGCTGCGGTGACATCTGCTTCACTTTTGAGTAAATCAAAATATGCCGAAACGATCCATTGGGGATGTGAATATTGGATTGCGAGTCGTTCAACTGGATCTGTGATATCAGCCAGTGGCGCTAACCATTCTTCAAGTGACTTCTTTAAAACAGCACGCAGTAAAGCGTTTAAAAAAGATCCCTGCGCCTCACCTAATCGCTTACGTGCAATATCAACCGAGGCTGAAACTGCGGCATGATCTGGCACCCGCATCTCGTGAATCTGTTGCAAGGCCATGCGTCCAACATCTATCACACCGGGATCAACTTGATCCCAAGGGCGATTAGAAACCTGCGCCAATATCCAATCGTGGCGACCTTGCATTCGAAGCGTTCCATAAAGCAGTTCAGTCGCAAATGCTTTATCTCGATCATCGAACTTGCTGGCAGTTAGCGCTTGTGGCAGCAGCAGATTTGAGTACCCATCACTGCGATTAACTTCAGTGAGTAGATCGAAAACTAGCAGCCGGACTGCATCTGGATTAGCGCGCTTATAGGTGCGCGGGACCGGGTTATTCAAAGGTTTCTCCAACTGCAAAGCGTGCGCCATTAGCCCATGCCGCGGCAGACATCGATTTCTTTCCGGCTGGAGTTACTTCCAGAAGTTCGATCGCACTTGTGGCAGTTCCCACAAAAACGGATCCACCTTCAAGTGAAATCTCGCCTATTTCCTGATTGCGCTCTGCCACTTTAGCTTTAGTAATTCGTAACACTTCACCACGAAATTGAGTGGTTGCGCCAGGGTTAGGCGCAAAACCTAATATTTTATTTACAATGTTCTTAGCGCTATTAGACCAGATAATTTGAGCCTCAGCCTTAGATAATTTCGCTGCGCTAGTTGCCAGTGCGTGTTCTTGCGGACTAGGTTCGATACCAGTTTCTATTGCGATAAGAGTTTGCGCGATAGCAGTTGGTCCCAATAGCGCTAACTCGGAAAGTAGTTCACCGGCTGTGCTGTTTGGTTTTATTGAAAACTTAGTTTGTTGATAGATCGGGCCAGTATCCATTCCGGCGTCTAACTTAAAGACCGTAATTCCAGTTTCAGTTAGTCCATCGATGATGGCTCGTTGAGCAGGGGCGGCACCACGTAATTTAGGCAGCAGCGAGAAATGCAGATTAATAAAGCCATACTTGGGTTGTTCGAGAATGATTTGCGGCAACAAAACACCATAACCAACAGTTATCACCAAATCAAAGCTCTTTAGACGATCATCAAAATCAGCCGCCTGGTTGGGGCAATAAAGTTCCATCCCGTTAGTCACAGCCCAAGTAGAAACTGGGGTCGGTGATAATTCACGACCTCTACCAACTTGGCTATCTGGACGCGAAATGATCAGTGCGAGACCGTGTTCGCTGGCGAGTAGATATTCCAGCGCCGGAATAGCGACTTCAGGCGACGCGGCAACCGCAATCTTCACTAGTTTCCTAAGCCGTTAGTGAAATGTGGCGATACCTTAATTATTGGTGAAGTTCCGTTGGCAATCGCTGAACCGAACCAATCTGACTCGCGAATTTCTTTCATCGCTAGTTTACGATCAGCTGTTGTCAGTCGGTCGATAAAGACTATGCCATCTAAATGATCTGTTTCATGCTGAATAGCTCGCGCTAGAAACTCGCTACCTTCGACCATTATCGGATCCCCATGCATATTAAAACCCTTGGCAACAACGCGCATGGCACGCGGAGTTGGATAACGTAACTCAGGAAAGCTAAGACATCCTTCTTCACCATCTTGAAGTTCATCACTTAGATCTAGCGTCGGATTAATCAGATGGCCTAATTCGTCATCGACATCCCAGACGAAAACGCGCAACGAAACTCCGATCTGTGGCGCTGCTAAGCCTGATCCCGGCGCTTCAAGCATCGTCTCAGTTAAGTCGGCGACTAGATTTCGTAGTTCTTTATCAAAGTCGATAACACTCGATGCTGGAGTGACCAGCACTGGATCTCCGAAAAGACGGATTGGTTGAATCGACATGTGCGCAATCCTATCAAGGCAGTGGGGTTAATCGAGCGAGTAAGGATTCACGCGATATGCAAGTAGTGGCTTCTTTGAGATGGCCCGTCGTTTATTGATCTCACGTAGCAAAGACACTAGTTCGATCTGTTCGATGGGATCAACCAAGAGTGTGAGTTTTGCGCCTTCACCAGCTGTTGGACCATAAACTCTAAGCGATTTAGGCGCCCTGCTTTCTTCTTTGGCACTCTCTAACGCACTCTTGAGTCTTACTAGTTCGGCCGAATCTGCCAAGACCAAAACGGCACTAGAAATCGGCGGTAGTTGTAATTGAATGCGTTGCTCAATCTCTCGCTTTGAAATTGTTGCTGGATTCCAGGTGGTTAACGCACTTGTAATTGCTGAGCCATCGTCGTGTACCAATGCGATGACTCCAGCATCACTTGAGAGGGCGCTTGCGGCGAAGAAATTCGAATACGCACGTTCAACGCCATCTGAGGCGCTAGAACTTAAGAACCGATCAACTTGTAAAATCACCACAGCGGAATATCCAAATTCGGCAATTGGTTCCACACCCGGAGTTGAAATAACTAACGCGGATTCACTGCCTACAGAATCCCGCGGATCATTAGCGGTTGATTGAATCACGATCTGATTTGGAAATGATCTACCTATTTCTTCGGCAAATCGTTCGATTCCACGACTGATTAGGAAAACTCTCGCCTGACCACACCAACCGCATTTCCAGTTCTGATACTTCTTGCTACATAGAACGCAGATCGGATCGCTCTTGGCACTACTTTTACTTAGCTTGCCACCACATTCACAGATTGCAATATTGCGACATTTGGCACAACTAATCGCGGTTGCATAACCTTTGGCCGGAACTAGGAAAAGTATTGGTCCTGCCAGCAGAGCTTTTCGCACTTGTTGGTAAATCTTGCTCGGGATCAATTCACCGTTGCTGCTTGCTTGCGCAACTACCGAAATTTTCTCGCGAGTTGCCTGGTAAGTAATTTCTTTCTTCTCTATATCTATCGCCACATCGAGGCTCGGAACGTAACCAGTCAGATGAAGTTTTAGATTTGAGAGTTTTGAGCGTATCCAAGCGACTTCACGAGCGCTCCAATGTGGCGTTCGGCGCTCGTAGTAATGCTCACTATTCTCCTGATGCAGATAAATTTCGTCGAGACCCGGAATCGGAGCAAAAATAGCTCCGCGCATGCCGATTACTAGACCAGAACTACCGAGTGAGACCTCAAGAAAATTGCGATATCGATCGCCCCGAGGCAAATTAGAGTCCAGAGATGTGAACTCTATGCCACCCTTTACAAAAGCAGCTGCGAGTCGATTCAAATCACGAGCAGTAGGAACAATTACCAACTGAGCGCCACTAACTTTGCTATTCGTCACCAATGAAATCAACGCGGCAATAGGATCTGTTTTAGGTGGCAACAAGTGGAAAGTGGCGGTGCCTTCTGACTTAACACTCGCGGGCGCAGCCGTGAGCGCTAATCCTTTCTCAGCACTTGCAACACGAGGCGGAATCGCACTGCGAATAACATCGTATGGCGTACCGCCCCAATAGTTTGCAGTTAATGAGATTAATTCAATCGTCTCTTGACTAGCCACGGGGAACTCCCCCAGTAACTTATCAATCGATTTCATCTCTCTGGCATCTGTTGTCAATGCGGTGCGATTAATCACGATTCCTTCCAGATGCTTATCTTTAAAGGGCACCTGAACACGTGAACCAATTTGGATTTGAGAAGTAAGTTTTTCAGGAATTAAATAAGAAAAGGGTTCAGTTAGAGTTGGAATTGCGGAATCAACCCAAACTGAGGCAACTGGTAAATCATTAGCTGCTGGCCCAGCCGGCTGCGGGGCGCGTTGAATCTTTAACTTTAACGGGCGCAGCATGAACTTAAGTCTATGAGATGAAAGTTGTGCTGGGGCCTTTACTTGATTGCGGCTTGGAGAGCAGCAGCGCGATCGGTCTTTTCCCAAGTGAATTCGGGTAGCTCACGACCAAAGTGTCCGTAGGCGCTGGTGAGCGAATAAATTGGACGCAGTAAATCCAGATCACGAATTATCGCAGCAGGGCGCAGATCAAATACCGAGAGAACCGCGTCTTGAATTCTAGAAACTGGCACCTTCTCAGTACCGAATGTTTCGATGAAAAGACCGACTGGTTGTGCTTTTCCAATGGCATAGGCGACCTGAACTTCACACCTGGAAGATAGGCCAGCTGCCACGATATTTTTAGCAACCCAGCGCATCGCATAAGCCGCTGACCGGTCCACCTTTGATGGATCTTTTCCGCTAAATGCGC
>CAXNJS010000050.1:0-8682 GCA_964202795.1 Candidatus Planktophila sp.
TTAATCGAAGCGTTGGCTGCGCGCAGGCCGGGGCTAGTGGTAGTTCCAAATGGCAGTCCCTTTGAACGCAACAAAGACGATGTGCGGTTAGCTTTGGTAAAAAAGCGGGCCCTTGAATTTGGGGCACCACTGGCATATGTAAATATGACTGGCGGCCAAGATGATTTAGTTTTTGACGGCGACACCATTGTGGTTGCTGCCGATGGCTCAGTGATTGCCCGTGCCCCACAATTTGCCGATGAGTTAATTGTCTTAGATATCGCAGCCGCTGGCGCAACTGGCAAACCAGATTTAGTTATTTCGGAAAAGAGTAATTCACCACTTAATTCAGTGGCCCCAGTGATCACACCACGACTAAGTGATGAAGCTGAAATTTGGAAAGCGCTAGTTTGCGGACTACGCGATTATGTTTACAAGAATAAATTCCGCAGCGTGGCCCTTGGTCTATCTGGCGGTATTGATTCAGCTCTAGTTGCAGCCATAGCTGTCGATGCCATCGGCGCCAAGTGCGTTAACGGCGTGGCTTTGCCGAGCAAGTATTCATCGGCGCATTCCATCGATGATGCAAAAAGCTTTGCTGATAACACCGGCATTCATTTCCGCATCGTGCCGATTGAACCGATGGTCGCTGCCTATTTGAATTCAATGACTTTAAAAGGTTTAGCTGAAGAGAATTTGCAAGCCCGAGTTCGTGGCACCGCCTTGATGGGCATCTCAAATCAAGAGGGTCATTTAATTTTGGCCACCGGCAATAAATCTGAGCTCGCAGTTGGTTACTCAACTCTCTATGGCGATGCCGTTGGTGGCTTTGCCCCGATCAAAGATATTTATAAAACTGATGTTTGGGCGCTGGCAAAGTGGCGAAATGCCAAAGCAATCGCTGATGGTGAAGTTCCACCGATTCCAGAAAATTCAATTAGCAAAGAACCAAGCGCCGAACTGCGCCCGGATCAAAAAGATTCTGATTCGCTGCCAGATTATGAATTACTTGATCAAATCTTGTGGCGCTATGTTGATGAAGATCAGGGGATTGCTGCAATCATTGCAGCTGGCTTTGATGTGACAACCGTTGCTCGGGTAATTGGCATGGTTGATACGGCTGAATATAAGCGCCGCCAATATCCGCCAGGGACCAAGGTTTCGGCTCGTGCTTTCGGTAAAGATCGCCGTCTGCCTATTACTTCACGCTGGCGCGAAGGCTCCTAACCTAAGTTTTCGTAACACAGCCGTAACGCAGCCTTGGCAAGATGTGGCCATGCCTAATTCCCCAGAGCGCAGCAAGCAAGAAGAGTTCGTTCTTCGCACAATTGAAGAACGCAATATTCGGTTCATTCGATTGTGGTTTACCGATGTCTTAGGTTTTCTAAAATCAGTTGCAATTGCACCGGCTGAATTAGAAAATGCCTTTGATGAAGGAATTGGTTTTGATGGTTCAGCGATTGAAGGCTTTGCGCGAGTAACTGAATCAGACATGTTGGCCCGACCAGATTCAGCCACGTTTTCAATCTTGCCTTGGCGTACTGAAGCACCAGGGGCAGCTCGTATGTTTTGCGATATTGCAAAGCCCGATGGTTCGGCATCAATGACTGATCCGCGCAATGTTTTGCGGCGCACCTTGAATAAAGCCGCCGAGATGGGCTACACCTGTTACACCCACCCAGAAATCGAATTCTTCTTATTTAAGAATCAACCAGTTGCTGGGCAAGCACCAGTACCAGTTGATGCTGGTGGGTACTTCGATCACACGCCATCGATTGTTGGTCATGATTTCCGTCGCCAAGCAATCACGATGTTAGAAGCAATGGGCATTAGCGTTGAGTTTTCACATCACGAAGGCGCCCCTGGCCAACAAGAAATTGATCTACGTTATGCCGATGCGTTGAGTACTGCCGATAACATCATGACTTTCCGACATGTGATTAAGGAAGTTGCACTCGAACAAGGATTCCACGCCAGCTTTATGCCAAAGCCATTTACTGAGCATCCTGGTAGCGGCATGCACACTCACGTTTCCCTCTTTAAAGGTGAGGAGAATGCCTTCTTTGATCCAACTGCTGAATTAAATCTTTCTAAAGTTGGTCGCTCATTTATCGCCGGCCTCTTAAAGCATGCACCTGAAATAACTTTGATTACTAACCAATGGGTCAACTCTTATAAGCGTTTACATGGCGGCGATGAAGCGCCAGCTTTTGCTAACTGGGGGCCAAGTGCTCGTGGTTCGTTAGTTCGCGTGCCGATGTATAAACCAAAGAAAGAGAACTCAACTCGCATTGAATTTCGTTCCCCTGATTCTGCCTGTAATCCATATTTAGCTTATGCCGTAATGCTCGCTGCTGGACTAAAGGGAGTTGAAGAAGGCTATGTATTGGCACCTGCTGATTCAACTGATATTCGACCACTGCCAAGTAATTTAAATGAAGCGATTATTGAGATGGAAAAATCTGATCTCGTGCGCGAAACTCTAGGCGCCGATGTCTTTGAATTCGTTCTTCGTAATAAGCGGGCTGAATGGCAGGAATATCGCCGCCAAGTAACTGCTTTCGAACTCGATCGCTACCTGCCAGTTCTGTAACTTGCCATAAACTTGCTGGCTTACCTGCCCAAGGGTTACCCTTTAGCCATGTTCAAAGCACTCCTACTTAGCCGCCGTGGCGGGGACAAGTAACCGGTCCCCTCGCCGCGGGGTTTGTCGTACCGGTTCAACCAGTCCACAAACCAATTTAAAGTAGGAGTTATAAATGAACTTTCCAAAGCAATCACCTTCGGCGATGCCAGTGCATCGATATTCATCTTTTATTCCAGTTGATCTAACCGATCGCACTTGGCCAACCAAGCAGATCAAAGTTGCACCTAAGTGGTGTTCGGTAGATCTTCGCGATGGCAACCAAGCGCTGATTGATCCAATGGATACGCCACGCAAATTAGCCATGTTTAAGTTGTTAGTCGCGATGGGCTACAAGGAAATTGAAGTTGGTTTCCCAAGTGCTAGTCAGACTGACTTTGATTTTGTCCGCAAGATTATTGAAGATGGTCTGATTCCAGATGATGTAATTATTCAGGTTTTAACCCAAGCTCGCGAAACTTTAATTGATCGCACCTTTGAATCAATCAAGGGTGCTAAACAAGCGATCGTTCACCTTTATAACTCAACTTCAACTCTGCAGCGTCGCGTGGTTTTCGGCCAAGATAAAGATGGCATCAAAAAGATCGCAACCGATGCGGCGCAATATTGTTTAGACCAAGTTGCTACCGTGCCAGGTACTAAAGTCTCATTTGAATATAGCCCTGAGTCATATACCGGCACTGAACTTGAATTTGCCGTTGAAGTCTGTAATGCGGTTAACGCCATCTGGAAACCAACGCCTGCATGGAAAACCATTATGAATTTGCCGGCCACAGTTGAAATGGCCACGCCAAATGTTTATGCCGATTCAATTGAATGGATGTGCCGCCACTTAGACAATCGTGAGAACGTGATTGTTTCCTTGCACCCACATAATGACCGTGGCACAGGCGTTGCAGCAGCTGAACTTGGTTACATGGCAGGCGCTGATCGCATCGAGGGCACTTTGTTTGGTAACGGCGAGCGCACCGGCAATGTCTGTTTAGTAACGCTAGGCCTGAACTTAGTTAGCCATGGCATTGACCCAATGATTGATTTCTCAAACCTTGATGAAACTCGGCGCACCGTTGAATATGCCAATCAACTGCGTGTGCCTGAGCGTCATCCATATGGTGGCGATTTAGTTTTCACTGCTTTCTCAGGTTCGCACCAAGATGCCATTAAGAAAGGTTTTGATCATTTAGCAATAGATGCCAAAGCTGCTGGCAAGGAAGTCAAAGATTTCACTTGGGCAGTTCCTTACCTACCTATTGATCCACTAGATATTGGTCGCACCTATGAAGCCGTGATTCGCGTTAATTCACAATCAGGTAAAGGTGGCGTTGCTTACTTGATGAAGAATGAACATCATCTTGATTTACCGCGTCGGCTACAAATTGAGTTCTCAAAAGTTGTGCAACAGAAAACTGACACTGAAGGTGGCGAAATTACCGGTGATGCTATGTGGCAGATTTTCGAAGATGAATATCTACCAACTGCAAATGACGATAAAAAGTGGGGTCGTTTCCGCCTGAAAGGGTTGTCCCAAACTTCAGTCCTGGATGAAGATGTGCAGCTATCTATTTCAATCTTAGATCGTGGCCAACTCGTTGAACTAAGCGGTAAAGGAAATGGCCCAATTGCCGCGTTCTGCAATATTTTGCAGGCATATGGTGTTGATGTTCGAGTTCTTGATTATTACGAGCACGCACTTAGTGCTGGTGGCGACGCGTCAGCTGCTGCCTATCTTGAGTGCGCAATCGGCGATGAAGTTTTCTGGGGTGTTGGAATTGATCCAAATACCACCACTGCCTCACTAAAAGCCGTGGTTTCGGCGATCAATCGCGCAATTCGCTAACTGATCTCGTTAACTCCTCTCCATACACTTGGCCTGTGAGCCTCTACCGTGATGAAGCGTTAATTCTGCGCACCCAGAAATTGGGTGAAGCCGATCGCATCATCACCATGCTAACTCGCGAACATGGTCGCGTTCGTGGCGTAGCAAAAGGTGTTCGCCGCACAATGTCTAAATTCGGTGCTCGCCTTGAACCCGGTAGCCACGTAGATATTCAATTACACATTGGCAAGACTTTTGACACAGTGACTCAAGTTGAAGCGATTGCTAACTATGGCGAAGAACTGGCCAATGATTATCAGCGCTGGACTATTGCATCTGCGATACTCGAAACTACCGAACGCTTTACGCCCCAAGAACGCGAACCAGCGCTACAAGAATTTAACTTAGTAGTCGGTGCCCTAAAAGTTCTAGCCGAAAAACGTTATGACTCTTCGCTAATTCTTGATGCCTTCTTGCTTCGCTCACTTGCCATTGGGGGATACGCACCTTCAATGTCTAACTGTTCGCGTTGCGAAAAAGAAGGGCCACATCGTTACTTCTCTTTAGTTGGCGGCGGCTCAGTTTGTTTAGATTGCCGACCATCGGCATCTGCAACACCAGCAGTTGAAACGCTAAAACTTATGGGCGACTTACTTTCCGGTGATTGGGAGAGTGCGAGTGCAAGTGAATTACGTAATCGCCGCGAAGCTAACGGTTTAATTACCGCATACTTACACTGGCACTTAGAACGTGGTTTGCGTAGCATGCCGATGGTGGAGCGCGTATGAGCAAGATTGAAATTCCTAATCACGTAGCAATCGTGATGGATGGCAATGGTCGCTGGGCTAAGAAGCGTGGCTTGCCCCGCACAGCCGGCCACGAAGCTGGCGAAGCAGCGCTATTTGACGTTGTTGAAGGCGCTATTGAATATGGCGTTAAGGAGATCAGTGCATATGCCTTTAGTACTGAGAACTGGCGTCGCTCACCTGAAGAAGTGAAATTCTTAATGGGTTTTAATCGCGATGTGATTCGTCGCCGCCGTGATCAGATGAATGAGATGGGCGTTCGCATTCGTTGGGTGGGCCGGCCAAAGCGACTTTGGCAGAGCGTGATTAATGAATTAGAAATTGCTGAAGAGTTAACCGCGAAGAATAAAACAATGACTTTGAATATGTGTGTTAACTATGGCGGCCGCTCTGAGATTGTCGATGCAGCTACTGAACTAGCTCGTGATGTGAAGCGTGGCAAAGTTAAAGCAGATGCCATTACCGAAAAAACATTTGCTAAATACTTAAACCAACCCAAGATGAGTGATGTGGATTTGTTCTTACGTTCATCGGGTGAGCAGCGCACCAGCAACTTCTTGCCTTGGCAATCGGTTTATGCCGAATTCGTTTTCCTTGATGTGCTTTGGCCAGATGTTGATCGCAAAGTTTTGTGGCGAGCGATTGAGGAATATTCAACTAGAGATCGCAGGTTTGGAAAAGCGTAAGTTTTACTTTTTCTTATAGCCCTTAGGGCAGACTGGTTTAACAGCTGTAACCTTCTTAGTGAGCTTTCCCTTCACGCAAGTAATTGTGGTTTTCTTGCTTGCAGCAGCTGCCTTATCAGCCGCAGCTTTGGCTTCTGCATCCTGCTTTTCTTTCAAATCTGCAGCAATTTTATCTGCGGCTAACTTTGCCTCGGCCTCTTGCTTTGCTTTTAACTCTGCTGCTGCTTTATCTGCGGCTAACTTTGCCTCGGCTTCCAGCTTCGCTTTTAAGTCTGCCGCAGCTTTGGCTTCTGCATCCTGCTTTGCTTTCAATTCTGCAGCTTTATCCGCCGCGGCCTTGGCCTCTGCTTCCTGCTTTGTTTTCAATTCCGCAGCAGCTTTAGCCGCAGCTTCTTCTTTTACTTTAAGTTCTGCATTTTGTCGATTAACTTCTGCAGTACTAATCAATTTTTTTGCTTCATCAGTGTTCATCAACGAAGGTGGAATCAATCTAAACGATATATCTTTTCCATCATTATTCTCAACCAATAAGTTGAAAGTCTTTCCGGTCAGAATTTTTGAAGTACCTGATGTGGTGCTCACATCTATGAAAAATTCGAAAGTGTAATCATCACGAAAAGTTGTAATGGCCGGCCTTGCATCATTATCTAGGCTATAGAACAAAAGATGATTTTTGCCAGCCTGGTAAACCTGTTCAACAATAAGTGCTGTTTTGAGTCCAGTAGGAATAACTATCAATTGATTTCTATTGGATTTCTTTATTGACAGTTTGTTATCCAACGAAGTCTTAGATAACTCAGAATCAAGATTTATACACTGAACATTTTCATCTGGAAGCCAACCAAGGACCCATTCTTCAATACCAAGAAGACTAAGTATGCCGTTAGACATCAAACTATGATTCGGGCTAGTTGCTGAGCCATATAAATCAGTGAGGCCGTATAAGTGCATTATTTCATGAGTTAGAGTCGTACTATTGATATCTCCTAGTTGGTTATAGATCAGAACAGCATTTGAGATTGGCCCTTCATCAGTTGCAATCTGCGCAAACCATGGATTAAATGGATTTTTAGTCATCATCATTGCTTCGGCAATCCAAGCGGAAGCTATCTTTGATGATCCTACTAAGACAACACCTGAAATGTTTGTGTAATCAATTAGTTTGTCTTGGTCAGTAATCATTTTCTTTACAAAACCCCAAGTGGAATTTGCGTAATCTCTTTGCCAAGTATCTTTTACATTTCGACTGATATCGTCCATTTCCTTAGCCGTGATACTCAAGTCAACTACGGAGCTAAATACAAACGAAACTTTACTCTTTTCGCTAGATAATTTAGAAATGTTCTCACTTGAACGAAGAAAGATTTCCTTTTCTTTAACATCAAAATCGAAACCTGTTTCACCTTTTAGGCGGTAAGGCATTACAAGAATCTTGGGATTATCGATGTATGACAAACGTTCAGGCTTAAATGGAAAACCTAAGGAAACTATTTGATTTTCAGAAGTTGAGATTCGGCAAGCACTAACTGGTTGGGCATTTGCTATCGCTGGAATTAGAGAAATAATTAAGGAAGAGAGAACAATGATCGCTGACTTAATTCTCATGTAGCGAAGCGTAAGCGAGAAACCTTTAAGAAACTAGAGATCAGCACTTGCTGCAGAGACCAAAGATTTCTGCGGTATGACCAACTTCGCGGAATCCATGCTCTTTACCCATATTTAGCGCCCACTTTTCAATAGCACCGCCTTCGATTTCAACGGTTTCCCCGCAGCTCTTACAAACCAAGTGATGATGGTGGGTTTCACCGCATAGGCGATAGATCGCTTCGCCATCATCACGGCGTAATACGTCAACGATTTTGTCATTTACTAAACTCTGTAAGGAGCGATAAACCGTTGTTAAACCAATGCTTTGGCCTTCGCGTTTCATAAGTTGGTAAACCTCTTGTGCACTGGCGAAACCACCGGCACGTTCTAGGGTACTTAAAACTCTTGGGTTAGAACGACTCATTTATAGAATATCTACTCGCCGATATTTCCGACAATTAACCACATAGCAACTACGCCAATAACTGTTGCCACCATAGTTAATTTAGAGGGATGACGAGAATGTGCTTCCGGCAAGATATGTGATGTTGCTAAGTAGATTACAAATCCTGAGAAGAGAGCTAAATACACAGCAAGTGAAGGATCGCTAATTGTTATGTAGCTGCCGAGTGCGGCGCCACCGATGCGCATGACGGCATCGACGCCAAGTAACATGATTGCTCGCTTAGTCCAATGGCCACTCTTGATTAATAGTGAAACAGTATTTAGACCATCACTAAACGCATGAGACAAGATTGCAATGAAAACAGCAACTCCGAGTGCATTTGAAATTTTGAAAGATAATCCAAGTGCCACGCCATCAAGGAACACATGGCCACCCATAGCAAGTGCGCCTAAAGTGCCGGCAATGTTTACCGAATGGTCATGCTCGTGGCCGTAATCTGATTCAGCTGGTTCATGTGAACCAAAAATTTGCTCGGCAAAATGCAGAAGTAGGAAGCCGGCTACAAATGCCACTGAAACAACGGGCACGTTTCCGAAAGTATTGGTATTTAATTCAAATACTTCGGGCAGCAGGTCAAAAGCAACTAAGCCCAGGAGTAATCCGGCTGAGAGGCCAAGTACTAAGTGCAGGCGATCTCGTGATCTGATTGCAAGGACGCCACCAGCTGTAGTGGCAAGGACAGTGAGGGCGGCAAGACC
>CAXNJS010000051.1:0-8428 GCA_964202795.1 Candidatus Planktophila sp.
TAACTGTTTTGCTAATTCGTGTACGCGGACCTTTGCCACAGTTCTCCTGTCTTGGCCCGCGCGCCTGATGCGATGCGAGCCTTAGTTGTACGACCTCATAATTCTGACGAGCTCATTTAAGTTTCATATCTTTCGCATCCATTTCGGTAGTTATTTCTGTTACATCTGGCATCAAAGTGAGTTTGAAGGCCCACTTAAATGCTTGGCGATCTACTGCCAGTTCTAAACATTTGCGATGAACCCATGCGCCTCGCCCGGGGGCAATTTGCATCTGATCGAAAATTACTTTTCCATCAACTAAGACCATACGCATCAAGCTAGAAGGTGAGCCAGTCTTGCGACAACCGATACAACTCCGAATCGGATTCATATCAAAAGTCTCAATCTCTAGCCCATTTCAACCCTGATTACTACGCGCAGTCTACACGGGATTATCTGGATGAATATCTATGCGCCAGCCCGTTAAACGTGCGGCCAAACGGGCATTTTGCCCATCTTTGCCGATCGCAAGTGAGAGTTGGTAATCGGGCACAACCACCCTGGCTGAGCGAGTGAATTCATCAACTACTTGAACGCTACTGACCTTAGCTGGGGCTAGTGCATTTGCCACAAATGTTGCTGGGTCTTCAGACCAATCGACGATATCGATTTTCTCGCCATTTAATTCATTCATAACTGCTTGTGAACGACAACCCATTGGGCCAATTAGTGAACCTTTAGGACTAACACCAGCACGATGTGAACGAACTGCAATCTTGGTGCGATGACCAGCTTCGCGAGCAACTGCCATGATCTCAACAATGCGATCAGTAATTTCCGGAACTTCCAAAGCGAAGAGTTGTTTAACAAGTGCTGGGTGAGATCGTGACAACATAATCTCTGGGCCTTTTAGTCCTTGCTTAACTTCGACCACGAAACATTTAATGCGATCACCGTGAACATAAACTTCACCCGGTACTTGCTCTTGTGGTGGAACTCGACCTTCAACGCGGCCTAAATTCACATGAATCATTTTTGGATCGCGTCCTTGTTGCACAATGCCAGAAACCACATCGCCAACTGAGGCGCTGAACTCAACCACGATCTCAGCATCATTTGTTTCACGCATCTTCAAACGAATTACTTTGCGGATGGTTGCCATCGCGACTTTATCAAAGCCTTCGGGCTCATGAATCTCTTCGCTTTCGCGCACGCCTTCTTCGTTAAAAGTAGGAACCCAAATATGAATCTCGCCAGTTTCGCGATCAACTCGAACGCGGGCGTGTGGCTTGGCTTCAGGTAGTTCGCGATAAAGTGAAATAACTTCTTGCTCGATACCTTCAATGATGCTAAGGACTGGAATCGATTTTTCAGTAGTAAGCGTAATTAGCGCTTCGAAATCTACATGCATTACTTATCTACTTTGCGATTAAATTCAATCTCCACAGTCGCGCGCTTAATGTCAGCAAAGGCAACTTGTACTTCTGCTTTTGCGCCAGTTACCGTTACCGAGACTTCATCACTTGCTGCAATTCTGCCTTCGACAACTTCACCGTTAGTTAAAACAATCTTGATCAGACGGTCATGATTCTTACGCCAGTGGCGCGGCAAAGTTAGCGGGCGTTCAACACCAGGTGAAGATACTTCAAGGGTAAAAGCAGTTTCATCAAGAAAAGCTGCCTCATCAAGAAGCGCTGAGATTGCTTTGGTAACAACCGTTACTTGATCTAGGTTTAATGGAATATCACCATCTACGATGCAAGTAATAACTCTTGATCTACCGGCATTTAATATTTCAACATCTTCTAGATAGAAACCGGCCCCCAAGACTGCTGGTGTTACTAATTCGCTAATCTGTTCTTTCAGGGCCATTTGAATCTTCCTATCTATTAAGTTGTAATACTAATTCTAACCTATGATTTAGAAGGTTTTGAACGTATCGAGGGCGACCTTAATGATCAGGGCAACCGTTACTACTAAGAAAACTTTTCTTACCAAAGTCGAACCACCGCGAATAGCCAGCTTGGCACCAATAATTGCACCAGCCACATTGGCAATTGCCAGGGTTAATCCGATCTGCCACAAGATCACCCCATTTAAACCAAAAACAATAATTGCGCCTAAGTTGGTCGAGACATTTACCACCTTTGCGATGGCGGATGCACTTAAGAAGGCAAAGCCCAGCCCAACCATTGCTAACACTAAGAAGGAACCAGTGCCTGGCCCAAAGATGCCATCGTAGAAACCAATAACGGCGGCAATTGAAATCCCAAGCAATGTGCGATGTTTAGTTGAATGTTTCATCGCTTCAACTTGGCCCAGCTCTGGCTTAGTAAAGGTATAGATCGCAACTGCAATTAAAAGTACCAGTACAACCGGGCGGAAATATTGCGTCGGCAGCCGCGACGCGAGTGAGGCTCCCCCGATTGAGCCCAGTAGTGCTGGAATAACTAGCGCTAGTAAAAACTTTGGATCACTTTTAACGGTCTTGCGATAAAGCCGAGCTGATGCTGTAGTACCAAAGATGGAAATTGATTTATTGGTGCCCAGAACTTCGACAGTTTTGAATTCACTTAGCCCAATTAACAGCGCGGGTAATTGAATTAGCCCGCCGCCGCCCGCAATGGCATCAATTAAGCCAGCTCCAAACGCTGCGATAAAGAGAAAGAGCAGTGTGTAGAGCGATAGATCCGCGAGCATTACTTACTTAATTGCAGCTAATAGCGCAGTGATTGAGTTGACCGCTTCACCAACTGCAACTTCACTCTTCTCGCCACTCTTGCGAACTCGAACTTCGACATTGCCATTTGCTAGTGCTTTACCGACAACAACGATAATTGGGTTACCAATTAACTCGGCATCTTTAAATTTCACGCCAGCACTTGGATCACGACGATCATCTAACATCACAGTAATTCCAGTTGCCTCAAGTTTGGTGCCCAGATCAAAGGCAGCCTCAAAGATCGCCTCCTCCTTGCCGGTTGCCACGATATGTACCTTGGCTGGTGCTAATTCAACCGGCCAATTAAGCCCAATCTCATCATGAGTTTGTTCCGCTATGGCAGCAACTGCGCGTGATACACCAACGCCATATGAACCCATGGTGACAATCTGAGATTTACCGTTTTGATCAAGCACTGTCAGGTTAAGCGCCTCGGCATATTTGCGACCAAGTTGGAAAATATGGCCAATCTCAATAGCGCGATCAATTACCACTGGAGTTTCACACTCTGGGCAAGCATCACCGGCACGAACTTCGGCAGCTTCAACGTAAGCATCTGGCGTGAAGTCGCGACCATTAACCACGTTACGAGCGTGGCGATCTTTTTCATTAGCACCAGTTACCCATGCAGTGCCTGGCGCAATTCTTGGGTCCGCATAAACCGTAATGCCAGATTTCTTCGCATCTTGTGGTCCGATGTAACCCTTAACTAGGGCTGGGAACTTAGCGAAATCAGCATCTTCAAATACGTGCAGTTCGTGAATGCCGCCAAGGTTTTCTTGGAAGCGCTTTAAATCTACTTCACGATCACCAGGCACTAATACACAAATAGCTTTGTCATCAGCCATCAGCATGACATTCTTTAAAGTGTCAGCACCAGTAAATCCCCCACCGAACTTATTATTTATTAACTCAACTAAAGTATCGATGGTTGGCGTATTTGGTGAATCAAATGGTTCAGCGGCCGGAGTTGCAGATGAATCAACTGCATCAACTTTGGTAACCATCGCTTCGACATTGGCGGCAAAGCCACACTTAAGGCAGAGCACATAAGTATCTTCACCAGTTGCGCATGGGGCTAAGAATTCTTCCGACTTAGAACCACCCATTGCGCCAGAGACTGCTTTAACAATGTTGTATTTCATGCCTAAGCGATCAAAAGTCTTTATATATGCTTCGCGGTGTTCCTGGTAGGAAACTTCCAGGCCAGCTTCATCAATATCGAAAGAATAAGAATCTTTCATCACAAATTCGCGACCCCGGATGATTCCGCTACGTGGGCGAGCTTCATCGCGGAATTTAGTGCCAATCTGATAAATACTCAGTGGCAAATCTTTATAAGATGAGTATTCACCTTTAACCATCAAGGTGAACATCTCTTCGTGTGTTGGGCCTAGTAAGTAATCGCCACCTTTACGATCTTGTAAACGAAAAAGCGCTGGACCATATTCTTCCCAGCGATTAGTGGTCTCATAGGCATCGCGTGGCAAAAGGGAAGGAAAATTAACTTCTTGAAAGCCAGCCGCATCCATCTCTTCACGGATCACTCGCTCAATATTGCGCAGTGTGATTACGCCAAGTGGTAACCAAGAATAAATCCCGGCAGCAATGCGGCGCACATAACCAGCACGAACCAATAGTTTATGGCTAGCTACTTCAGCATCGGCAGGATCATCACGAAGTGTGCGCAGAAAAAGCGTCGACATCTTAAGCATCAGGAAGTGCTCACAACTGGCTCACCTGAGGCAACGCCAGCAGCCTCCATTTCTTCAGCTAAGCGCATTGCTTCTTCAATTAGTGTTTGAACAATCATCGATTCCGGCACGGTCTTAATCACTTCACCCTTAACAAAGATCTGGCCTTTGCCGTTACCTGATGCCACACCAAGGTCAGCTTCGCGTGCTTCGCCGGGGCCATTTACAACGCAACCCATAACTGCAACGCGTAGTGGCACAGTCATTCCTTCTAAGCCAGCTTGTACTTGTTCAGCCAAGGTGTAAACATCAACCTGGGCGCGACCACATGATGGGCAAGAAACAATTTCCAGCTTACGTTGGCGCAAATTTAGCGATTCTAGAATCGAGATACCGACTTTAACTTCTTCAACTGGTGGCGCTGAAAGTGATACGCGAATTGTGTCGCCAATTCCTTCGGCTAATAAAATTCCAAAGGCAGTTGCAGATTTAATGGTGCCCTGAAAAAGTGGACCAGCTTCAGTCACACCGAGGTGCAACGGATAAGTAGATTGCGCTGCCAGTAAGCGGTATGCCTTAACCATGGTTACCGGGTCGTGGTGCTTTACCGAAATCTTAATATCTGAAAAACCGTGCTCTTCAAAGAGAGATGCTTCCCAGAGTGCTGACTCAACGAGTGCCTCGGGAGTTGCTTTGCCGTACTTGGCCAACAAACGTGGATCTAGCGATCCAGCATTTACGCCGATCCGAATTGGAATACCAGCATCGCCGGCCGCCTTAGCAACTTCTTTAACTTTGTCATCGAACTGCTTGATGTTGCCTGGGTTAACGCGAACTGCGGCACAACCTGCATCAATGGCTGCGAAA
This sequence comes from Candidatus Planktophila sp., assembly GCA_964202795.1. Classification (GTDB taxonomy): domain Bacteria; phylum Actinomycetota; class Actinomycetes; order Nanopelagicales; family Nanopelagicaceae; genus Planktophila. The sequence goes on from CAXNJS010000051.1 coordinate 5,263, forward strand.
ATATATTTTGGTTGAAAGTGAATATCAGCAATAACTGGAATCTGTGACTTCTTTGCAATCTGTGCCAACGCATCAGCATCATCTTGGCTCGGCACTGCAACGCGCACGATCTGACAACCAGAGGCAGTTAATTCGGCGATCTGTTGCAAGGTGGCATTCACATCAGAGGTCACTGTGGTGCACATTGATTGCACGCTGACCGGTGAATCGCTACCTACCCCAACTTTGCCAACTTGAAGCTGGCGGGTTTTGCGACGTGGGGCTAAAGCGGCAGGCGGTGCTGCGGGAATTCCAAGATCAACCATGTCGCTATTCTGCCCTAAGTGCGGCCTTAAGCGCTAAAGATTCAGATCTACTGGATTAACAATGTCTGCCACCAGGAGCATGACAGTCAGCACGGCCAACAAAACAAAGACCACCATCGTAATTGGCGTGAGCACTGTTACATCTATTGGGTTAGGTCTTGGCTTGTCCCGCAAACGAGCGAAAAATGCCCTAATTTCGTCGGCGATTGCAACTGCCATATGACCGCCATCTAGCGGCAAGATCGGCAATAAATTGAATACGCCAACAAAGAAATTAAGGCTGGCCACAATTAGCAAGAAGGCCCCGATTCGTTCCGACCATGTCATTTGGTCAGAAGCTGTTACTTGGCCAGAAACTGCGGCCACACCAACTATGCCCACTAAGCCATCGACATCGCGTTCTTTACCTTGAAACGTTTGACCCCAGAGTGCTGGAATTTTGGCTGGGAGGGAAAGTAAAGATTTCACACTAGATACCAAAAACTCTTTACTTAGCGAAATTGAATCTTTAGTAGCTTTAATTGGATCACTTCGAACATTTGCCACCTCATTAATAATGCCCAGCACGCCGCGCACTTCACGATTTACCACTCGTTTAACTGGAGTTGCCGTAATAGTGATCTTTTCACCATCTCGATAAATCGAAAGGGTTAACTCTTTGCCGGCTGAATTGCGGATTAACTGAACATCATCAACCCAATTCTCAACTGGTTTGTTATTAATCGCCATAATGTAGTCACCAGGCTTTATTCCGGCCGCCTTTGCTGGCGATGGAATCGATGCGCTAGTACAGGCTTCAGTACTAACTGGAATGCAATCTGAAACTTGGGCTACTTGTGGCGTAATGCGATTAGTGCCAATGCCAATAAATAGGATTAGTAAAATAATGAAACCTAAAACAAAATGTAGAAAAGAGCCAGCGCCAAGCACGATCAGCTTGCGCCCGGAAGATGCTTTGATAAAAGCGCGATCTTCTTCGCCCAGATCCATCTCGTCGCGAACGGTCATACCCGAGATTCGGCAGTAACCGCCAGCTGGAATTGCCTTGATGCCAAACTCAGTTTCACCGCGTTGGGTCGACCAGATGCGCTTTCCAAAACCTAAGAAAAATTCAGTAACTTTCATGCCAAATTTACGAGCAGTTATGTAGTGCCCGAATTCATGCACCATTACTGAGAAGAGCAACGCTGCTACAAATGCCACTATGCCGATAAATTCCATTACTTCGCCACTTTCTTAACAATCTCGCCCGCTACTTTACGGGCATCATTCTCGATGGCACTGACATCGGCGAGATCTCTGATTGGATTCACAGCCGAACCTAACTTCTGCACGGCTAAATCAACACTTTCGATAATTGAGTTAAACGAGATCTGCCCGGCTAAGAACGCAGCAACTGCAACTTCGTTTGCCGCATTAAAGATGGCTGGCAATCCCCCACCCAATTCACCGCATCTGCGAGCAAGTTCAATTACTGGGAATCGTTCATTATCAATTGGTTCAAATTCAAGCGTGTGTGCTTGCGACCAATCCATTGCTTTAGTTGCACCCAGTAGTCGCACTGGCCAATTAATGGCATAGGCAATTGGGCCTTTCATATTCGGCGGACTTAGCTGAGCCATAGTTGAACCATCTATGTATTCGACCATTGAATGCACGATTGATTGCGGATGAATCACTGCCTCAATTTGGCGATATGGCAGATCAAATAAATAATGCGCTTCAATAATTTCAAGTGACTTATTCATTAGCGTTGCTGAATTAATAGTTACTACTTGTCCCATGGCCCAAGTTGGATGAGCAAGCGCGTCGGCAATCGTGACCTCGCTTAAATCGCGGCGATTTCTAAATGGTCCACCACTTGCAGTTAATATTAATTTAGCGATCTCGGACTTCTTGCCCGCCATGGCACTCTGCCAAATAGCACTATGTTCAGAATCAACTGGAATTAATTGGTTTTCCGCAGCTTTAGACATTACTAATTCACCCGCGGCAACTAGCGATTCCTTATTTGCAAGCGCTAATTTATTTCCAACTTCGAGCGCTGCCAGCGTTGGTCCGAGTCCAATCGAACCGGTAATGCCATTAAGCACTACTTCGCAAGTTATTGCGGCAATTTCACTGGCTGCATTGGTACCATCAACTACCGTTACGCCAGGCAACGCTCCGCGAATTTCCTCAGCGCCTTTTACTACGCCAATTACTTGCACTTTATAGGTGCGGGCTTGCTCAATAATTGCTGCTGGATTACTGCCATATGCGCTGATTGCTACAACGTTGAAAACACCTGGGTTTGCTGCAACTATTTCAAGTGCCTGCACACCAATCGACCCGGTTGAACCGAGAATTACTAAATCGCGCATTTATTAGCGGTCAAGTAGATTCTGAGTTGGTGAATAAGGCGTGCCGTTGCGACGCTTAGCAATTGCACTAAGTGCTTCGAGAACTACTCGGTTAGCCAAGATCGCTGTGATGTCAGCGCTATCAAATGCTGGCGCGACCTCCACCACATCGATGCCAACAATTGGTAGCTCTAAACAAATTCGGCGCACTGCTTCTAGCAATTCGCGACTAGTCATGCCACCAGGTTCAGGGGTGCCGGTACCTGGCGCCATTCCGGGATCAACTACATCGATATCAACGGATAAGAAAACGCCGTCGCATTGATTAGTAAGGGTTGCAAAAGATTCATCAAGTACTGGGCCGAGGCCACGATGATGGATCTCAGTCATTTCGTAACTGCGCATGCCTTGATCGCGCATCCAATTTAGAGTCTCGTTATCTGGCCAGTAGCCACGCAAACCTAACTGCAAGAAACGATCACCGCGCACAAAACCGCCATCGATTAATCTGCGCATTGG
>CAXNJS010000052.1:0-8371 GCA_964202795.1 Candidatus Planktophila sp.
TTCGCGCAACAATTGCACCGGCAGTAATTTGCTTGGCACGACTTGCCGATACGCCCGGAAGATCTGCCCGAGATTTATCCGTCATCTCACTTAATTTAGGAATCATCATCATTAGGGCGCTTAGCTCTAAAACGTTCGGATCACCTTTAAACCAATGAGCGCCTAACCGGGCAAGTGTTCGAAAAGTTTTACTTGTCGCCACAAATTGATCAGCAGCATGTTCAACAATTTCTTCAGGCAGCTCCGAAACTACTAATTCGCGTACTTTGGATTCTAAGTTTCTGATTTCCTTACTTGTGTAAGGATCATTTTCTAAAAATTCTCGAGTGAGTCGAGCGGCACCGAGGGGTAGCGAGATAGTTGCTTCAGGATTTTCGTCATCACCTAAGCCAACTTCTAGCGAACCGCCGCCGATATCAATTACCAATAATCGCCCACTTGACCAGCCATACCAACGACGCGCAGCTAGGAAAGTCATGGTCGCTTCTTCATCGCCGGAGAGAATATTTATCTCGATGCCAAACTCTTCATTTAAGTCGGCCAAAATTCGCGCACCGTTACGCGCATCTCGAATAGCCGATGTTGCAAAAGCCAAAATCTCATCAGTTTTAAATTCACGGGCATGATCTACGGCATCAGAGATAGCTTGGCGTAGCAGCGCAATTCCATCCTCGGTGATCTCATTAGATTTATTAAGGTAATCAGTTAAGCGCAGCTCGACTTTTTGATTCGTGGTCGGGCTAGGCCGTGCGCCCGGGTGGGCATCTACTACCTGCAGGTGAATAGTGTTCGATCCGAGATCTAGAACACCGAGTCGCATAGGCGCAATCTACAGGGATATTGCTGTACGGAACATTAACGATTTCTGAATTTCTCGATCTCCTGCCATAATTACGACCCTTGCAGCGATGTAAGTAAAAGCCTCCCTAGCTCAGTGGTAGAGCAACGCACTTGTAATGCGTAGGTCGTCAGTTCAATCCTGACGGGGGGCTCCAGATTTTTAAAACCCGCTCAGTTACCTACTTGTTAGACTACGACCCATGAGCGAACCAATAAATCCGGGCTTTGAAGATCTTTGGCGCGCCAATGAAGATTACACAAAGAGTTTTAAATACAGAGATCTAACCGGACGAGCAGCACGTGGTCTAGCGATTGTTACCTGCATGGATTCCCGGATTAATCCGCTTTCGGTAGTAGGTATGAAATCTGGCGATGCCAAAATTTTGCGTAATGCTGGAGCTCGAGTCACGCAGGATGTACTTCGCACATTAGTTTTAGCGACCTATTTACTTGGGGTGGATCGTATTTTGGTGATGCCACATACCGATTGTCGAATGGCTCAAGAGGATGAAGAAGTTATTCATGCCATGATTGAGGAAAAACATGGCGTAGATACGCGCTCGCTTGAATTCAATACCGTGGTTGATCAGCGCGCTGCACTAAGCCAGGATCTCGCGCGTATCCGAGCCTTTCCACTAATCCCTAAAAATGTGATTGTTAGTGGTGGGATTTACCACGTAGCAACTGGCAAGATTGAACCAATCGAGAGTTAAGCAGGATTAGTGCGGCGGATCGGCTGGCGAGTTATCGGATATGACTGATCAATTAAAAAACTTTTAATAATCGCAGTAACAATTTCCGGTTTTTCTTTCACTAAACCATGCGAAGTTCCGGGAACAATCGCTAACTGTCCAAGCGGTAGAGCTTCATAAAGTTCAATCGAATGTGAATGTTTTACGACATCATCATCACCAGCCATTACTAGCGTCGGCACACTTATTTGCGTGATATCTGTAATTTTTATATTGGGTTCGACTTTCCAAATCTCGTGCATTTTGGCGTTCTTTATTGCCAGTGTTTCTGGCGCATCTGGTGACATCAAAGCGTACTCAGAACGCTCTTCTTCGCTGATTCCAGCCGGATCAAAAACCGGCAGCTCAACAATCCCATCTGCATTGAAGTTAGCCGCAATGGAAACAATTGATTTAACTAGATCGGGCCGTGCGATAGCAACCATTAGTGCAATATTTGCGCCATCGCTATAACCAACTAAATGAACTGGTTCCTTAATTACTTGGGAAATAAATGCAATTGCTTCATCACGTTGAAAATCAAAGTAAAAACTTCCTGGTTGGTCAGCGCTGCGGCCATGGCCAGCACGGTCATATGCGAATAAGTGAAATGAATCTTGCAGAGGCGTAACCATTACATCAGCAAATGAATCGGTATTACTTAGCCCGCCATGTAATAGAAGTACGGCTTCACCGTTATTAGTCCACTCAAAACTCCAAAGTGGGTAACCGGAGATATTTAAATATTTCATCAGCTGTTTTAGATTACGCGATATCCATGATGTGTCTATTTCCGCGGTCAAAAGTTAAGTAGTTCCAGGTCCAGTCTGCAATTGTGCCGACCTTATTGCGACCACCTAAAAGATAGAAGAGATGGAGGAAAATCCAGATAAACCAAGCAGGAACTCCAGTTAGTTTAAGATTTTTAACTTCAACAACTGCCTTATGGCGGCCGATAGTCGCCATCGAACCTTTATCGCGGTATTTGAAATCTTGCGTCGGGCGACCATTGCTTAGATTTAAAATCTGTTTAGCGGCCCAGGCACCTTGTTGAAGTGCAACTGGAGCCACCATAGGCAGTAAATTGCCTTTTGCATCATTCAAACCTGCAATGTCACCAATCGCCCAAATATTTGGGTAATGATTTACCTGCAAGGTAGGCGTGGTATCAATTCTTGATTTAACAATTGGCAGTTTTAGCACTTCGGCGGTTGGCTCACCACGCACACCTGCAGCCCAAATAGTTACTTCAGATGGAACATCAGTGCCATCTTTGATTGAAATTTTACGTGGCGCAACTTTTGCTACCGCCGTATTTAGGAAAACCTGAACGCCCATCTTTTCTAAATCTCGTTTAGTCCGATCAGATAACTTGGCCGAAAATGTCGGCAACAGACGTGGTCCAGCTTCAATCAAATTAATTTTCATATGTTTTGCCGCATGTTCGTGGTCATTCTTAAGTGGCCCAGAAATAAGTTCGGCTAAAGCGCCAGCCATCTCAACACCTGTTGGCCCACCACCGACGACGGTTAGGGAAAGAATTGTTTCATCTTCAAACCGACAGAGATCTTCGAATCGACGCATAATTTCGGCTCGGATATTAATCGCATCGGCAACGCTCTTCATGCCTAGCGCGTGCTCATTTACACCAGGAATATTGAAATCTGCAGTTGCTGAACCAAGCGCAAAAATTAAGTGATCAAAATGGAGTATTTCACTACTATCTAATTTGATTGCTTGGTTCTTATGATCAATTTCTATTGGTGAACCCATGCGAAATTTAACATCACTTTTGCGCAGTCCACTTCGAACTGGATAGGCCACATGGTCAGCAGCTAACCCAGCAGTTGCTACCTGGTAAAGCAGAGGCAGAAAAGTTTGAAAATTATGGCGATCGACCAGGGTCACATCGGCTTTGCCAGCTAATTCGCGGGCAGCAGTTAAACCACCGAAGCCCGCACCCAAAATAACTACGCGAGGCTTAGCCATGTGATCCCCCTTTCCCAAACTCAAGAACTGCAAAACTAATTGGTTAAGTCTATTGTTTATCTCATGGAACCGCAGACCAAAGACCGCAAGTACCTTGTAACAGGGGCTTCTGGATATGTGGGCGGTCGGTTGGTACGAAGTTTATTGAACGAAGATTTAGAAGTACGGGTCTTGGTCCGCGATAAAGAGAAAATTAAAGGTCAACCTTGGTTTAACCATGTGGAGATTGTTGAAGGCAATGCCAATTCAGAGTCCGATTTAATTGCTGCGCTAACTGGAGTTCATACTGCATTCTATTTATTGCACTCCATTAATCTTGGTAAGAATTTTGATGACATTGAAGCGGTTATGGCTCGTGGTTTTGCCAAAGCGGCTGAAGCTGCAGGTATTTCACAAATTGTCTATCTTGGCGGAATAGCAAATGATAAAAAATCTAGCCAGCATTTAGCGTCACGAGTTCAAACAGGTGCTGAATTAGCATCTGGCAAAGTCCCAGTTTTAGAATTACGCGCCGGAATCATTATTGGTTCTGGTTCGGCATCCTTTGAAATGTTGCGTCACTTGACGCACCGACTGCCGATCATGACGACCCCTAAGTGGGTTTCAAATCTAACTCACCCAATTGCAATTAGAGATGTGCTTTATTACTTACGTGGGGCGGCAGCTCTAGAAGTTCCAGTAGGCAAAGTTTTTGATATCGGTGGGCCCGAGATACTTTCTTATGCTGACATGATGCAAAAGTTTGCCAAGCTATCTGGCTTGCCGCGACGCTGGATTATTAAAGTCCCAGTGCTAACGCCAGAGCTATCAAGTTTGTGGATTGGGCTGGTAACACCAGTTCCAACTGCGCTCGCTCGACCACTTGTTGGTTCCTTGATCAACGAAGTTGTGGCAGATCCAAAGAAAAGCATTAATGATTTGATTCCGCCGCCACCTGAAGGATTGCTTAATGTTGAGAGCGCAGTTACTTACGCTCTTTCAAAAACCAGTGATGGCCAAGTAGAGAGCAGATGGTCTGATGCTTCTTATCCAACTGCGCCATGGCAGAAAGCCCAAGGAGATCCCGACTGGGCGGGTGAAATGACTCTGAAAGATTTCCGAGAAGCTACAACTGATATTCCGTTAGCTCAGATTTGGAAAACCATTGAAGGCATTGGCGGCCAGCATGGCTGGTATGGCTCGGATTTTCTTTGGTTTGCTCGAGGTTTATTAGATCGCATGTTTGGTGGCGTTGGATTACGTCGAGGCCGACGAGACCCAGATCATTTACGAGTTGGAGATAGTTTAGATTTTTGGCGGGTTGAGAAAATTGAACGTGAATCTGTTTTGCGCCTCTATGCCGAAATGGTCTTACCTGGCAAAGCTTGGCTGGAATTTCGAGTCAGTGAAGTAGACGGTAAAACTCACATCGAACAAGAGGCAACCTTTACGCCAAATGGTTTAGGCGGCCAGTTGTATTGGTATTCAGTACTTCCATTTCACACCTTTGTATTTCCAACCATGTTGCGTAACATAGTTAAAAAGACCCAGCGCAATATTCGTTAACTAAATCTCCTAATTAGTGGCAGACTCTCGGCATGCATGAGTTCACTCCTGAAGTCGAAGCGCTCGCCAATGAAGTGCTGGCCTATAGCCTCGAGCGGTTAAAGAGTGATCCACCTCTAGATGGTCCGTTATCGGAAGCTGAACTTTTTTCTCAAGTCGGAAATACAATCACTGCTAAAGGCCTAGGTGGCAAAGAAGCACTCGATGTTTTTACGTCGGTATTAGCAAAGGCGTGCATCTCAACGGATCACCCACGCAATTTAGCTTTCATCCCATCGGCACCGAGTGAATATGCCAACCTCTTTGATCTAGTAGTTGGAGCAAGCGCCCTATATGGCGGCTCGTGGCAAGAAGGTTCTGGTGCAGTTTTTGCTGAGAATCAAGCACTGCGTTGGATCGCTGATTTAGCTGGCTTGCCGCAAAGTTCCGGCGGTGTTTTTGTGCAGGGCGGAACCATGGGAAATCTATCTGCGCTAGTGGTTGCTCGCGCACAAGCCCGTAAAAATTTCCCAGATACCACGCGCTGGGTAATCGCTTGCAGCGATCAAGCACATTCATCTATCGCATCTGCTGCTCAAGTTATGGATGTCGATGTCTTAAAGGTTGCCGTTGATGAAAATGGCAAGTTACAAGGTGAAACGGTTGCTAAAGAAATTGATGCACAGCACCGACAAAGTGGCCGCCGAGTATTTGCCGTAGTTGCCACAGCAGGCACCACAAATCTAGGCATAATTGATGATTTAGCCGGAATCGGCGCTGCTGCAAAAGCTCGCGAGATTTGGTTCCATGTTGATGGTGCTTATGGATTAGCTGCATTATGTGCTCCGTCAGTTCGCTCAAAGTTTAATGGCGTTGAAAATGCTGACTCGCTAATTGTGGATCCACATAAATGGTTATTCGCACCCTTTGATGCATGCGCATTAATTTATCGGTCACCTGATTTAGCACGTGAAGTTCATACTCAACATGCTTCCTACCTCGACACTTTGCACGATGGAAATTGGAATCCATCAGACTATGCAATTCATTTAACCCGTCGCACACGTGGTTTACCTTTTTGGTTTTCACTTGCTGCACATGGAACTGATGCATATTCCGAAGCAATGGAACAGTCACTTGAAGTTGCAAAATATGCCGCACAAAAAGTTAGCGAACATCCAAATTTGAAATTACTTTGTGAACCAGAACTATCAATTGTGGCATTTACTCGCACCGGTTGGACTGCATCTGATTATCAAAAGTGGAGTGATGAATTATTAACTGATCAAGTTGGATTTATTCCACCGTCATCTCACGATGGCCAGCCGATATTGCGATTTGCCATAGTCAACCCGTGGACAAAGTTCAGTGATATTGATCTGATTTTGCAGCGGTTATAAATCACTTGAAGTTCCCACACTTTTCCACTTGCGTTAAGTAAGATTGCCTTTATGTCCGCTCAAGAACAGGTCTCGGTCTCGGTAAATCTGACTGACCTCGAAATGGCGATCCTTGAATTCGAACGCAATTGGTGGCGTTATGCCGGTGCCAAAGAGACCTCAATCAAGGAACTCTTCGATATGGATGCACCTAAGTATTACCGCCTACTCAACGATTTGATTGACCGCGAAGATGCCCTAGCTGCCTCACCGATGCTAGTTAAGCGCCTCCGCCGCCTTCGTGAGGCCCGCACACAGGCTCGTTCGGCCCGCTAAACCCGCTTCAAAGCCCGCTAAAGCACTAAATCCAACCCAGTTTCGGCACCTGACCTCGTTTTGCGCGGGCGAAATAATCTGCGTAGATTTGGCGTTAGCACTCGAGGGGCGTGAGTGATAAAACGTCCTTAAACGACTAGCAATGAACCATTACTAAAAGGAGCAAGACCATGGCCAAGCAGATTGCCTTTAACGAAGAAGCCCGTCGTGGGCTTGAGCGAGGAATGAACGTACTCGCCGATGCCGTAAAAGTAACGCTCGGACCTCGCGGACGTAACGTTGTCCTTGAGAAGAAGTGGGGCGCCCCAACAATTACTAATGATGGCGTATCAATTGCCAAAGAGATCGAGCTAGATGATCCATGGGAAAAAATTGGCGCGGAATTAGTTAAGGAAGTTGCTAAGAAGACTGACGATGTTGCCGGTGACGGAACCACAACTGCGACCGTGCTTGCTCAAGCACTTGTTCGCGAAGGCCTACGTAATGTTGCAGCCGGTTCAAATCCAATGGCGCTAAAGCGCGGTATTGAAAAAGCAGTCGAGGCGATCGTTGCCGAACTTCTTTCCATGGCAAAGAGTGTTGATTCCAAAGAACAGATCGCAGCTACTGCATCTATCTCAGCCGCTGATTCAACTATCGGTGAAATGATCGCCGAAGCAATGGATAAGGTCGGCAAAGAAGGCGTCATCACAGTTGAAGAATCAAATACTTTTGGTCTTGAACTCGAACTAACTGAAGGTATGCGCTTTGATAAAGGTTACATCTCACCATATTTCGTAACTGATCAAGATCGCATGGAAGTAGTTCTAGAAGATGCTTACGTGCTACTTGTTAACTCAAAGATTTCAAACATTAAAGACTTGCTACCAATTCTAGAAAAGGTAATGCAATCAGGTAAGCCACTTGCCATCATCGCTGAAGATGTTGAAGGCGAAGCACTTGCCACACTCGTGGTAAATAAAATTCGTGGAATTTTCCGTGCTGCTGCAGTTAAAGCGCCAGGTTTTGGTGATCGTCGCAAGGCGATGCTGCAAGATATTGCAATCCTTACTGGTGCCACAGTTATTTCGGAAGAAGTTGGTCTTAAGCTTGATCAAGCGGGTCTTGAACTTCTTGGAAAAGCTCGCAAGGTAGTTATCAGCAAGGAAGAAACCACCATTGTTGAAGGTGGCGGAGATGCTGATCAGATCAAGGGCCGCGTAAATCAAATTCGCGCCGAGATCGAAAAGAGCGATTCAGATTACGATCGTGAAAAACTACAAGAGCGCCTAGCTAAGTTAGCTGGCGGCGTAGCTGTAATCAAGGCAGGCGCAGCTACTGAAGTTGAACTTAAAGAGCGCAAGCACCGCATCGAAGACGCGGTTCGTAACGCAAAAGCTGCAGTTGAAGAAGGCATCGTTGCCGGTGGTGGCGTTGCGCTACTACAAGCAGGACATGCAGTTTTCGCAAAGCTAAAGCTCGAAGGCGACGAAGCAACTGGTGCCAAGATTGTTGAACTATCAATTGAAGCGCCACTAAAGCAGATCGCAATTAATGCCGGTCTTGAAGGTGGCGTTGTCGTTGAGAAAGTTC
>CAXNJS010000053.1:0-8211 GCA_964202795.1 Candidatus Planktophila sp.
CCCGCTGGACCTTGTGCACCAGTTGCTCCACTACCTGATGGACCTTGTGATCCAGTTGCACCACTTGGACCTTGCGCACCAGTTGCACCTGTTGCACCAGGTGCTCCTTGCGAACCAAAACCAGCTGGTCCTTGAATTCCGGTAGCACCTGTTAAGCCAATAGAACCTTGAGCACCAGCTGGTCCAGCTACTCCTTGTTCACCAGTTGCACCAACTTCACCGCGCAAACCTTGCTCACCTTTAGGTCCGATATCTCCTGGTGCTCCTTGAAAACCTTGAACGCCACTAGGTCCTGCAACTGTTGAGGCATTTGTAACTGTTTTTCCGTCACTGCCACTTTTTCCATCAGTGCCATCTAAACCATTAGAACCTTTTAAACTAACTGCCTTTGGCCACTTCTTCTTCATCTTTGGTCCATAAATATTTAAATTCTTAGTGTCAATATAGAAATCACCATCAATACCAATTGCATTAGATGGTGCACCAAAACCACTTAATATCGTGTTTGGGATTGATGCTGCTGTTCTTCCGGCAGCTTTTGGTTTAGTAACTGCATCAGCACTAGCCATTGGTATTAAGGCAATTAGTGCGATTGAAACAATCTTTATAAGTAGTGATTTTCCTTTGGTATTCATTGACGGGAACTCCTGTCAGGTTGGGTAATCCCAGTGTGAAACTGATAAAAGCCTTCAGATATAGCGAATACCCTGCTAAATGTCCCAAATGTCGAGATCATTACCCTAGACACGCGCTTAAAAACTCTAACCGCGTTCACAGGAAAATAGGCTACTTTTCTATACTTCAGGTAGTTAATTACGGCTAGTCGATGACGTGGGGTTATTGGCAAATAGTAAGAACCAAATCGAAAGGACCATGCAAATGGTTTCAAAGAAAAAGATCGTAGTTGCAGCAATGACTGCAATTGCATTATCACTTGGCGTAGCCGGGACAGCTTCAGCTCATGACAAAGGTACAAAGACAAGTGCAGAACGTGAGGCTCATGATGCAGAACGCGCAGCCTTTGAAGCACTTGTTGCAAAGACCATCGGTCTTGATGCAGCTGTCATTAAGACTCGTTTAGTTGCAGGTGAAACACTTGGCGCAATTGCAGGAACCAAGAAAGCCGAACTAATTGCAGTACTAGTTGCTGATCACACTAAGCGCATCGATGCTCATGTAACTGCTGGCAAGTTAACTGCTGCACAAGCAACAACAATGAAAGCTGGTCTAGTTGCACATGTAACTGCTGAAGTTGATTCAGTTCGTGGTCCTAAGGGCGGTCCAGGAATGGGCGACCATAAAGGTCATAAAGGCGGCAAGGGTGGACATGGTCCAAAGGGTGGAATGACTCCTCCAGCCAAAGCTTCTTACAAGGCTTAATCGTTAAGTAGGGAAATTTTTTACTCACATATCCTCCTTCGTAGGGCGAAAACCCGTCATCAGCAACAACGGTGGCGGGTTTTCTCATGATTAGATTCGCACATGCGTATTCATATCTGTAGTGATCATGCGGGCCTTGAGTTAAAGAAAGCTTTATCTGCTTACTTAACTAGCAAGGGCCACGAAGTAAAAGATCACGGTCCATTTGAATATGACGCACTTGATGATTACCCAGTCTTTTGTATTCCTGCTGCGCAAGCAACTGCTGCTGAACCAGGCTCATTTGGCATTGTTATTGGTGGTTCTGGCAATGGTGAGCAAATGGCGGCAAACAAAGTTAATGGAGTTCGCGCAGCTCTGGTGTGGAGTTTAGAGACGGCCAAGCTGGCTCGCGAACATAACAATGCAAATGTGATCTCAGTTGGTGGTCGTTTGCATTCGATTGAAGATTGCCAATCATTTATTGACGCATTCCTGGCCACCCCATTTAGTGGTGATGAGAGACATATCCGTCGCATCAATCAAATGAGTAACTTCGAGACAACTGGCGAAATTAAGTAATTACTTCTTAATAAATCTAAAGTCAGCGACTGGGTGTTCTTTATTTATTCCCTGATCTTCAAAGCGAGTTAGTGGTCGCCAGTCCGGGCGTTCAACTTCTCCCCCAACAAAGAAAGTTTGTTTAGTAAATTCTTCGACAATCCATTCTGCATAATCTTGCCAATCAGTTGCGATGTGAAAGAAAGCACCGGGTTTTAATTTGGCCGCAATGCTTGCGATAAATTCGTGATTCACAATGCGACGTTTGAAATGTCGCGCCTTTGGCCATGGATCAGGAAAGAATAAATGCACGCCATCTAGTGATGAATCAACAATCATCTGCTCGAAGACTTCAAAGGCATCACCTTCGATAGTGCGAAGATTTTTTAGTCCACCTTCTTCGATGCGCAAAAGTAATTTGCCGATACCCGGGCGGTGAACCTCAACTGCTAAATAACCTGTTGTGGGATCTGCAGCGGCAATCTGAGCTGTGGCCTCACCCATACCAAAACCAATTTCCATAATGATTCGCTTTGAATCTGGAAATAACTCTGCCAGGTTAATTTTCGCTTCAGAGTATTCGATACCGAAAACTGGCCAGAGGCGATCCCAAGCCTCTTGCTGGCCCTCGGTAATCCGGCGCCCGCGTAATTTGTATGACCTGACCGCTCTGCTTTCCACTAGAGCACTCTTTCATGCTTAGATTGCGATCCCCAATCGGGAGCCGAGGTATCAGCTTTGGCTATTAATAAGGAGTCCTCGTGCCAGGTACGAATATCACCCAAATTGAAGCCGCTGAACGTTCAGCAATCCTCAAGGTCGCAAGCTATGTGATCGACCTAGACCTAACTACTGGGGCTGAGAATTTTCGCGTAAAGACCACAGTTAAGTTCGCAGGGCTAAAGCCGGGTGCCACAACTTTTATTGACTGCGTCGGAACCAAGGTTTACTCCGCCAAACTAAATGGCGTTGAGTTTGATCCAAAGTTTGATGGCGAGACTGTTTATTTACCTGCTATCGCTGCCGATAACGTACTTGAAATCGAACACGATGGGGTTTATTCAAATTCCGGCGAAGGCTTGCACCGTTTCGTCGATCCAGCCGATGATGAGGTTTACCTCTATACCCAGTTCGAAACTGGCGATGCTCGTCGTATGTATGCCTGCTTTGATCAACCAGACCAAAAAGCTACTTTCAAAATTAGCACCATTGTCCCTGCGCATTGGGAAGTAATTTCAAACTACGGTGTCGAATCAACCAAAGATCTAGATGGCGATAAGAAGTTCATTCAATTCGCTGAATCTCAAGTTATCGCAACTTATGTCACTGCAATTGTGGCCGGTGCCTACCAGAGCGTGCATGATGAATATCAAGGCGAGAAGACAATTCCACTTGGTATCTATGCACGTAAATCTTTCTTTAAGCATGTAGATGCGGAAAACATCTTTGAAGTTACTAAGCAAGGTTTTGCTTACTTCGAAAAGACTTTTGGCCTGGCATATCCGTTCGGTAAGTACGACCAGATCGCAGTTGCTGAATACAACTGGGGTGCTATGGAAAATGTTGGCTGCGTAACTTTCCACGAAGATGTGCTGATTTTCCGCAGCAAGGTAACTGAGCGCAATTACTTAAGCCGCGCTTCGACTATTCATCACGAAATGGCGCATATGTGGTTCGGCGATCTAGTCACCATGGCGTGGTGGGAAGATCTATGGCTTAACGAATCATTCGCTGAGTGGGCTTCATATATGGCCGTTAGTGAATCAACTAAGTGGACTCATGCCTGGACAGAGTTCAACTCGGGACGAAAGAACTGGGCTTATCGCCAAGATCAGCTTTCATCTACTCACCCAATTGCAGTTGCAATGGAAGATCTAGATGCAGTTCGCACAAACTTTGACGGTATTTCATATGCCAAGGGCGCATCAGTCTTGCAGCAACTGGTAGCTCACGTTGGTCGTGATAACTTTATTGCCGCCCTGCGTAAGTACTTTGCTAAGCACGCCTATCAAAACACCACTCTTAGCGATCTAATCGTGCAGCTTGAAGCTACAAGTGGTCGCGATCTAACTGAATGGGTTCGCACTTGGTTGCGTACAGCAGGAGTTAACACACTTAGCCCAGTGCTCGAAATCGAAGGCGATGCATATAAGTCGATCAAAGTTAAGCAGATCGCGCCAACCATGCCGGTTGGCTCAACTGAACTTCGTCCACACCGTCTAAAGGTTGGGCTTTATGACATTACTGGTGACAAGCTCTCACGTCGTAAGAACGTTGAACTAGATGTTGTTGGTGCGCTAACTGAAGTTACTGAACTAGCTGGTGAGAAAACTGCTGACTTAGTTCTAATCAACGATGGCGATCAGTCATATGCCAAGTTGCGTTTTGATGATCGCTCGATTGCCACCATGAAATCTCACCTCGGTAAGCTCGATGATTCGCTTTCCCGCGGATTAATCTGGGCATCTCTTTGGGATTCAACTCGCGATGGCGAGCTAGCCGCAAGTGATTATGTGACTATCGCGCTTAACGCACTTGCTGGTGAGACTGATATTGCGACAGTAACAATTACTGTTATGCAGATCGATACCGCTATCTGGTCATACGCCTCTGATGCTAACCGCGAGAAATTGCGCGAACAAGCAGCTAACGCATTTGAGAAGTTCCTAGATAACTCTGCTGCAGGCAGCGATCATCAACTGCAATATGCCAAATCATTTGCTGACTTTGCCTACACCCCAGCACAATTTGAGAAAATCAAGGCAATCCTTAGCGGCTCAATCAATGGTCTAACTGTTGATGCTGATTTGCGTTGGTTCGTATTTATCTGTGGCGTAAAGCGCGGCATCTTTACCGCAGCTGATATTGAAGATGAGGCGACAAAAGATATGACGGCACACGGAAAGCAGTATGCAGCCCTTGCTCATGCTGCTCTTCCAAGTGCGCAAGCTAAGGCAGCTGCCTTTAAAGCAATTACCACCGATAATTTGTCGAACACAATCCACGCCTACACCTGCCGTGGCTTTAACTTGGCAATCCATGGTGAGCTATTGGTGCCCTTTGTTGATAAGTACTTCCAATCAATCCTGGAAGTTTGGGAAACCAAAGGCTTTGAAATTGCTGAAACCACCGCAACTATGTTGTTCCCAGCCTGGGTAATTAGCGAAGAAACTGTTAAGAAATCTGAGCACTGGTTAGCAGTAACTGGCAAAGATGCGTCACACGCGATGCGCCGCACAGTTGCTGAGGGTCGCGATTCATTGACTCGCGCACTTAAAGCACGAGCTGCCGATAAGTAATATCTATTCGATATGAGTTAAGACCGAGTCTTTTGACTCGGTCTTTTCTTTGCGCTCACCAGTTAGCGCATAAACAACAACTGAAATAAGAAGAAAAATTCCAACTGGAACGCCAACAAAATAAAGGGCAGTCTGTGCTGCACTCAAAGGTTCACCAGGCATCGACCCATCTTCTGGTGCCATATTGAATTTGGTGACAGCTTGAAAAAGTTGAATCATCATAAGAGCAAGTGTAATTGACTTAAGCAGTTGCTGCTGACGCACCAAATGGTTCTAGATAAGGCAGCCAACGATTTTCAGTTCTGCCGGTGCCCAGAATTCGCCAAGCCGCACCGACTGGTTCACGCGGAAGTGATCTAAGTCGCCAACCTAATTCTTTAAGTGGTTTATCAGCCTTGGCGTGATTACAGCGATGGCAAGCAGCAACTACGTTCTCCCAGTTGTGGCCACCCCCGCGAGAGCGCGGAATCACGTGATCAATTGAAGTTGCGGCATTGCCACAATAAACACAGTGACCACCATCGCGCGCGAAAATTGCTCGCCTAGAAAGTGGAACCGCGTGCCGATATGGAATGCGCACAAATTTATTTAATCTAATTACTGATGGCAATGAAACTTGGCCAGTTGCGTAATGTAAAACGGTGCCAGAATCTTCGACCATAGTTGCACGTTGATTTAAAACTAAAATAAGCGCGCGACGATCTGACACAACACCTAACGGTTCGTAGGTGGCGTTCAAGATAAGTGCTCGCGACATAATCAATCCCCGATCGAAGCGCGTGGCTCGCGCCGATTGCCATATCTTGCCTCAAAAGGTCTGCGAAAGAGCGGATTTCTAGCACCTTTTAGGTTAAGAATTCGTTAGAGTCGGCATCACTATGAACTTCACCGCACAAGAGGCTATCGACTGGTTTAGTGGCGCCCCACTTCGCATACTGCTGGTCTTAATCGTTGCAATAGCAACCCAATTCTTTGGCAAGCGTGCCATTACCCGCGCCATGAACCGGCTGGCAACAGCTGATCTGCGTCCTGGCCTAAGAGGCGTAGGAACTCGCCAAAAAGAGCGGGCCAAGACAACTGGCACAGTTCTAAGCAGCACTTTGAACTCAGTTATCTGGCTAATTGCTTTTGCCACAGTACTCGGCGAGTTTGGATTTAACTTAGGCCCATTTATTGCCTCAGCCGGAGTTATTGGTGTGGCCCTTGGTCTTGGCGCGCAAACAATTGTGCGCGATGTGCTCTCTGGAATCTTCATGCTAGTTGAAGATCAATACGGAGTTGGCGACACCGTTGAAGTTCTAGAAATAAAAGGTGTGGTCGAAAAAGTTGGCCTTCGTATTACAACTGTGCGCGATAGCAATGGCACCCTTTGGTACTTGCGCAATGGTGAAATTCTTAAAGTTGGAAATTCAAGTCAATCTGCTTGATTAACTAAACCGGCAGCTGCCATCTCTATATAACCCCACAAAGTTTCTTTATGCTCTGGTTTGATTTCAACCCCGTCGACTGCCTTGCGCATTGCGTTGATCCAAGCGCCATGAGCTGCGCGATCAATATGAAACCCAGCATGGCGCATTCTTAACCGGGGGTGTCCACGCTCTTCTGAATAAGTAGTTGGCCCGCCCCAATATTGTTCTAGAAACATCTGCAGACGCTCTGCAGCACCTTTCATATCTGAATCTGGATACATCGGACGCAAGATTGGATCAGTTGCCACATGGGCGTAGAACTGTGAAACTAAATCGGCAAAGAATACTTGCCCGCCAACTTCATCGTAGAAACTCAATTAACTCGTAACCAAACTGCGGTATCAGTTGGCAACTTATCGCCAGTTAGCGGACCGCTGGAAAGTAATACTTCGGCGCCTGTTGGCAATGAAATCTCCTTGCCAAAGTTCACATAACAAGCAAAGCCACCAGGCCGAGCAAATGCAATTACCTCATCGTTTACTTCAAGCCAAGTCATTGGGCCATCGCCTAAGCCAGCTTCGCTCTTACGGATCGCAAGTGCTTTGCGATACATAGTTAGCGTTGAACTTTCCACACCATCTTGCAGAGAGGCTGCAAACTTGCCCCACCAATCACTCTGTGGCAACCAAGCTTGAACTGGTTTTAGTGATTCATTGGCCGAAAAACCAAAAGCACCTGTTGGTTCATGATGCCAAGGCAGCGGCACACGACAACCATCGCGACCACGATCGACTTTGCCACTCATTACCCAACGCGGATCAGTTAAACGATCCTCTGGAATATCGCGCACTTCAGGTAGCGCTAACTCTTCACCTTGGTAAACATAGGCACCACCTGGCAGTGCCAACATCAACATTGCACCAGCTCGGGCGCGACGGGTGCCGCGTTCTAGATTAAATTTCTTAGCATCGCCTTGGCGGTGCAGCGTTGATTTATCAACGTTTAATAAACCTAAATCAAAGCGATCAACCGAGCGAACTAAATCGTGATTGTTAAATACCCAAGAAGATGGCGCGCCAACTTCTGCCATTGCTGCCATCGAGGTAACGATGCGTTTCTTTAGAAACGCAGCTTCCCAAAGTGAAATAAGGAAATCAAAGTTAAATGAATTAGCTAATTCATCAGGGCGAAGGTAACGTGCGATGCGAGTGGCCGGACTTACCCAAGCTTCCGCAACTGCCATGCGATCACCTGGGTATGAATCTAGAATTTTGCGCCAAGAGCGGTGAATATCGTGCACACCTTCTTGATCCCAGAATGGATGTTGAGTTGCCGAGAGCATCTCGTTACCTGCTTCTGGTGCCACGATATCTGGCAGACCTTGCGCTTTAATCATGGCGTGTGCCACATCGATACGGAAACCATCGACACCTAGGTCTAACCAGAACTTTAAAATGTTTTCAAAGTGCTCACGCACTTGTGCGTTTTCCCAATTGAAATCAGGTTGTTCGGTAGCAAAGAGATGTAGGTACCACTGCCCTGGCTTGCCATCAGCTTCGATTACTCGTTGCCAAGCATCTCCA
>CAXNJS010000054.1:0-8204 GCA_964202795.1 Candidatus Planktophila sp.
GTTTTCGTATTATCTGAGTAAAGAATTGCTCCATAGGTCACGGCAATGACACTCAGTGCAATTGCCACACCACCTAAATACGGAACTGGTTCTTTCTGAGTCTTGCGTTCCATATTTGGCAGATCCATCACACTCAATTTGACTGCTAAAGCTCGAACTGGCCATGTTAGAAAACCTGCCAAAACAAAGGCAGAGATGCCCAAAATAACGAACTGTATTGAGGTGATACTCACGGGGCTGAGTATATGAGCCTCAATCAGTGCCTACTAAAAAACCCATGTAATGACACGTGCGGGCGCATATAAAGGCTGGTTTACCTACTTTAGACCCTGCCCCAAACCATGAGTTTAAGCATTATGCAGCTGGTGCTAGGAATGAAAAAGGTTTTGCCCATGTGACTTAATTATGTCTCGATACAAAAATGCAGACTGCTTTAACGTTCTTTTTTGTGTCTGATAATCAACATGCACTAGCCCAAATCTCATACTAAATCCTCTAGCCCATTCAAAATTATCGAGTAATGACCAGTGAAAATAACCACCGAGGTTAGCTCCTCTGCTTACTGCACTGTCGAGTGCAAGTATGTGATCTCGTATATAACTTTGTCTCCGCACATCATTAACAACACCATTTTCATCTGGTACGTCAGCATAGGCACATCCATTTTCAGTAATAAACATTTGTGGAATCAAATCTCCGTATTCACGAGTCCATCGAACTAGCAAATCACCAATTCCATAAGGAGTAATTGGCCAGTCCGTGTCAGTGGTTGGTCCGACTGGTGCACCTTCTGAATAGAGACCAGCTAGCTCGCCAATGAAACCATTAGCAGTTGGATGATTAGAAGGTACAGAGTGTCCAATACGATTATTGAAGTAGTAGTTGATTCCTAACCAGTCATTTGCAACAACATCAAGATCTCCTTCTTTAACAACGTCCTCGAGCGCCTTTCCATACATGCTCCATATGTGGTCTGAATACTTACCTCTAAAAGTTCCATCCATCCAGAAGTAATTTAGGAATTGATCAAAAATTTTTGCCGCTTGTATCTGAAACGGATCTGAATAATCATCAAGATCTGGAGTCAATTGATTAAGAACCGGACCTACTAAAACATGAGGTGCAACGCTCTTAATAGCTTTGAATGCTGCGTTGTGGGCCACAATCGTGTGATGCGCCGCTGCAATTGCTTCTGAGTAATCTTTAATGCCAGGGGCCAGAACACCAGATCCGTACCCCAACCATGAAACTACCCAGGGCTCATTAATCGGTGAAATTCTTTTTATTCGATCGCCAAAGTGTGAAGCGACTGAAGCGGCATATTCTGCAAACGGTTCGATGATGTTTCTAGAGGACCATCCACCGCGATCTTGTAAATACTGGGGTAAATCCCAGTGATACAGCGTTGCAACTGGCTCAATACCTTGCTCTAAGAGTTCATCGACCAAACGGTCATAGAAATCAAAACCCCTCTTCTCTGCTCGCCCGTTAGCTTCAGGAAAAAGGCGTGACCAAGAAAAACTAAATCGATAAGCATTCAATCCGATTTCACTCATTATCGCTATATCTTCTCGATACCGATTGTAGTGATCACACGCAACATCACCAACGTCGTTATTGTCGATAGCTCCTGGCTTCTCACAAAAAGTATCCCAGATTGAAACTCCGCGACCATCTTGTTTAACAGCACCCTCAATTTGGTAACTTGAAGTTGATGCACCCCATAGGAAATTCTCTGGAAATGTCATGCACGACCCTCCAAGAAGTTAAATCCAGCAATAGCTGCCCCTAATAAACCTGAATCAGATTTTAACCGTGCAGGCATCACTGGCGCTGGCTTCGGTCTTGGATAGACCTTCTGGTACTGAGCAACAGCATTATTTCTCAAAAGAGAATCTGAACTTCCGATGCCTCCACCCAAAATTATTTCATCTGGATCTAGCACTAATGCAAACTTTACGATTTGATTGCCGAGGATGGCACCAATTTTATTTAGAAATTCTTGTGACTCTTTATTTCCTGCTACTGCCTCGTTATGAATTTCTAGCGCACTCAACTTCCTTTTAAACACATTATTGAACTGCTCCGAAATACCGCTACCGGAGACAACCTTTTCTAAAGTAGAGGTATTTTCCTCAAGATCATGGATTTCCCACTCCCCAAAAGATAGAGCCTCACCGTTGAGGCCTGATAAACAACTCCCATCAGGAAGAACTATTGTTGATGAAATTCCAGTTCCCCATGAAATGTAGAGCAAAGAACTTTTCAACTTCTTTTCAATCTTTGAAAACTCTCCCTTAGCACCGCACCGAACATCAGATTCAATGAGTATTGGCACATTACGCCCTAATTCAGAACCTACTAATTCCTTGATTTTGCTTGTGGTTTGGCTGTTCCAACTAACAACAATATTGCTCATAATTTCATGGTCTTTAATGTATTCCGGTAACCCTACGGATAATCCAATAATCTGTAAGTCTTTTTCTCTGAAGTCGTTAATTAATTTCATGACACAGTTTTGAATTTCTTCATCAAAACTTGTTTCAACGTAACCAAAGTTTTGCCTTGCTAAGATCTCATTTTCTTTATTTACCAAGCCAGCCTTTATTGTTGTGCCACCAACATCAATAGCAATAACAACTTCTTTTACACTCATGGCTTCCAGTCACTTGGAACTTCAGCAGATCCTCGTAGATATACCGCTCGAGTAGATGATTGAACTAACAATCTTTCTCTAACACCTGCGGGTAGGAACATAGCCTCTCCTGCTTCCAGGATTGCAACTGAGCTCTGACCCTGAGCTGGGTCAAACACATCAACCCACATTTGGCCTTCGAGCATGTAAATAAGAGACTCTTTCTCCACATCTGCGAAATCGTCCATATGGCCAGGTTGAATTGTTCCCTTGATTACCTGCAAGAACTGCGTTGAAACTAAAGTTGCGATTAAGTGGGTAGGTGCAGAATCTCTAAAAGAGAGAATAGATTTTTCATCTGAAACTTCCCAAAATGAAGTTTTCAACTGCATCACCTGATGGTTTTCTGGCCAGTTCTTTACATTCTTACCCATGTCGTATTTATTCTCTGGCAAAGGGGGCTGGCTCTTAGAGAACTCTGAAGCTGCTCCCATGGCAGGTGGCGGTGAGAAATACTCAATGACTCTCACATTTTCTTGTCCTGGATTAAAACCGTGGTTCCAGGTACCTCTATGAAAAAGTCTTCCTGTGCCTTCTTTTACTGAAACAACTTCACCGGTTTGTGGATTAGCTAGAACTAACTCGCCTTCAACAACGAAATACAAGACATCTGCAGCAAAAACAGTTTGATTTGAAGCACTATGTCTAAATTCTCCACCTGGGGCTAACTCATACTCCAGCACATGTAACTGCTTAGTTGATGAGATCACACGATCTGTTACGAATCCCGATAGAGCATCACCCCACACATGTAAGGCCATGTCACTTCTTTTAACATGTGTAGCCTTTTCAAAATGTGGACGGGGTGTTGGCCTGCGAGTGGCACCTTGTGATTTTTGTGATGGTTCATTCATGCCGAAAGCATAGCAACCAAATTTATACCAGCTAGACCAGATTCAAAGTTTTAATAGCTCTGCGAGCGCCTGAAGAGATCGGCCTGGAATCGGTATGAGTCTCCCCGGTATTGGGTGAGTGAGACCAGAACAATTGATCCATCCTCTGTGCGCGTGGTCGCACTGACCTCCAGTATGGGTTCGCCTTCATCTAAACCCAACATAGTTATTTGCTCAGGCGTTGGTTGTTTAGCCTGTAAGAAGTAGGAACTCTTATGAATATGTAATCCACATAATCTTTGGAGCCCCTCATAGATAGAGGCAGTTTTTAAATCAATTTCAAGAATCTTGTCGCACACTCCAGAGGCCATCACACTTGAATCAATACAGATCGGAACCCCATCTAGCTTTCGAAGCCGCACAACCTCAATCACCTTTGCTGCTGGGGCAATTAAAAAGACTTCAGACTCTTGCAATGTGGCACGCCTACGCTTAGCCGACAACACTTTCGAACTTGATACAAGTCCGCGGGCCCTGGCAACTTCGGTAAAACTCTCGAGTTCACTTGTGCGATCTGAAAATTTACTCTGCTTGCGAACATACCAGCCGCGCTTGGATTGACTCTCAAGAATCCCCTGGGCCTCAAGGTCTTGAAGGGCGAACCTGGTCGTAGTTCTACTCACCTGCAAGGTAATTGAGAGCGCCCTTTCGCCAGGCAAACGAGTTCCAGCTGGGTACTCACCCTCTGAAATGAGCCTCAAGAGGGCCTTCGTAGCCAGCTTCACAGTCGGCGATTGAAGGGTTTCCATATCGCGATACTAGCCCTGGAAACCCAAAACCCGCATCTGGTCTATTTTTTGTCTATCTGGTTGATTTCTAGAAACTTTAGTTTATATTCGGGTGACAACGCGCTCTAAAAATTTAGGGGGACTACTTGTCAGAGAAAAGCCCACTCGTACTCGGAGTAATTGGTTGCGGAAGTGTTGCCGAAAATGCCTACCTGCCATTAATCATCAGTTTGATGGCCAAAGGCAAAGTGCAATCAGTGTGTTTTTCAGATGTTGACCCAGCTCGAGCCTTAAAGCTTAGTAAGAAGGTTTCTAACGGTTCGGTAGCAGCGAGTGCGGAAGATATTTTGGCTAATACGTCAATTGACATAGTTTTGATTTTAACCTCGATGACTTCACACTCCCCACTGGCTCGCGCAGCTCTTTTAGCAGGTAAGCATGTGCTGGTAGAAAAGCCAATGGCGATCTCACTCGAAGATGGAAAAGATTTACTAGAAGTTGCAGCTCGCAGCCCCGGTTACCTTGTCTGCGCCCCACACGTATTGCTCAGCCCTGACTACCAAGAAATGCACCGAAGAATATCTTCTGAAGGAATTGGTAAACCTTTGCTTGCGCGTGCACGTTATGGCTGGAATGGCCCCGATTGGGGTAAATGGTTTTATGCCCCCGGTGGTGGACCATTATTTGATTTAGGAGTTTACAACGTTACTTCCTTGACTGGACTACTAGGGCCAGCAATGAAAGTTTCTAGCATGGCTACTCTCACGAGTCCCACACGCGTTGTTGACGGTGACCTCATTAATGTTGAAACTAATGACACCTTCCAAATAATTATTGAACATGTTGGTGGTGCCTTATCAACAGTGACAACCGCTTTTGGAATGCAAAAGTATCGCGGTCCAGCCATTGAAATTTATGGACTCGAAGGAACAATTCAAATGATGGGCGATGATTGGGCCCCGGATGGACTTGAGTACTGGTCTAATGAATTAAACACCTGGCAAGTCATAGAAAGTCATAGTAGGTACTGGCCTTGGACTGATGGTCTGGCTCACCTTGTCGATAGCGTCCTGAATAAAACACAACCATACACACGGCCAGAACATGCCTTCCATGTTCTGGAGATTATGTTGGCTGCTATGAAATCAGCCGAAAGCGGTCAAAGCCAGAGCATTAATAGCAGTTTTGAACCACCAAAACCGATTGCTAAGAAATCAGATCGCGAAAGCCAAAGAATTCATGATCGAGTTCATGAGGATGCACAATAAACAAACATAGGCAATGAAAGGGGTACGTAATGGAACAAAGCAAAAGAAAGATGAGTGGAGCAATTGCAATTTTTGTTGCTTTCTCACTCGCACTAGCTGGGTGTAGTCCTGGTTCAAGTGATAGCGGAAGTGACACTTCAACTGTCGTAATCGATCCCGCAGAGATGGGAGATGTAACGCTCACTGTTCTTGACTCTTTCACAGACAATGCATCACCTATTGGGCTCTGGATGCTGGATATCGTTGCTGGCTTTGAAGCTAAATATCCAAACATCAAGGTTAAGCGTGAGTCTGTTCAAGATATTACGACGAACCTTAAACTAAAGCTTGCTGATGAAAAGAACACACCTGACGTAGTTCCAGCTAATCAAGGTTGGGCAGGCGTAGGAGATCTTTCATCAAGTGGTTTATTACTTAATCTAGATCCATATGACAAAGCCTACGGATGGAGTGAAAAACTTCCAACGACTATCTTGCAGCAGAGCATGGCAAGTACTGACGGCAAGAATATTGGTCAAGGAAGCCTCTTCGGAGTTCCTATCAACCAAGGCGCTTTCGTAACAGTCTTTTATAACCGTGCAATGCTAACCAAGCTTGGCTTATCTGTTCCTAAAACTTTTGCAGAGTTCGAAGCTGCAATGGCGAAAGCAAAGTCTGCAGGACAGATCCCAATGCAACTGGGTACACAGGATGGTTGGCCGGCATCGGCAACCCTGCTAGCACTTCAGGCTGCACTTGATAGCTCAGACGACATTATTAATGCAGTCTTTGCAAAATCTAATGTCAAACTGGCAGACACTAAGTTAGAAGCAGCAGTTACTGCTTATAAGAAGTGGGCAGATTCTGGCTACTTCACTAAAGACTTCGTGGGTGTTCCTAGTGGAACAGCTGTTCAAGATTTCGTTGACGGTAAAGGCTTATTCGTAATCTGGTACTCAGGCTACTTGCCATTTAAAAGCCAAGCCCAGGGTGACAAGTTCGGACAATTCCTATTGCCTCGCGCAGATGGCGGAGCACTTACAGGCGTAGGTGCAAGTTTGCAGCAATTCTCCGTTGCTGCTAAATCTGATGCAAAAGATGCAGCGGCTCTCTTCCTGAACTACATGGCGAGCCAAGAAGCTGGTGACTTTGCAATCAAATACAAAGCCCCTCCACTTTTCGGTAAATTCGAAGCGAGTTCAGATTCACCTTTACTCAATGATGGAGTAGTCACTCTCAATCTCATCACTTCAAGTAATGGTTACTTGCCATACTTCGACTGGGCAACGCCAACGATGCTTGATGTTATGACGCAACAGTTGCAATCTCTCTTCGGCGGCAAAGTCTCACCTAAGGACGTAGTCGCAGCAATGCAGAAGGATTACGACACCTTTCGAGAATCTAAGAAGTAGAGCAAGGTAAGAAAGTAGAGGGTGAGGTGGACTTAAAGTGAGAATTATGTCCGCCTCACCATCTCTTGCAAGAAAAAAGAAGAAGTCCGGTTCAAAGATCGGCTTCCTTTATCTACTCCCAGCACTTATTGCCTATGGCTATGTTGTAATAGTTCCGACTTTCCAAAGCCTCTGGTTCTCCTTTTTTAAATGGAATGGCATCACAGAGGCGCAATGGGTCGGGTTAAATAACTACCTTGGCTTTCTCTCAAATCCACTTGTCAAGCAGGCCTTCTCCCACACACTTGTACTCATTTTGTTTTACTCGATTTTACCGATCTCCCTGGGCCTTTTATCTGCCGCTCTGATTTCCAAGACACAGATTAGGTTTTCAGGGTTTTTTAGATCTGTTATTTTCCTTCCACAAATTTTAACCTCGGTAGTGATTGCAGTTATTTGGCGTCAAATATTCTCAACTGACGGAATACTCAATGACGCTTTGCGGGCTGTGGGTCTGGAATCTTTAACCCAGCCTTGGTTAGGTAGCTTCACATTCACACTTCCGGTTTTAGGTCTAGCAGGCAGCTGGACAACTATGGGCTTGTGCATGCTCTTGTTTATCTCTGGAACTGCAAATATCTCAACAGAGCTCTATGACGCAGCAAAACTTGATGGAGCAGGAGCTATTCGAGAATTTTTCTCAGTGACATTGCCCGGTCTTCGACCTCAATTGGCAGTTGCCATGACACTTACTCTTATTGCTGCGCTTCGAGTATTCGACTTAGTCTGGTTAACAACTCGCGGAGGACCTGGCACTTCTTCAATAACACCTTCAGTGCTTTTATATTCCAAGGCTTTCACGCAAAGTGATGTGGGGGCTGGTGCTGCTATAGGTGTTCTTCTGGCAATCCTAGCTTTGCTTGTGGCTTTGGTAATCGTGCGCGTTATGGATGATAAGGACTAGCCATGACGCGATTAAACCGAGTAGTAACGTATGTAATCCTGATTTCCTTTTCATTTATGGTCATAGCTCCTCTTCTTTTGCTTTTAGGCGCCGCCTTTAGTCCCGTGCAAAGTGGACGAATTGAATTAGGGGACTTGAATTATTCTAACTTTGTTAATGTCTGGCGTGAAGCAGAGTTTGGAAGGCACTTACTTGTCAGTCTTCGTCTATGCACATTAGTTGTAGCAATAACCTTAATAATTACGACGTTGGCAGCTTATGCAATCGCCATTCTCAATGTGCCAGG
>CAXNJS010000055.1:0-8120 GCA_964202795.1 Candidatus Planktophila sp.
AACGTAAAAGGTGGCGCAATCCACGAGGATATTCGTCCATCTTTGCCACTTGTTGAAAAGATGGCGCAGATCGCAGCTGGTATCGCTGGTGAACTTCCAGTCTCAATGGAGATCACTGTTCGCGGCGATATCTCAGGCCACGATTCATCAGTATTAGCAATCAGCGCACTTAAAGGTGCGTTAACTGCAATTGTTTCTGAAGATGTGACCTATGTAAATGCACCAGGTATCGCTGCTGAGCGCGGCATTACCTCTTCAGTTTCTACAGATGCCGAGAGCCCGGAATACCGCAGCATGATTTCGTTGCACTGTTCACTAAGCAACGGTAAATCACTAAAGGTTGATGGAACTTTGATGGGTATCCGCAAAGTCGAAAAGATCATCGCAGTAGATCAATTCGACCTTGACCTACCACCAACTGAAAATATGTTATTCCTTCGTTACTCAGATCGCCCAGGCATCGTTGGCGCTGTTGGAAACATTCTCGGCACCGCCAAAATTAATATCGCAGGTATGCAAGTTTCGCGCGATTCAGCTGGGGGAGAAGCGCTAATGGCAATTACCGTTGATTCGCCAGTAAGTGATGAGTTAATCACAGCAGTTGCCAAAGAGACTGGCGCTGGTTCAGTTCGTTCTGTGACCTTGGTGAATTAATGGCTAACTTTAATTTAGCTGTTATCGCCGGCGATGGCATTGGGCCAGAGGTAGTTGCCCAAGGCTTACGAGTTTTAGATTGTGTTGCCGCAAAGCATGGCGCAACATTTAATAAAACTTCTTACGATCTAGGCGCTGCTTACTGGCACCGCACAGGTGAAGTCTTGCCTGATGCGACTTTGGCCGAACTAGCTAAGTATGATGTGATTTTGCTAGGCGCAGTTGGCGATCCAACTGTTCCGAGCGGAGTTCTTGAGCGCGGACTTCTTCTTAAACTTCGTTTTGCTTTCGATCACTACATTAATTTGCGCCCAGCTAAGTTGATGCCAGGAGTTACTGGCCCGCTGGCTACTAAGGCACCAATTGATTTCCTTGTGGTTCGCGAAGGTACTGAAGGCCCATATGTTGGCGCTGGTGGCGTACTTGCCGAAGGCACTGAAAATGAGATTGCAACGGAGGAATCACTAAACACCCGTCGTGGCGCAGAACGCGTTATCCGCGATGCATTTGAGCGCGCTTCAAAGCGTGATCGCAAGAAGTTAACACTTGTGCATAAGAACAATGTGCTTACTCGCGCCGGTGGTCTATGGACTCGAACATTTAATGAGGTTGCTAAGGAATACCCAGCGATCACAACAGATTACCTACATGTTGATGCCGCCTCAATGTTCTTTGTGACAAACCCAGAACGTTTTGATGTAGTAGTAACAGATAATCTCTTCGGTGACATTCTGACTGATATTGCTGCTGCTATCTGCGGTGGTATTGGACTCGCTGCATCAGGCAACATAAATCCAACTGGCAAGTTCCCCTCAATGTTTGAGCCAGTACATGGTTCAGCGCCAGATATTGCTGGTAAGAATCTAGCTGATCCAACTGCCACAGTTATGTCAGTTGCGATGCTGCTTGATCACCTGGGATTAAATGATGCTGCTCGCGAAGTTGAACGCGCAGTTGCCCAAGATTTGCTTAATCGTGGCGATAAGAAACGCTCTACTACTGAAGTTGGCGATGCGCTCCTTGCATTGTTAACTGCGTAGGCCAAGAAGGGAAAATGCAATGAAGTACCGCCAGTCAACAACTGCTGTATCTGCAGCTGATCGTGCCGAAAAAATCGCAAACCCTGGGTTCGGCAAGTACTACACCGACCATATGGTTATCTGCGAATGGAATGAAGCAACTGGTTGGGATGAACCAGAGTTAATTCCATATGGCCCACTTTCACTAGATCCAGCAACTGCGGTATTTCATTACGGCCAAGAGATCTTCGAAGGCATGAAGGCCTATCGCCAACCAGATGGTGGCATTTCACTATTTCGTCCAGATGCCAATGCAACTCGCTTTGCCCGTAGCGCTAATCGTTTAGCGTTACCCGAGATGCCAATCGAACTCTTTATCGAAACCGTTGAAGAGCTGGTAAAGATGGATGCTGGCTGGGTTCCGGATAAGATCGGTGAAGCCCTTTACTTACGCCCATTTATGATCGCAACCGAAGTTGGTCTAGGTGTGCGCCCAACAAATAAAGCCACTTACCTACTTATTGCCACGCCAGCTGGTGCCTATTTTGATCCATCGAAGGCAGTTAGCGTTTGGATCTCAACTGAATATGTGCGCGCCGCCCCTGGTGGCACAGGTGAGGCAAAGTGTGGTGGCAACTATGCCGCTTCCCTAGTTGCGCAAAAGGCCGCAGCAGCACAAGGTTGCGATCAAGTTGTTTGGATTGATGCGGTAGAGCGTAAATGGGTTGAAGAAATGGGCGGCATGAATCTTTACTTCGTAAGAGGTAAAGGCGCAGCTGCAACTGTTGTAACACCACAATTAACTGGCACCTTATTGCCAGGTATTACTCGCGATTCAATTCTTAGCGTTGCTGCCGACCTTGGTTACAAAACATCAGAGGAAATGATCAGCATCGATGATTGGCGCGATGGCGTTGCCAGTGGCGAAATCTCCGAAATCTTTGCTTGCGGTACTGCAGCTGTTGTTTCATCAGTTGGCCAAGCAATGAGCACTATGGGAACTTGGGTAACTAGCGATGGTCAACCAGGTGCTATCACTATGCAGATTCGTAATACCTTACTTGGAATTCAACACGGCACAATCGCAGATACCCATAACTGGGTACATAAGGTTCTTTAAGAAATAAAATGACAATCAACGACGCCTTTCATATCTATGACACCACCTTGCGCGATGGTGCGCAGCAAGAAGGCCTTAACCTTTCGGTGCACGATAAGTTGGCGATCGCACGTCACCTTGATGATTTAGGAGTTGGCTTCATCGAAGGTGGTTGGCCAGGGGCTAATCCAAAAGATACTGAATTTTTCGCTCGCGCTAAAAAAGAGCTACAACTAAAGAATGCAACCTTCGTAGCATTCGGTGCGACTCGTCGCCCTAACGTGAAAGCAGCAGATGACGCCCTTTTGGGAGCCCTTCGCGATAGCGGGGCACCAGCTGTTACTTTGGTAGCAAAGTCATACGATCGCCATGTTGATCTTGCGCTTAAAACCACGCTCGATGAAAACTTAGCGATGATTCGCGATTCGATTACCCACCTTCGCGCTGAAGGCCAGCGAGTATTCCTAGATGCCGAACATTTCTTCGACGGCTATCGCTCTAACCGCGCCTACGCACTTGAAGTTGTGCGCGTTGCTGCCGAATCAGGCGCCGATGTAATCGCACTTTGCGATACCAACGGCGGCATGTTACCTGATGAACTTTCCC
This sequence comes from Candidatus Planktophila sp., assembly GCA_964202795.1. Classification (GTDB taxonomy): domain Bacteria; phylum Actinomycetota; class Actinomycetes; order Nanopelagicales; family Nanopelagicaceae; genus Planktophila. Next base: position 3,379 of record CAXNJS010000055.1, read on the forward strand.
AAGTTGTACACGATGTCTTGCAAGCAAGTAACGCGCGCCTCGGAATCCATTGCCACAATGACACCGGGTGCGCTGTCGCTAACTCGATGGCCGCTGTTGCCGCAGGTGTGACACATGTGCAAGGCACGCTAAATGGTTATGGCGAGCGCACCGGTAATGCTGATCTTGTTACGATCATTGCTAACTTAGAACTTAAGAAAGAAAAGTTGGTTTTGCCAGCAAATGCGCTGCGTGAGTCATTCCGTATTTCACATGCGATTGCCGAAATTACTAATATCAATCCAAGTGCGCGTCAACCTTACGTTGGGGTTTCGGCATTTGCGCATAAGGCCGGCCTTCACGCCAGTGCAATTAAAATTGATCCATCGCTCTACCAACATGAAGATCCCGAATCGGTCGGAAACGATATGCGCATGTTGGTATCTGACATGGCTGGCCGTGCTTCGATTGAAATGAAATCGCTAGAACTCGGAGTTGATCTCGGGGGAGACCGCGAATTAGTTGGTCGTATTGTCGACCGCGTTAAAGAGATGGAAGCACGCGGATTTACCTTTGAAGCAGCTGATGCCTCATTCGAATTATTGCTGCACGAAGAAGTCAATGGTTCACGTGCCTCTTTCTTCACAATTGATCATTGGCTAACTTCAGTTGAACGCAATGAAGATGGCAGCATCATTACTAAAGCTGAAGTAACTGTTACGGCACAAGGCAAGGAGATCATCTGTTCAGGTGCCGGAAATGGTCCAGTTAACGCATTTGATAATGCCCTTCGCAGTGGTTTGCAGCAGCTCTACCCAGAACTATCCGTGCTGGAATTAACTGATTACAAAGTACGTATTCTTGAAGGTCGCCTTGGAACTGGCGCAGTTACTCGCGTATTAGTTGAAACTAGTGATGGCAAAGGTGAATGGAACACTGTCGGTGTTCACGAAAACGTTATTGCCGCCTCTGCCATGGCACTGGAAGATGCCGTTACCTATGGCTTACTAAGGCAGGGTCGCAAACCCGAGTAACCTTGGCTCTTATGAGCACTGATTTTCAATCATTAGTAAATGATTTTCAGCGCCATTTAGAATCTGAACGAAATCTTTCAGTCCACACTGTTCGTGCCTACGTTGGCGATCTGCAATCTCTAATTAATCACTTAGAAACTATGGGCAAGAGCGATATCGCAACTCTTGATATGGCGCAGATTCGTTCCTGGCTGGCCAATCAACAAGTTAAAGGTGGGGCGCGCACAACTATGTCGCGTCGCGCAGTATCGATTCGACTCTTTACTAAATGGGCTTTTAAACATAATTACCTAACCAGTGATGTTGGCGCGAATTTAGCGACACCTAAAGCACATCGCACTCTGCCTGAAGTCTTAGATGCGGCAAGCACTGGCATTGCGATGGATGCTCTAGCGGCTCGAGTTGACGAAGGTGAAGGACCACTCGCTCTTCGTGATCGCGCAATGGTTGAGGTTTTATATGCAAGTGGTGCGCGTGTTGCCGAGCTATGCGGCTTAGATCTAGAAGACATTGATTATGAGCGCCAAACGATTCGGGTGTTCGGTAAAGGCAGCAAAGAGCGCACGATTCCGATTGGTAATCCAGCGATGCGCGCCCTTAAAGCATGGCTGGCCGATGGTCGCCCGCTGCTGATGAAAGAAGAATTAGAAAAATGTGTTTTTATTGGTGCGCGCGGAAAACGAATTGATCAACGAGCTGTTCGCACCGTTGTATATAACGCGCTTTCAGCACTCGAAGGTTTTGAGCGAATGGGGCCGCACGCATTGCGCCATTCAGCGGCAACGCACTTGCTTGAAGGTGGTGCTGATCTGCGCACAGTTCAGGAGATACTTGGGCATGCTTCCCTTGCCACAACTCAGATCTATACCCATGTTTCAACTGAGCGTCTGCAAGCAGCTTTCAAACAAGCACACCCAAGGGCTTAAGTAATGAAGATTGAACTAACTAGAGCGTTCATAGAAATTGAAGAGCACATCAAGAGTGGTGATTTTGTGCGCGCAGTTTTATCTGGCCGTCGCCGTAATTTAACGCCATCAGCTGAACGCATTGATATCAAGCCGGTTTTGATTAAAGGTGAAGAAAAGCTGCAGATTCAATCCACCGATGGCCGCCAAGTTACAACTAAGAATTTAAGCGCTGCTGCACTAGATTTTACTGAGTTCTTGGGTCAAGGTTTTGCTAATTTATTAGTGGAAAGCACGAGCGAGAGTTATTCGGTGCGCATCAGTAAGAAAGATGAAGCGTTGGTAACTATTGGTCGAGTTAAGTTAGAGCGCGATTTAACTCATGATCGTCAGAAGCAACGATTGCTACCTGAAGATAATCGGATCTTTGCACTTCTTGGAATGCATGATGGGCATAAGCGGATCAAGCCTTCCAAAATGGATAAGTATCGCCAGGTCGAAGAATTCTTAAGATTACTAAAACCAACTCTAGATAATGAAGTTGGCGCACAATCAGAAATTTCAATTATTGATCTTGGTTGTGGTCATGCCTATTTAACTTTTGCCATTCAAGAATATTTGAATAGCGCTACTCAAAAAGTGAAAGTCTTGGGCGTTGATGAACGCGAAGAGTCAAAGCGCCATAATGATCAGATTGCTAACTTATTAGGTGCCGATGCTCAGTTCTTGGTTTCCAAGATTGCCGATACGCCGGCGCAAGCAGTTGATATTGCAATCGCACTACATGCTTGTGACACTGCAACCGATGATTCAATTGCCTGGGCGGTTAAGAACTCAGCCAAAGTAATTATGTTGGCACCTTGTTGCCATCATGATTTGCAAGCTCAAATCGATCTGGTGCCTGAACCTTGGTCGTTATTAACTCGGCATGGCGTGGTTAGCGAACGCTTAATTGATTTAATGACTGATTCGTTGCGGGCTCAGATTCTTAAACTCTTGGGCTATCGCGTTGATATCGTCGAGTTCATTGGGGGCGAACACACCCCTCGAAACATCATGATTCGCGCAGTAAAAACTGAGGTCAAAGTTGACCCAGCTGAGGTTGATCGTTATCAGGCGATGCTGGCCGATTGGTCGATTGCCCCGCACCTGGCCGAACTGCTCAAGAGTGAGCTTTCTGCGCGCATATAAAGAGGTACAAAGCACTCGTCACGCTCAGGTAGGATTTGCCCTGCACCAACTTCCCAGTTGGTGACATCTCAGCACTCACCGATTTAGGTCGGCATAGTCATCTCGGTCCAAGTAATTGGTCGATGAATTCGAGTGCGACGGGTGAATCAAATTGATTCACCATAAACCGAGTCAGGTTTATTCGTTGCCGCGTGCGCGAAAAACCGAAGAAGGAGCGTGCCGTCATGGCCGTAGTAACAATGCGAGAACTTCTCGACAGTGGAGTCCACTTCGGACACCAAACTCGTCGATGGAATCCAAAGATGAAGCGCTTTATTTTTGCTGAGCGCAACGGCATCTACATCATCGACATCCAACAATCACTTGCACTTATCGATAGCGCATATGAATTCGTGAAGGATGTTGTAGCAAAGGGTGGCCACATTCTCTACGTTGGTACCAAGAAGCAAGCACACGAACCAATCATCCAGCAATCAGCTCGCGTAGGAATGCCTTACGTAACTGAGCGTTGGTTAGGTGGAATGCTTACAAACTTCCCAACTGTATACAAGCGTATTCAGCGTCTTAAGGAACTTGAGAAGCTAGAAAATGCCAACGATCAGTTGCTAACTAAGAAAGAACTTCTAGTTCTTCGTCGCGAGCGCGAGAAGCTACAGAAGAACCTAAACGGTATTCGTGACATGACCAAGTTGCCTAGCGCAATCTGGGTTATCGACACCAAGAAAGAGCACTTAGCAGTTCAAGAAGCCAAGAAGCTTGGTATTCCAGTTATTGCTGTTCTAGACACTAACTGCGATCCAGATGAAGTTGATTTCAAGATTCCTGGTAACGATGATGCAATTCGTTCAATCGGTTTGTTAACTCGCGTTATCACTGATGCTGTTGTAGCTGGTCTTGCTGCACGTGGCGCAACTGCTGCTGCCGAAGCAAAGCCTGCCGAAGCAGCTGTAGCAGACGCTGCTGTTGCTGCTGAATTACTAGAAAGCGCTGCAACACCTGCAGCCGAAACAACTCCGGAGGCATAAGTGGCTTACACAGCTGAAGATGTAAAGAAGCTGCGCGAAGCAACTGCAGCAGGAATGCTTGATTGCAAGAAAGCACTTGACGAAGCAGGCGGAGATTACGACAAGGCTGTCGAAATCATTCGCGTTAAAGGTCAAAAGGGTGTTACTAAACGCGAAGGACGTTTGACTTCAAACGGTCTAGTTACTTCACGTGTTAGTGGTGACCTTGGTGTGATTCTTGAACTTAACTGCGAAACAGATTTCGTGGCAAAGGGCGAGCGATTCCAAGAGCTAGCTGAAGAATTAGTTGCTCATCTTGAATCAGCAAAGATTGCAGATGTTGATGCATTCCTTGCTTCAACAATGGCTTCAGGTAAAACTGTGCAAATCACAGTTGACGAAGGCAATGCAACACTTGGCGAGAAGATTGAAATTCGTCGCATCGGAGTTCTATCTGGTTCACCAGTTGGCGTTTACATGCACCGCACTAGCCCAGATCTACCACCACAAGTTGGCGTTCTTGTTCAGTTGATCAAGGAAGCTGGCGAAGTTGGTAAGGATGTTGCTCAGCACATTGCAGCTTTTGCACCCCTTTATGTGAAGCGCGAAGATGTTCCAGCCGATGCGAT
>CAXNJS010000056.1:0-8081 GCA_964202795.1 Candidatus Planktophila sp.
TAGAAATGAACCGCTACTAAAAGGAGCAAGACCATGGCCAAGCAGATTGCCTTTAACGAAGAAGCCCGTCGTGGGCTTGAGCGAGGAATGAACGTACTCGCCGATGCCGTAAAAGTAACGCTCGGACCTCGCGGACGTAACGTCGTCCTCGAGAAGAAGTGGGGCGCCCCAACAATTACTAATGACGGCGTATCAATTGCCAAAGAGATCGAGCTAGATGATCCATGGGAAAAGATTGGCGCTGAATTAGTTAAGGAAGTTGCTAAGAAGACTGACGATGTTGCCGGCGACGGAACCACAACTGCGACCGTGCTTGCTCAAGCACTTGTTCGCGAAGGCCTACGTAATGTTGCTGCTGGTTCAAATCCAATGGCGCTAAAGCGCGGAATTGAAAAAGCTGTCGAAGCGATCGTTGCCGAACTTCTTTCCATGGCAAAGAGCGTTGACTCAAAAGAACAGATTGCAGCTACTGCATCTATTTCAGCGGCTGATTCAACTATCGGTGAAATGATCGCCGAAGCAATGGATAAAGTCGGCAAAGAAGGTGTAATCACAGTTGAAGAATCAAATACTTTTGGTCTTGAACTCGAACTAACTGAAGGTATGCGCTTTGATAAAGGTTACATCTCACCTTACTTCGTAACTGATCAAGATCGCATGGAAGTAGTGCTAGAAGATGCTTACGTGTTACTTGTTAACTCAAAGATTTCAAACATTAAGGACTTGCTACCAATTCTAGAAAAGGTAATGCAATCAGGTAAGCCACTTGCCATCATTGCCGAAGACGTTGAAGGCGAAGCACTTGCCACACTTGTGGTTAATAAGATTCGCGGAATTTTCCGTGCTGCTGCAGTTAAGGCGCCAGGTTTTGGTGATCGTCGTAAGGCGATGTTGCAAGATATTGCGATCCTTACTGGTGCGACAGTTATCTCTGAAGAAGTTGGCCTAAAGATTGATCAAGCTGGCTTAGAACTTCTTGGAAAAGCTCGCAAAGTAGTTATCAGCAAGGAAGAAACCACCATCGTTGAAGGTGGCGGAGATGCTGATCAGATCAAAGGCCGCGTAAATCAGATTCGCGCTGAGATCGAAAAGAGCGACTCAGATTATGATCGTGAAAAGCTACAAGAGCGTCTAGCTAAGTTAGCTGGTGGCGTTGCTGTTATTAAGGCCGGCGCAGCTACTGAAGTTGAACTTAAAGAGCGCAAACACCGCATTGAAGATGCCGTTCGTAACGCAAAAGCTGCAGTTGAAGAAGGCATCGTTGCTGGTGGTGGCGTTGCGCTACTTCAAGCCGGACAGGCAGTTTTCGCTAAGTTAAAGCTTGAAGGCGACGAAGCAACTGGTGCCAAGATTGTTGAACTATCAATCGAAGCGCCGCTAAAGCAGATCGCAATTAATGCCGGTCTTGAAGGTGGCGTAATCGTTGAGAAAGTTCGTCACTTAACTGCTGGTCATGGCTTAAATGCTGCAACTGGTGAATATGTAGACATGATCAAAGCTGGCATCATCGATCCAGCTAAGGTAACTCGTTCTGCACTTCAAAATGCCGCATCAATCGCAGCACTATTCATTACAACTGAAGCAGTGATCACAGATAAGCCAGAGAAGAATCCAGTGCCGGCTCAGCAAGGCGGCGGAGATATGGACTTCTAAGTCCTTACTAATTACGCCCGAATACCCATTAAACAGGCAAGCGCCACCCTCGATTACCTTGAGGGTGGCGTTCTGCTTTACTCTTACCCTATGAGTAAATGGGATGCCCGCGATTTAGCACACGCCGCTGCGATTGAAGATGCCGGCGATGCCAAGTTAGTTGGCGACTTTGTAACTGTTGATTTTGATGATGAAGATCGCATCGCAACTTATTTATTCGAAGCAAATTTAACTGGCTATCGTGGATGGCGTTGGGCTGTCACAGTTTCTAAAGTTGATAAAAAATCAATCGCAACTCTTTGCGATGTAGTTGTTCTACCAGGCCCTGATGCACTTGTGCCACCAAAATGGATTCCATATCGTGATCGTTTGCAGCCAGGTGATGTGGGTGTTGGTGACATTGTTCCCTCTTCCCTTGATGACACTCGTTTAACAACTGGTGAGGCAGCACTGCCAGGCGATGAAGAATTAGATCCAGGTTTAGCATTTGAATTAGGTTTAGGTCGCACGCGCGTTCTATCAATTGAAGGTCGCGATCAAGCAGCTAAGCGTTGGCATGATGGCGAGCGTGGTCCAAATTCACCAATGGCACAGATGGCGCCCAAGCCTTGTAATTCATGTGGCTTCTTTATTCCAATTGCCGGTTCGATGCGCAGCGCTTTCGGTGCTTGCGCTAATGCGATCTCGCCTGAAGATGGCCGCATAGTTTCGGCTACACACGGCTGCGGCGCTCACTCCGAAGCGACTTTCTAAGCGAATAATCGCACTTCTCGTCCCAACTTAAGTGCGATAAACTAGCTCCCTGTCCGCAACCGCGGCTAAACGATTACTAGAGTTCGAAAACTCAAATTTATAAATGTTGAAGGAGACCCCAAATGCCATCAGGCCGCGTTAAATGGTTCAGCCTGGAAAAAGGTTTCGGTTTTATCGCATCCGATGAAGGCGAAGATGTTTATCTTGCTGCTTCATCACTTCCAGCAGGTGTAACAACAGTTAAGCCAGGTACCAAACTTGAGTTTGGCGTTGCCGATAGTCGTCGTGGCCCACAAGCGCTCTCTGTTGTAATCATCGATGCACCACCTTCATTAGCTGAAAACAATCGCATTAATCCCGATGATTTAGCAGCGATTATTGAAGATTCGATCAAGATGTTAGACAAAGTTGGAAATGGTTTGCGCCATGGCCGTCGCCCAACTGCTGCTGAAGCAGAACGTCTAGGTCGCGTGCTACGCGGTATTGCTGCGCAACTAGAAGCTTAAATTCCGCTGCGCTTTGCGCGACGAATTGAATATCGCACACCAGTAGCACCAAGTGCTGCACCAAAAACACATGTCCATATAATTTTGGTATCTGTTCCGATTACAAGCGCAACTATGCCCGCAATAAGCCACGCAATAGTTCCAATAGTCACTAGAATTACCACTGTTCGAACTTTTCGATCTAAGTTTTTATCTGACATGAGAGCAGAGTAATGCGTTTTTCGGTCAAGAGCGATGGTAACTGGCGCGCTTTTCGACACCGTAATTTTCGAATTCTCTATCCAGCAAACTTGGCTTCAAATATTGGTGGCTGGGTGCAACGCATTGCGCAAGATTGGCTAGTTCTTGAATTAACAAATAGCGGTTTCTATCTAGGTCTAGTTACAGCTCTGCAGTTTGCACCAGTTTGGTTTGTTAGTTTGCCAGGTGGAGCCTTAGCTGATCGTTTCAATAAGCGAAAAGTATTAATAGTTACAAATTCCATAGCTGGACTTACTTCACTTACGCTAGGTTTATTGGTCATAACAGATACTGTTCAAATTTGGCACGTTATGGCCATCGCATTTGTCTTAGGGCTTGCCGATGCTACTGATAAACCAGTTCGGCAAAGTTTTGTATCTGAAATGGTCGGCATTGCCGATGTGCCGAACGCAGTGAGTTTAAACTCGGCAAATTTCAATTTTGGAAGATTGGTTGGCCCTGCGTTATCAGGCTTGCTAATCGCTGCTTTTGGAACTGGGCCATCGTTCCTCATTAATGCTTCCGGCTACATAGTGGTAATTATCGTGATGGCCAATATCCGCGAAGCTGAACTCTTCCGCGAACCGCGTACGCCTGGGCCAACGACAATTCGAGAAGGCCTTAAATATGTGATGGCTCGTCCTGACTTATTTGTAGTTATGTCAGTCGTTTTCTTTGTGACAACTTTTGGGCTAAATTTCCAATTATTCAATGCCTTGATGGCAACAAAGGTCTTTGATAAAGGTGTTACTACATTCGGTTTAATGGGTACATTTATTGCGATTGGCTCATTTAGCGCAGCACTTTTTTCACCGCGGATTGAGAAGTATCGATCTACCAAATTTGTAACTTTTAGCGCGATTACGTTTGGTTGTGCAATTTTTATAATTTCGTTTATGCCGACTTTCCATACATACATGCTTATGTTGCCAGTTGCAGGTGCTTTTGCTCTAACAACCATGATTGCGGCAAACTCAACTGTGCAAACTAATTCTGACAGCGCAGTTCGTGGCCGGGTAATGGGAATTTATCAATTTGTTTTTCTTGGGGGAGCGCCACTTGTAACACCGATGCTTGGTCTTTTCTCCGAAGCTTTTGGAATTCGTCACACAATAACTTTATGCGCTGTGATTACAATTTTGGCGCCGACCGCTATCTGGTTGAAATTTAAAAATCGCTTAGCAGTGCCGGCAGATATTTCAATTGCGGCGGTATTAAAGACCGCTTAAAAGAACCATTCCCACAAGTCCAAAGAGAATTACCAAAGTTACTATCCGGCGGGTCTTGTAGCTCATGACTTAATTATATTCGTATCTTCATGTGATGGAACCTTCACGATAATAATCATGGCAATCGCAATTAGCACCGGAACCATGATGTAAGCACGGCTAATTCCTAAGCTGTCGCCCAATACCCCAAGTGCAAATGGTGCGCCACCAATAGCTAAGCCCGCTGCCAGCGAACTCTTACCAATCGCTAAATCGGGGCGATTATCACTTAAGCCAATTAAGCGGATTGAGGCTAAAGCGAATTGCATTGAGATGCCGAGCCCAATTAGGAAAAGTGACACAAGAGATACCAACAGAATGTGTGAGAACCAGAGAATTGTAAACCCAATAAATTGAGTGCCAATTAAAATTTGCAACTGATGATCTAGTTTGAAGCGCTTTAGAACCGGGCCACCGAACCAACGTCCAATACCCATTCCGGTTCCGAGGGCCACAATGCAGACTGTGCTGATTGCAGCCGTTGAACCAACTCGTTCACGCAACAGGGCAGCTGCCCAGAAGGTAGTTGCGAATTCGCTTGAGATACATGCAACGTAACCGATCCAGGCCCACCAAAATTGCGGCGATAACTTGCCGCGTTGCGGGCCATCAAGATCTGGCACATGTTCTTCAGCGCCTTTTTCGCGACCCACTAGATACAGAATTAAAGAAAGTGGGGCTGCTAGAAGTAAGCCATAACGCCAACTTATTGATGTGCCAGCCAAGGTTCCGACAAATAGAGTTCCAGTCACATAGCCAGCCGAACCAATTGAATTCGATTGCGGTAGGGCAATTCCAGCATCTTCTTTGTAGTGATGTGAAATTCCGGTAACCATATTGTTAATTACAAATGAGGTACCAACGCCACCTAACAGTGTTGCTAATAAAGTCAATTGAACTGGTGGGCAGTAAACAAACATCACGATGCCGAGTGCGAATAAACCTAGACCTAACCAAGCGGCACGACTACGACCAAATCTATGTACAACGCGTGAATTAAGTGCACCAGCAATAATTGATGCGACTCCCATTGCAGTGCCGTGTAATCCAGCAACTGTTAATGAAGTGCCTTGATCTTCACGAAGAAGTGGTTGAGCAGGACCGAAACCACCAAGATAGAAATTAACTAGCGCGATTTGTGCCGAGATAGTCCAGAAAACGCGATCGCGCTGAAACGCCATCTTAAAGAGCTGCTACAACGTAATCGATACAAGCAGTTAAAGCTTTAACATCACTTGGATCAATTGCCGGGAACATTCCCACGCGTAATTGGTTCTTACCTAATTTGCGATATGGCTCAGTATCGACAATGCCATTTGCGCGAAGGGCTGCAGCAACTGCCATTGCATCAATTGATTCATCGAAGTTAATCGTTGCAACAACGTTTGAACGCATTGCTGGATCTGTCACAAATGGAGTTGTGTAAGAAGTCTTTTCGGCCCAGCCATAGATATGAGCGGCTGATTCAGCGCTACGGCCAGCTGCAAAACTTAAGCCACCGTTCTCATTCATCCAATTAATTTGATCTGCCAGCATCATCAAAGTCACGAGGGCTGGAGTGTTGTAAGTCTGATCTAAACGTGAGTTCTCAATTGCAATTCCAAGATCAAAGAAAGCTGGCACCCAACGGCCGCTAGCTTTAATTTTTTCAGCGCGAGCAATTGCAGCAGGACTCATAAGTGCGATCCAGAGACCACCATCGGAAGCAAATGATTTCTGAGGTGCAAAGTAATAAGTATCAAACTCTTTCGCATCAACAGTTAAACCACCGGCAGCACTGGTTGCATCAACTAGAACGATTGCATCATCAGTTCCAGTTGGGCGAATGATTGGCATTGATACGCCAGTACTAGTTTCGTTATGTGTTTGGGCATAAACATCAATGCCGGCTTCAGCAACGCTTGCTGGGTGTGTGCCTGGCTCAGATTTAATAACTGTTGGCTCACCTAAGAATGGCGCCTCCTTAGCGGCTGCTGCAAATTTAGATGAGAACTCACCGAAAACTAAGTGTTGTGAACGTTGCTCGATTAATCCGAAGGTGGCAATATCCCAAAACGCAGTTGAGCCACCATTACCAAGGACAACTTCATAACCTTCAGGTAGTGCGAATAGTGAAGAGAGACCTTCACGCACGTTCTTTACGACGTTCTTGACTGGCTTTTGTCGGTGCGAAGTTCCCAAAATTTTCGTGCCACTTGCAACGAGTGCTTCAAGTGCAGTTGGACGAATTTTTGAAGGGCCGCAACCAAAACGACCATCAACGGGCTTAATATCTGCAGGTATTTTAATTTCGCTCACCGGCATAGCCTAAGGGTAGTAGCGGTTTAACGCCCAATTATTAGTTGTGGCATCGAACTCATAACGCAATCGATCGTGCAATCTTGAATATCGGCCTTGCCAAAATTCAATGTTCTTGGGCATGACGCGATAGCCACCCCAATACGGCGGTAGTGGAACCTCTGTGCCTTCGGGCCATTTTTCCGCAGCACCTTTCCAACGTTGTTCCAATTCTTCGCGCGAGGCTAGTGGTGCTGATTGATGGCTAGCCCATGCGCCAATCTGGCTATTCCAAGGTCGGGTCGCAAAGTATTCAGCCGATTCAGATTGCGCAATTTTTTCAGCAGTTCCACTAATTGAGATTTGCCGTTCCATTGCATACCAAGGAAAGAGCAACGTAACTTGCAGATTAATTTCCATGGCATGGCTTTTGCGTGATGAATAATTGGTAAAGAAAGTAAAGCCACCTTCGGAAACATCTTTTAATAAAACGGTGCGCGTAGAAATATCGCCATCGCCGCCCAAAGTTGAAAGGACCATTGCATTCGCTTCGACAATTACTGGATTAGCACGAGCTTCAGTCAGCCAGGTCATGAATGCGGCAAATGGGTCAGCCGGCAAAGTCTCTAATCCAGCCTCACCATATGAGCGGCGCATGGCTGAGATCTCGGCCCTGGTTAATGAATTGTCCATGGCTGTATCTAACGTCACTTTCGCCAAGTAAGCATCTTTAGCCCACTTGGTAGAAAGCACCCCCGCCTAAGGGGCAGAATTACCCCATAAGAGTGGTTCGCAAAGCGGGTCAAACCTAGAAGGAGTTCAACATGTCTGATGATTTCAAGCCAGGTCTTGAAGGTGTAATCGCATTTGAATCAGAGATTGCTGAACCCGATAAAGAAGGTAGTGCGCTTCGCTACCGCGGCGTTGATATTGATGACCTTGTTGGTCGCGTAACTTTCGGAAATGTTTGGGGCCTCTTAGTTGATGATTTATTCAACCCTGGTCTACCAAATGCTGAGCCATTCCCACTTCCAGTTCACTCAGGTGATGTGCGCGTAGATGTGCAATCTGCAATTGCAATGTTGGCACCAGCTTGGGGATTTAAGCCACTTCTAGATATTTCTGATGAAGAAGCTCGCAGCAACTTAGCGCGCACATCAGTGATGGTGCTTTCTTACTTAGCACAGGCAGCACGTGGAATTGTTGCTCCAGCAGTTCCTGAATCTGAAATTGATAAGGCACATACTGTTGTTGAGCGAATGATGATTCGTTGGCGCGGAGAGCCTGACCCGCTTCATGTTCGCGCAATCGATGCTTACTTTGTTTCAGCCGCAGAACATGGAATGAATGCTTCAACATTTACTTCTCGCGTTATTGCATCAAC
>CAXNJS010000057.1:0-7459 GCA_964202795.1 Candidatus Planktophila sp.
TAAATATGGTGGCGGGTGAAGGATTTGAACCTTCGAAGGCAGAGCCGGGGGATTTACAGTCCCCTCCCATTGGCCGCTCGGGCAACCCGCCAAGGTCGAACAAGTACTGCGGCAAATTATGGATACTACGAGGGGAAAGGATACCTTAGGCAAGTAGGCTCAATTACCGCCTGAAAACCGCTTTGAAAGGTCTCATAACAATGGCTGATGCAAGTTTCGACATAACCTCAAAGATCGACCGCATGGAACTAGATAACGCCATTAACCAGGCGATCCGCGAGATCGATACCCGCTTTGATTTTAAGAACACTGGTTCAAAGATCGAACTTGAGGGCGAGAAAATCTCAATCGAAGCCGATACCGAAGAGCGCGCTAAAGCTGTTCTAGATGTGGTTAAAGACAAGATGGTAAAGCGCGGCGTATCGCTAAAGCATTTAGATCCAGCTCCCCCACAACTTAGCGGCAAGATCTACAAGATAGCTTGCCCGCTTAAAGAAGGCATTACAACTGAAAATGCTAAGAAGATTGCTAAGTTAATTCGCGATGAAGGTCCTAAGTCAGTTAAGACTCAGATTCAAGGCGATGAATTGCGCGCTACTTCAAAGAGCCGTGATGATCTGCAAGAAACCATGGAACTTGTTAAAAATGGTGGCTTTGAATTTGCAGTTCAATTTACGAATTTCCGCTAATTGAAAAGTACTAAAACTGGCCTGATTTTCGGAGTTTCGGCCTACGTACTTTGGGGGCTATTCCCACTGTATTGGCCGCTACTTGAACCAGCGGGTGCTCTTGAAATTGTTGGGCACCGAGCAGTCTGGTCTTTAGCATTTTGCGTAATAGCTTTAACAATTACTAAGGCAATTAAACCAGCCATGGCGACAATGCGTCGGCCAAAAGTATTCGTAAAACTATTGGCAGCAACGGCGCTAATTTCAATTAACTGGATTGTTTATATCTGGGCAACAAATAATGGCCACGTAGTTGAAGCGTCTCTTGGTTACTACATCAACCCAATCATTATGATTGCAATCGGAATCATTTTATTAAAAGAGAAGATGCGCAAACTTCAATGGGCCTCAGTTTCAATTGCCGCCCTTGGGGTTTTAGTTTTAACGATTGATTACGGTCGCCTGCCTTGGGTGGCGCTAGCCCTTGCACTCTCATGGGGCACTTATGGATTTATTAAGAAGCAGTTAGGCCTTGGCGCACTCGAAGGTTTAGGTATCGAAACCGCCATAGCAGCCCCGTTTTACTTGGCTTATCTGGCCTGGATCGGGGTTGAAGGTAGCGGTCATTTTGGCAGTGGAATCGGTTTGACCTTACTTTTAATCGGATCCGGTGTTGTAACTGCGATACCACTGCTGCTTTTCAATGGTGCCGGAAACCGCTTGCCTTACACAATTATTGGTTTGCTGCAATTCATTACGCCAACCCTGCAATTTTCAATCGGAGTTTGGGTTCGTCACGAAGCAATGCCAACAGCTCGTTGGGCAGGATTCTTAATTATTTGGGCGGCGCTAGTTGTACTGGCTACTGATCTAATTAGATCAAGCCGAGCGGTCGACAACAGCGTCGCATAGCGAAAATAGCGCACCAGTTGCATCATTGGCCGGCAATGGGCCAAGGGCTGCGCGAGCATCACGAGCTATTTGCATTAACTGTAGGCGTGATTGATCTAGCGCCTTGTGGTTACGTAACTCTTTTAATACTTGATTAACAGCTTTCTTATCAGCAATTGGCTTAGAAAGAAGTTTCTGTAAATCGCGATCGGCTTTATCGGTAGATTTCATAACATTTAAAGTTACTAAAGTTGGTACACCTTCAAGTAGATCAGTGCCAGGTGTTTTGCCTGACTCTTTAGAATCACTCGTAATATCAATAACATCATCGGCTAACTGGAATGCCACACCGATCTTTTCGCCAAACTTAGTAACAGTTTCAATAACTTCAGTCGATGCGCCAGATGTCATCGCACCGAATCGCGCTGAGGTGGCAATTAATGAACCAGTTTTATCAGCAACCACTTGTAGATAATGTGCTATTGGATCTTCACCTTTTTGTGGCCCTTGCGTTTCCATAATTTGGCCAATGACCAAACGCTCAAATGTACGAGCTTGTAAACGAACCGCTTCTGGGCCGAGATCAGCTAATAGATCAGATGCTTTAGCAAATAGGTAATCACCGGTCAGAATCGCGATGGTATTTCCCCAGCGATTATTAGCACTTTCAACTCCTCGCCGAAGTGGTGCTTCATCCATTACATCGTCGTGATAGAGCGTTGCTAAGTGAGTTAGTTCGCAAACTACGGCAGCCTCAAGAATTCCGCGCTTATGGGGATCGCCGAAATGTGAAGTTATCAGCGTCAATAGTGGCCGTAAACGCTTGCCGCCAGCAGTTACTAGATGACGACTGGTTTCAATAACTAACGGATAGTTTCCCTCGATGTGACTACGCAGTAAATCTTCAACTTCGGCCATGCCAGCAGACAGAGCTACCTCAAGTTGCGTTGAGAGATTAGGGATCCCGATAGTGGCCATTAGCGTATAAAGATTGCGAGTGGCTTAATGAAGTCTAGAAGAGGTGCTGGGAAGACGCCCAGGGCTACGGTCACAACTAATGAGATGAAGATGGTTAGTCGGGTAAGGATTGAAGGAATAACCACGCTAGTGCCATCTTCAGTTGCATCAGTGAAGAACATCAGAACAATCACCCGAATATAGAAGAAGGCTGCAATCGCACTTGAAAGCACACCAACGATTACAACTGCTGTGGCGCCACTTTCACATGCGGCTGAGAAAATTGCAAACTTTCCTATGAAACCTGAAGTTAGCGGAATACCAGCGAAAGCAAGTAAGAAGAAAGCAAACGCTGAAGCCACCCACGGTGAGCGCTTTCCGAGCCCGGCCCAACGATTTAGATCACTGACTTCACCACTTGAGTCGCGCACCAAAGTTACGATGCCGAAGGCACCTACTGTGGCAACACCGTAGGTGAATAAATAATAGATTGACGCTTCGAGGCCAGCTTTATTTAGCGCGATAACACCTGTAAGCAAGAAACCAGCATGTGCGATTGATGAGTAAGCCAGCATGCGCTTTACGTCGCGTTGTGAAATCGCAACTAGTGAACCAAAGATCATGGTGATAATTGCGATTACCATAAAGAATGGTCGCCATTGCCATTGTGCTTCAGCCAAGACGGTATAAAACAGACGCAACATCGCACCGAATGCGGCGATCTTGGTGGCAGCTGCCATAAATCCGGTAATCGGAGTTGGCGCACCTTGATACACATCTGGTGACCAAGCATGAAAAGGCACTGCGCCAACTTTGAAGAGCAAGCCAATTGCCACGAAAGCAATGCCCAGCAAGAGAATTACATCGTTTCCGGTGCCACCAACAACGGCTGCGTGGATTCCCGCAAAGCTCACGGTGCCGGAATATCCATATAGATAAGCCGCACCAAAGAGGAAGAAGGCAGACGAGAAGGCGCCAAGAAGGAAGTACTTAAGAGCTGCTTCTTGAGAAGCTAAGCGACGATGACGAGATAGACCTGCCATTAAATAAAGTGGCAGTGAAAGAACTTCAAGGGCAACAAACAAAGTGATCAAGTCACTAGCCACTGGGAAGAGCAACATGCCAGCAACTGCAAATAAAGTAAGTGGATAAATTTCAGTTAAGACCGTGCCACTTTGAGTTGCTTGACGTTCTTCTTCTGAACCTGGAAGCGCTGCTGCGCTAGAAGTAAAGTTATCTTGATCAGCAATTAAGAAGATCGAAATGATTGCGATGATTAAGATTGCGCCTTGGAACAAAATGCCTGGGCCATCAATGATTACAGAACCCATAGCAGCTGTGGTCGATGATAAATCGCGAATTCGAATAACTTGAATCAATGCCAGAACGAGTGAACCTAGTGCAACGCTTAACTGAGCGATTGGTCTGATTGCCTTGCTAACAAATGCTTCAATCAATACACCAATTAGCGCACCTGCCAAGATAATTAAAATCGGAGCTAGTAGTGAGTACGAAAGTGTGGGCGAATTAAAGATCATGTTATTTACCCTCAACTGTCGGTACTGGATCGGTGAAACCTAATTGCGAATTAACATGCACTGCCGCTGGGTTAATAACGTTCAATAACGGCGACGGGTAGAAACCAAGTGCGATGATTGCGGCCAGAACTGGCGCAATTGCTACCTTCTCGCGCAAATTCAAATCTGTTAAGTTCTCATTACCCGGTGTTGTTGGGCCGTGTAGCGCACGTTGCACTGGAATCAAGATGTAGAGCGCAGCCAAAATGATGCCCACAGTTGCAATGATTGCAGCGGCCGGATAGCGCGTATAAGTGCCTACCAGTACTAGGAATTCGCTGACAAAGCTTGATAAGCCAGGCAGTGCCAAGCTAGACATGCCAGCTAAGAAGAAGCACCAAGCCATCACTGGAGTTACTCGTTGCAACCCGCCGAAATCAGAAATAGTTGATGAACCGCGACGGGCGATCATCCAGCCACCCACGATAAATAACGCTGCGGTAGAGAAACCGTGATTAAACATATAGAGGGTGGCTCCGGATTGGCTCTGTGAAGTCATTGCAAAGATTCCCATAGTGATGAAACCGAAGTGTGAGATCGAAGTAAATGCAATTAAGCGCTTTAGATCTTTCTGACCGATCGCCAAGATGGCGCCGTAAATAATTGAAATAACAGCCAACACAATAATTACTGGTGTGAAAGTTTTACTTGCCTCAGGGAAAAGAGTTAAGCAGTAACGAATCATTCCAAAAGTACCGACTTTATCCAGCACGCCTAGCAATAGAACTGAAGTTCCCGGTGTTGCAGATTGAGCTGCATCTGGCAACCAAGTATGAAATGGCCAAAGCGGCGCTTTGATCGCAAAGGCGATAAAGAATCCTAGGAATAAGAAGTTCTGAGTTGTCGAACTCATCTGCAGATTCGCTAATTTAGCCAGATCAAAAGTATGACCGCCTTGCGCACCAGACATAACATAAAGGGCAATAATTGATGCGAGCATCAATAGTCCACCAAAAAGGCTGTAGAGCAAGAATTTAACTGCAGCTGCTGATCGCTCACCGGTGCCGTATCCCCCGATTAAGAAATAAACCGGTACTAACATCGCTTCGAAGATCACATAGAAGAGGAATACATCAGTGGCGCTAAAGACGCCGATCATCATGGTTTCTAGAACCAGGATCAAAATATAGAAAGTCTTAACGCTCCAACGGCCACCTTGAGCTTCATTCCAACCAGCCAAAATTACGATCGGCGCCAAAATAACTGACATCAAAATCAGTACGAGCGCTATTCCGTCGATTCCTACAGCGTAATTAATGCCAAATGAAGGAATCCAGCTGCGAACCTCGACGAACTGAAGATCAGTGTTATCGCGCTGGAATTGAACTGCCATCGCAATAGCTGAAGCAGCAGTGACCAATGTGGTGCCGAAGGCGAATTGCTTGGCACGTAGTTCAGCGCCCTTAGGCAAAGTCGCTAGCAATGCTGCACCGACAAGCGGCAGCAAAGCGGTTAATGAAATCCAATTGATGGTCATTGGGTAATCACCCAGATTCCCAGCACGATAGCGGTGGCACCAATCAGAATCAGCGCCGAATAACTGCGGACATAACCAGTTTGGCTCTTGCGTAGCTCTGCACCTGAGCCAATTGCAATTGCTCCAACACCACGAACTGCGCCATCGATAACTTTCTCATCAACGGTAGTTAAAGTCTTGGTAAGTGCTTGGCCAGGACGCATAAAGATTGCTTCGTTGGCAGCATCTTGCAACAAATCTTGGCGAACGATTCGAGTCAAAATTGAAACATCTTCCGGTGCCACATCTTCAACCGGGCGGCGCACATACATCATAACCGCAATTGAAATGCCAATCAAGACTATGGTTAGTGCGAGCCCAGAAACTACGATTGGTGGAAGTAACTCAGAATGTTCACCATGTTCATTAGGTGCAACTACTGGCTCCAGCCAATGAACTAGAGCATCTCCGCGAGTAAATAGGAATCCAGATACAACTGAACCAATTGCCAAAATTGCCATTGGTAGCCACATTAAAATTGGTGATTCATGTGGATGCGCTTCATCATCCCAACGCTTTGTGCCAGTAAAAGTAAGAATCATTACGCGGGTCATATAGAACGCAGTTAACCCAGCACCGAAAAGGGCCGCAGAACCAAGCAGAATTCCTTTTATGCCACCAGCATTAAGAGCGGTTTCAATAATCATGTCTTTGGAATAGAAACCAGCAAATGGTGGCACGCCAATAATCGCTAAGTAGCCCAGGCCAAAGGTAATAAAGGTAATCGGCATGAACTTACGTAAAGCGCCATATTTACGCATATTTACTTCATCATTCATGCCATGCATAACTGAGCCAGCACCAAGGAACATGCCAGCTTTAAAGAATCCGTGAGTTAACAGGTGCATGATGGCAAAGGCGTAGCCAACTGGGCCTAGGCCGGCAGCCAAGATCATGTAACCGATCTGCGACATGGTTGATGCAGCCAGTGCTTTCTTGATGTCATCTTTGGCAGTACCAATAACGGCACCGAAGAGCAACGTGATTGCACCCACGATTACAACTAATAGTTGAGCCGTTGGAGCAGCATCGAAAATAAAGTTTGAGCGAGTAATTAAATAAACGCCAGCTGTAACCATGGTCGCTGCGTGGATCAGAGCTGATACCGGAGTTGGGCCAGCCATCGCATCACCAAGCCATGCTTGCAATGGGAACTGAGCCGATTTACCAGCCGCTGCAATCAACAACATAATGCCGATTGCAGTCAAAGTTGTGGTTGAAGTTTTAGGTGCCGCTTCCTTGATGCCGGCAAAGGAGACAGTGCCCATTGAGGCAAACGCAATCATGATCGCGAGGGAAAGACCTAAATCACCAACGCGGTTCATTACGAAAGCTTTCTTCGCAGCCGTTGCATAAGTTGGTTTTTGATTCCAGAAACCAATCAATAGATAGGAAGCTAAGCCAACGCCTTCCCAACCCACATAAAGATTTAAATAGGAATCGCCAAGTACTAGAAGCAACATCGCTGCAATAAAGAGATTTAAGTAGGCAAAGAAGCGACGTCGATCTAGATCATGCGACATGTATGAGATCGAATAAATATGGATCAAAGTGCCGACGCCGGTGATTAGCAGAACAAAACAAATTGAAAGTTGATCAAGTAACAGGGAGGCATCGACGTTAAATGACCCAACGCTGATCCAAGAAAACAGTTTCTGGGTCATCGCACGTTCTTCGGCTGGTTGAGCCAACATCTGGGTGAATAGATAAGCGCCAATGCCAAATGAACTCGCCGAAGCCAAAGTGCCTACTAAATGGCCCCATTTATTGGCTTTGCGGCCAGTTAGCAGCAATATGGCAGAGCTAAATAATGGAATCGCGATTAAATAAACAATCAGATTTGAAGTCAT
>CAXNJS010000058.1:0-7442 GCA_964202795.1 Candidatus Planktophila sp.
CGAGTCTGATCTTCAATTACGTCTTGAAGTGGGCAGGCTGCTGAAGTAAGGGTCATATTCAAAATCGCGATGTTGTTTTCATCAACCATGACATCGTAAATTAAACCTAAATCGACCACATTGATTCCGAGTTCGGGATCAACTACATCCTTCATTGCCTCGGTTACATCATCAATTGCTGCTGTCATTGCATATCCCCTATTTATCTTTATTGAACTAGTTGAAAGTCTATCTATAACTTGGCTTGAGCTTGCACAACTGCATCTTTATAGGCCATCCAGCCCAATAGCGCGCACTTGATTCGAGCCGGAAACTTTGAGACGCCAGCCATGGCAACGGCATCTTCAAGGATCGCATCGTCGCCCGCCATGGTGCCTTTGCTCTGCATTAATTCAGTGAAGTTATTAAGAATCAGATCTGCCTCAGAAATGCTTTTCCCTAACAATAAATCACTCAAGATCGAAACGCTGGCCTGCGAGATTGAACAACCCACGCCATCCCAAGTAATCGTTGCGACTTTATCTCCACTGAGAGCAACATTAAGAGTTATCTCATCACCACAGCTGGGATTTACATGATGCACCTGAGCATCGTAAGTAGCGGCTAAACCCTTATGCTGCGGACGCTTGTAATGATCAAGGATGACTTCTTGATAGAGGCTATCTAATTGCATTACTTTCCACCGAAATACTTTTGAGCTCCGAGAATTCCTTCGATCAGCGCATCTACATCTTGCTCATCGTTATACAGATAAAGAGATGCCCGAGTAGTTGCTGGCACGCCTAACTTGCGAGTTAACGGCCACGCACAGTGATGACCAGTGCGAACTGCAATTCCTTGCGAATCAAGGTACTGGCCTAAGTCATGTGGATGAATGTCACCAAAGGTAAATGAAGCCACTGCCCCACGCTCGATCATTTCGAGTGGGCCAACCAATATAAGACCTGGTACTTCTTGTAAGCGCTTTAAAAGATACCCGCCTAATTTCTGTTCATGTTCATAAATCTCTGCCATGCCGATTGCGGAAAGGTAATCAAGAGCTGCAGCTAAACCAACAGCCTGGGCCATATTTGGCACCCCTGCTTCATGACGACGGGGTGAAAGCGCCCAAGTTGCATCAGTCATAGTTACCGTTTCGATCATTGATCCACCAAAGAGAAATGGTGGTAAATCTTTCAGTAATTCCGCGCGACCCCACAAGACACCGATGCCAGTTGGGCCTACCGCCTTATGCCCAGAAAAAGTCAGAAAATCAACATCTAACTCCTTAACGTTAACTGGCATATGCGGCGCAGATTGGCAGGCATCGAGAACTACGACCGCACCTACTTCGTGAGCACGAGCAACTATTGCAGCAAGTGGATTAACTGTGCCCAGAACATTTGACTGGTGAGTTAGCGCAACCACTTTAGTATTTGACGTAATAACTTCAGTTAAGTTTGAAAGATCCAAGCGGCCTTCAGCTGTCACTTCAAACCAGGTGAGTTCAGCGCCACTGCGCTTGGCCAGCTGCTGCCAAGGAACTAAATTTGCGTGATGTTCCATTTCGGTAACCACGATGCGATCTGCTGAAGTCAAATTAAAACGATTATCGCTACCGCCATTGCTAAAAGCATAAGCAAGTAGGTTCAGACTCTCAGTGGCGCCTTTCGTGAAAATGATTTCATCAACATTTCCACCTAAGAATTTAGCCGCAGTTTCGCGAGCGCCTTCATAGGCATCAGTCGCCTCTTCAGCCAACTGATGTGCTCCACGGTGAACCGCTGCATTGTGCATGCGATAGAAATTACTCTCAGCCTCAATTACCGAATTCGGTTTCTGACTTGTGGCGCCGGAATCCAAATAAACCAACCTTTTGCCCTCGCGAATAGTGCGCTCAAAGATTGGAAAATCTTGGCGCACTACACGTGGGTCAAAGGCCATATTTCTACTTACTTACATACTCGGCATAGCCATTTGCTTCGAGCTTTTCAGCTAGCTCTGGTCCGCCTTCTTCAACGATGCGGCCGTCAGCAAATACATGTACGAAGTCTGGTTTGATGTAACGCAAGATGCGGGTGTAGTGAGTAATTAGCAAAACACCTAGATCGTTATCAGCTTTAGCGCGAACTACACCTTCGGAAACAATGCGAAGTGCATCAACATCTAGCCCTGAGTCGGTCTCGTCGAGAATTGCAATTTTTGGCTTGAGTAATTCTAGCTGCATGATTTCGTGACGCTTCTTTTCGCCACCAGAGAAACCTTCATTTACATTACGTTCGGCAAATGATGGATCCATGCTTAGTGCCGCCATTGCTGACTTAACTTCGCCAACCCAAGTACGTAACTTTGGAGCTTCGCCGCGAAGTGCAGTTGCTGCTGTGCGTAGGAAGTTAGAAACTGAAACACCGGGAACTTCTACTGGATATTGCATCGCTAGGAATAAGCCAGCACGAGCACGCTCGTCGACTGTCATATCAAGAAGATCAACGCCATCAAGAGTCACAGTTCCACCAGTGATCTGATATTTAGGGTGACCTGCGATTGAGTAAGCCAAAGTAGATTTACCAGAACCGTTTGGCCCCATGATTGCATGGGTTTCACCGCTCTTGATAGTTAGGTCTACACCCTTCAAGATTTCAACTGGGCCATTCTCGGTATCAACTGAAACTTTAAGGCCGCGAATTTCTAGTGTGCTCATAACAATCCCTACTTGACTTCAATGGTTACGGAATCTCCGTCAACCACTACTGCATAAACATCAACTGGTGCTACTGCCGGAAGAGTTAAGGCAACTCCGGTACGTAAATCAAACTCTGCGCCATGTAACCAACATTCAATTTTGAATCCAGTCACATCGCCTTCAGATAGCGAAGCATCTGAATGGCTACATGTGTCACCAATAGCAAATACTTCAGAGCCAACTCGAGTGACACAGACTGATTTGCCATTCTTCTCGATTAGAACTGGCTTGCCCTCAAGCAAATTAGAAAAACTTAAATCACTCATTGTGCGCCTGCTTTTTCAAGCTCTTGGTCAATTCGATTCATCAAGCGATCTTGAATATCTGAATTGCCGATTTCGGAAACGATTTCGTTGAAGAAACCGCGCACTACTAAGCGACGAGCATCTTCGACCGCAATACCACGTGACATCAGATAAAACAGTTGTTCATCATCAAAACGGCCCGTAGTACTTGCGTGTCCCGCCCCAATGATCTCGCCAGTTTCAATCTCTAGATTAGGAACTGAATCTGCGCGAGCACCATCACTTAGCAATAAATTACGGTTTAGCTCATAAGTGTCAGTGCCTTCGGCTGCTGCTCGAATAAACACATCACCAATCCAGACGGTGTGGGCATCTTGACCAGCAAGCGCGCCTTTGTAATTAACTCGGGACTTAGCATTTGGCACTAAGTGATCAACGAACATGCGGTGTTCGAAGAATTGACCAGCGGTGGCAAAATAAACGCCAAGCAGTTCAACTGATGCGCCTTGACCCTTGAATTCAACGGTTGGCAGCAAACGAACTACATCTCCCCCGACAGTTACGATGATTGATTTAAAGGTGGCATCTCTATCAACGATGGCATGCTGGCGACCGGCATGGATTGTTTTGGAATCCCATTCCTGTAACGAGACTACGGTTAAGTTCGAACCTGGTTCACAAATGATCTCAATATCTTCAGCGATCACATGGTCGCCAGAATTTTCAATGATTACAGTTGCCTTGGCATTTGCGCCGATGCGAAGTTGCACTCTCGAAAGTTCGGCATCTGCTAGCCCACCAGCTAGTCGATGAAGTGAAATCGGTTCAGCCAATTCAGTATTAGCCGCTATTTTCAAAACAGTAACTTCACTGGCAGCTTCATGAATTCGGCCGACGATTACATCATCCGTCGTTGACTCAGCCGATACTAATTCGCGACCAATTCGCTCAAAAGTAACCCCGGCAGGAGCGCTACCGGTTAGTGCCAAAGTATTACGAGTCGCTAATTTGAACGTGCCACTGTGTAAGCCACCAAGACGTTTGAGCGGAGTAAACCGCCAAGCTTCTTCGCGCCCAGTTGGCGTTAAGTAATTGGTTGTAAGAGTCGACATATTTAATTAACCAACCGCGCCTTCCATTTGGAGTTCGATCAAGCGGTTTAGCTCGAGGGCATACTCCATTGGCAGTTCGCGGGCGATTGGTTCAATAAATCCACGGACGATCATGGCCATGGCTTCATCTTCAGTTAAACCACGTGACATTAAATAGAAGAGTTGGTCATCGCTGATTTTGGAAACAGTAGCTTCGTGACCCATTGATACATCATCTTCGCGAATATCAACATAAGGGTAGGTATCAGAGCGTGAGATGGTGTCAACCAATAGAGCATCACACTTAACTGTGCTCTTTGAATGATGCGCACCTTCTTGCACCTGCACTAAGCCGCGGTATGAAGTACGACCGCCACCACGTGCCACTGACTTAGAAATTACTGATGACGATGTGTATGGAGCCGCGTGAACCATCTTGGCGCCGGAATCTTGATGTTGACCTTCACCAGCGAAAGCTAGTGAAAGTGTTTCACCCTTTGCATGTGGACCCATCAAGAAAATTGCTGGGTACTTCATGGTTACCTTCGAGCCGATGTTGCCATCGACCCATTCCATAGTTGCACCTTCAGCACAGGTAGCGCGTTTGGTTACTAAGTTATAAACGTTGTTAGACCAGTTTTGAATTGTGGTGTAACGAACGCGAGCACCCTTTTTAACAATGATCTCAACTACAGCTGAGTGCAATGAATCTGACTTGTAAATTGGCGCTGTGCAGCCTTCAACATAATGAATGTATGAATCTTCATCGGCGATGATCAGAGTACGTTCGAACTGTCCCATGTTCTCAGTGTTAATACGGAAATACGCCTGTAATGGAATATCAACATGTACGCCCTTAGGAACATAGATGAAAGATCCACCTGACCATACTGAAGTATTTAGGGCAGCAAACTTGTTATCGCCAACTGGAATAACGGTACCGAAATACTCTTTGAACATCTCTGGATGCTCTTTTAGAGCTGTATCAGTGTCCAGGAAAATCACGCCTTGCGCTGCTAAATCTTCACGAATTGAGTGATAAACAACTTCTGATTCATACTGGGCTGCAACACCTGAAACTAAACGCTGCTTCTCAGCCTCTGGAATACCTAAACGATCGTAAGTATTTTTAATTTCTTCAGGGAGGTCGTCCCAAGTAGTCGCTTGCTTTTCAGTTGAGCGCACGAAGTACTTAATAGTGTCGAAGAAAATACCACTTAAGTCTGAACCCCAATTTGGCATTGGCTTCTTTTCGAAGAGGGCCAGTCCTTTTAGGCGCAGGTCAAGCATCCACTGTGGCTCGGATTTCTTCGCAAAGATATCGCGAACTACTTCCTCGTTAATGCCGCGCTTTGAATTTGCGCCAGCATCATTCTTATCGGACCAACCGAATTCATAATTGCCGAGTCCGTCGAGTTCTGGATGTGCGATAGTCATTAGTTGCCTCTCTGAGCACTAGTTTTGTTTACTGCATTCTTAGTTACTGCATTGGGAATATATGTTGTACAAACACCGTCGCCGTGTGCGATCGTTGCTAAACGTTGAACGTGGGTGCCAAGTAGCGCCGAGAATGCGGCAGTTTCGGCTTCGCAAAGTTCCGGAAATTCAGCGGCAACGTGAGCGATGGGACAGTGATGTTGACAAATTTCTTCACCGTTTTTTCGTTCTATAACTGTGGCCGCGTAACCTTGCTCAGTTAGAAAAGTTGCTAAGCCTTCGGTCTTATTAGGCGCCGTCTTAAGCGCTTCAATACCTTTACGTTCAATGTCATCAGCGCGAGTTTTAGCAAAAGCTTTAACTAAATGCGCGCCCGATTGCGCCGACATAAATTTAAGAGCGGCAACTGCTAAGTCATCATAGGAATGCTCGAACTTCTCACGCCCCTGATCAGTCATAACAAAAACTTTAGAGGGCCGGCCACGGCCACGAGTCAGACCAAGGTGTGGTTCGCGCGCTTCGAGAATGCCATCGGCAATCAGATTATCGAGGTGACGTCGGATGCCGGCTGGCGTCAGAGCTAACCGCTCGCCTAGGGCCACGGCAGTTGAAGGGCCATTTTCTAGAATTGAGCGTGCGATTGCATCACGAGTACGCAAGTCATCGCTGACAGGAGGTGCACTCATAATCTGGCTTTTCACAACAGTAATGTATCGTAATTCGAGGGTTTCCTCTCGGCCAGCCTTAGTGATTGGCGCCTCAGGCGTGGCCACTGCCCGCTGCCATAAGGTTGCCTCATGCCGATTCTCTACCTTCTGCTCATTTTGCAGGCTGGGTTAGTCGTCACGGGCGGCGCCGTTCGCATCACCGGATCAGGCTTGGGCTGTCCGACTTGGCCCGAATGCACTGGCAACTCTTATCTTCCGATCGCTGGTCAGGCTGAAGGCGGACTGCATGCCTGGATTGAATTTGGAAATCGCTTACTCACTTTTGTACTTTTCTTTGCCGCCGTTGCCACAATTATTTATGCTTTCCGTAAAGCCCGCAAAGATTTACTTTGGCGGGCCGCGCTACAACTGTTAGGAATTCTTGGTCAAGGCGTTCTGGGTGGCATCACAGTTCTAACTAAATTAAATCCACTCGCTGTTGCCAGCCACTTTATTCTTTCCATATTTCTTATTGCAGGTGCGGCATCTATGGTCGAACGTGGTCGCACTCCCCTAGTTTCAATCCGCCCAACTGAAATGAAATTACGAGCTTTGGTTACGGCACAAGTAGCGATTACTTTTGTCGTCATCGTACTCGGAACTTTAGTCACTGGCAGCGGTCCACATGCCGGTGATTGGCAAGCACCTAGATTAGATATTGATAGTCGCGCTATTTCATGGCTTCATGCTGATGCCGTAATTGCGCTTTTAGGAGTAACACTTGCACTCTTTGTCCTTTCAGATCTTTCGCCAATAACCAAAAAACGGATTAAGTATTTGTTTGTAGCAATTTTGATTCAAGGTTTAATTGGTTATGTCCAATATGTTTTGGGATTACCGGAATTATTAGTCGCAGCTCATTTAGTTGGCTCAACTTTAGTTTGGATTGCGTCTTGGCGAATATGGTTATCAGTTACAACAGCAGAGCGAACCTAGGAGAAAACAATGAGCCAGATGACCGGTTGGACTGAGTTAGATGATCAGGCCGTCACCTACGCCCGCGCCCTTGCAATGGATGCGGTACAGAAGGTGGGCAATGGCCATCCTGGTACTGCGATGGCACTTGCTCCAGTTGCCTATAACTTATTTCAACGCCATTTAGTTCATGATCCAGCAGATCCAAATTGGGTTGGACGCGATCGTTTCATTCTCTCTTGTGGCCACTCTTCAATAACTCTTTACACCCAACTTTTCTATAGCGGTTATGGCTTAGAGATGGCTGATTTACAGTCATTTCGCA
>CAXNJS010000059.1:0-7183 GCA_964202795.1 Candidatus Planktophila sp.
TTCCGCGGCGCTGAACTACAACAGCGCGGCATGGATCGTTCTCGAGCTGACTACATGGGCATGCTCGGCACAGTTATGAATTGTTTAGCTCTGCAAGATTTCCTTGAAAAAGAGGGCATTGCAACTCGCGTGCAAACTGCGATCACCATGGGCCAAGTTGCCGAACCGTATATTCCACTTCGCGCCATTCGTCATTTAGAAAAAGGTCGTGTAGTTATTTTCGGCGCTGGTGCCGGAATGCCATTCTTCACAACCGATACCGTTTCAGCGCAACGCGCACTTGAAATTGGTGCCGAAGCGTTATTGCTGGCAAAGAGTGGCGTCGATGGCGTTTATACAGCTGATCCCAAGAAAGATCCAAAAGCCACAAAGTACGACTCAATTTCATACGATGAAGTTTTGAGCAAGTCACTTGCCGTGGCTGATGCCGCAGCATTTGCGCTCTGTCGCGAAAATAAGTTGCCGATTGTGATCTTTGATTTAATGGCAAACGGAAATATTGCTCGCGCCGTTCGTGGCGAATCGATTGGCACGATCGTCGCATAAGCGATGATCACTAAGTTAGGCGGGAAACCAAATGGCAGATGTAGCAGCAACGCTAGGCGATGCGAGCAGCAAGATGGATAAAGCGGTAACTGTCGCTAAAGAAGATTTTGCGAGTATTCGCACCGGTCGCGCTAACCCAGCCCTATTTAACAAAATCATGGTTGATTACTACGGCACCTACACCGCTCTGTCTCAATTAGCTTCGATCCAAGTTCCTGAGGCTCGCATGGCAATCGTTTCGCCATTTGATAAAGGCGCTATGGCCAGCATTGAAAAGGCGATCCGCGACTCAGATTTAGGCGTTAATCCAGGCAACGATGGCGTGGTTATTCGCGTTAACTTCCCACAATTAACTGAAGAGCGCCGTAAGGAATATGTAAAAGTTGTTAAGACTAAAGGCGAAGATGCCAAGATTTCGATTCGCAATATTCGTCGCGCAGCTAAGGAATTGCTAGAAAAGGCCGAAAAAGATGGCGATATCGGTAAAGATGATTTAACTCGTGCTGAAAAAGAACTTGAAAAAATGACCGGCGATCACACCACCGCGATCGATGAGTTGTTAAAGCACAAGGAGGCCGAACTCCTCGAAGTCTAAGGAGTTTGTAAACCCATGGACGATCTCCATTCGATTAACGATGCCATCAATCGGCGTGCTGGGCGCAAGCTCGGACCATCGATTCTGGTCTCACTTTCGTTAGTCGCAATTGTTTGGGCATCACTGGCTTTCGAACCTATATTTTTTGCAGCCTTGGTTACCTTGGCGGTTTGTCTAGGTATTCGTGAAATATCGCGTGCATTTGCTCAAGTAGAAACAAAAATTTCAAGTAACGCACTTATCGTGGCAACTGTCGGTCTCTCAGCTGCTACTTGGCAAGGGGGAGTTGCTGGTTTAGCTGTGGCAACAGCCGTAGCTCTACCAATCTTGTTAATTAATTTATTGCGCAATGGGCCAGAAGGTTTCGTGGCCAGTGCAACGGCAACAACCTTAGTTTTGGTTTACCTGCCTTTCTTGGCAGGCTTTTTGATTTTGCTGGGCAATGAATCAAATGGTTTAGCACAAGTAATGACCTTTGTAATTCTGGTTGGTTGCAATGACACCTTTGGATATTTAGTTGGCGTATTAATCGGCAAGCATCCAATGGCCCCCAAAATTAGTCCTAAGAAATCTTGGGAAGGTTTAATTGGCTCTATCGTCTTCACCACTTTAGGTGGCAGTCTGATGTTCCATTACGTTTTAGATATTCAGTGGCATATCGGGGCTATCGTAGGCTTATTAATAGTCTTTACTGCAACAAGTGGCGATTTGATTGAAAGTGCTATGAAACGCGATTTACATTTAAAGGATATGGGTTCACTTTTACCTGGCCATGGTGGAATTCTCGATCGCTTAGATTCTGTGCTTCTTTCCGCCCCAGCGCTCTGGCTGACGCTTGAATTAGTGCAGCGATACCTATAAATGGATGAAATAAAGTTAGTTTTCGACGAACCGGTTCAGCGCAAGAAAGCCCCTAAACACTTAGCTGATTTAGCACCTAGCGATCGCAAAGCATGGGCAACTGAACTTGGTTTTCCTGGTTATCGGGCAAACCAAGTTGCCACCCATTACTTCTCGCACTTAGCTCATGATCCAAGTACTTGGACTGATATTCCAGCTGATTCTCGTCAAACTCTGGCAGATGCGCTAACCCCGTCGCTAATCTCATTGGTGCGCACAGTTACTTGCGATAACGGCATGACCCGTAAAGATCTCTGGAAATTACACGATGGCGTTTTAGTTGAATCAGTTTTAATGCGTTACACAGATCGCACAACGGTTTGTATCTCATCGCAAGCAGGTTGCGGCATGAACTGCCCGTTCTGCGCTACTGGCCAAGCTGGCTTAACTCGTAACTTATCTGCTGGTGAAATTACTGAACAGATTGTGGCCGCTGCGCGCACCTGCGCTAATGGCGAACTACCGGGTGGGCCAACTCGTCTTTCAAATATTGTTTTTATGGGAATGGGCGAACCACTGGCAAACTACAACGCAGTTTCGCGCACCCTACGAAATATCACTGATGAGAACCCAAATGGCCTCGGTATCAGTGCTCGCTCAGTAACAGTTTCAACCGTTGGTTTAGTAAACGGAATTGAAAAGTTAATGGCTGAAGATTTAAATGTGACGCTAGCAATTTCACTACATACACCAGATGATGAACTACGAGATTCGTTAGTGCCAATTAACTCGCGCTATAAGATCCGCGAAGTTTTGGCAGCTGCCGATGATTACGAAAAGAAGACTGGGCGGCGATATTCGATTGAATACGCGTTAATTCGCGATATTAATGATCAAGCTTGGCGCGCAGACCTATTGGGCCGCTTACTTAAGAACCGTAACGCCCACGTAAATTTAATTCCACTAAACCCAACCCCTGGTTCGAAATGGACCGCATCGCGCCATGAAGATGAACTTGAGTTCGTCCGAGTTTTGGAGAGTTATGGCGTGCCAACAACGGTACGTGATACTCGCGGCCGGGAAATTGACGGTGCCTGCGGTCAATTAGCAGCTGCCGAACTAGCCAAATAAAAGCAACTCGTCGTAGGCTAGGTGGCATGGAACAACTACAGAATTTCATCAACGGTAAATCAGTCCCTGGCTCATCGGGTGAGGTCACCCAATTAATTAATCCAGCAACTGGTGAGGTCTATGCGACTGCGCCTAAATCAAACGCTGCCGATGTTGATGCTGCGATGAAAGCTGCATCCGATGCTTTCGTATTATGGCGTGACTCAACCCCGTCAGAGCGTCAACGTGCTCTGCTAAAAATTGCGGATGCGCTGGAATCTCGCGCCGATGAAATTATTGCAATTGAATGCCGCAACACAGGTAAACCAATTGCCATAACAACTTCTGAAGAAGTTCCACCGATGATTGATCAGATTCGTTTCTTTGCCGGAGCTGCCCGAAATCTTGAAGGCAAGTCGGCTGGCGAATACATGCGCGGCATGACTTCATATATTCGGCGCAAGCCAATTGGCGTTTGCGCACAAGTGACTCCATGGAACTACCCAATGATGATGGCGGTCTGGAAGTGGGCACCGGCAATTGCAGCTGGAAACACTGTGGTGCTAAAGCCAAGTGATACAACTCCAGCATCAACTTTATTTATGGCACAAGTGATGAGTGAATTCTTACCGGCTGGCGTGTTTAATGTAATTTGCGGCGAACGCGAAACTGGAAAACTTCTTGTCGATCACACAACACCGGTAATGGTTTCTATTACTGGTTCTGTTCGTGCCGGTACCGAAGTTGCAACAGCTGCGGCTTCACAGCTAAAGCGCGTGCATCTTGAACTTGGTGGCAAAGCACCAGTAGTTGTCTTCGATGACGCTGACCTTGATGCAGCTGCTGAGGGCATCGCAGTTGCTGGCTTCTTTAATTCTGGTCAAGATTGCACAGCCGCTACCCGCGTTTTGGTTCAAGCTGGTGTTTATGATGCAATGGTTGCCAAGTTGGCAGATCAAGCTACGAATAACATTGCCGTCGGCATGCCAGAGAGTGATGCACTAGTTGGACCGCTAAATAATGCCAATCAGTTAGCTCGGGTAAAGGGCTTTGTTGATCGCACACCTGCCCATGCCAAGATTGTCGCTGGCGGCAAGCAACTTGAGCAGCCGGGCTACTTCTTTGCCCCAACTGTGATTGCAGATCTCAAGCAAGATGACGAGATGATCCAGAACGAAATTTTTGGCCCCGTCATCACGATTCAGAAGTTCCAGAGCGAAGAAGAGGCTATTTCCCTAGCCAATGGCGTGGATTACGGCCTGGCTTCGAGCATCTGGACCAAGGACCATGGCCGCGCAATGCGCCTATCTCGGGCCTTTGATTTCGGCTGCGTCTGGATCAATACCCATATTCCGATTGTGGCTGAAATGCCACATGGTGGCTTCAAGCGTTCGGGCTATGGCAAAGATCTATCTAGTTATGGTTTTGAAGATTACACTCGAATTAAGCATGTAATGTCGAATCTAGGGGCGTAATAGTCCATAATTACGCTCGTTGAACACACTGTCCACCCACTAACAAGAAGAAGGCCTGATAACCTCAAACTTGAACGACCTGCGAAGGAGCAAAAAAATGTCAAAGAAGGTTTCTAAAAAAGATCTCTCACCAGAGGCTCGCGCGATTATTAATTCGCAAGTTACTCGTCGTGGACTAATCGCAGGTACTGGCGCAGTTGGTGCGGCCGGTTTATTAGCAGCATGTGGGTCTGGTGGATCCGATAGCGCTGCAGGTGGTGGCGATGCCAGCACAGTGCGTTGGGGTAACTGGCCGTTGTATTTAGATTACGACGAAGACACCAAGAAGTATCCAACTCTTGAAGCA
Organism: Candidatus Planktophila sp.; assembly: GCA_964202795.1. Classification (GTDB taxonomy): domain Bacteria; phylum Actinomycetota; class Actinomycetes; order Nanopelagicales; family Nanopelagicaceae; genus Planktophila. The sequence continues at coordinate 4,913 of CAXNJS010000059.1, forward strand.
TTCAGCGCCGAAAGCGGAATCGCGGCAAAGTATTTTGAAGATTACAACGATAACGATGAGTTCTATGGCAAAGTGCAAGCACAGCTAAAGCTCAATGAAGATATTGGTTATGACGTTGTAACACCAACTGACTGGATGGCAGCTCGTTGGATCCGTTTGGGATATGCGCAAAAGTTTGATAACGCCAATATTCCAAATCGCGTAAACATTCTTGATTCACTTTCATCGCCTTCCTTTGATCCAAAGCGTGAATCAACACTTACCTGGCAAGGCATCATGGGTGGTTTTGGTTGGAACACCAAGACCAATCCAAAGGGTATTCGCACAATTGATGATTTATTTGCACCACAGAACAAGGGCAAGATCGTTGTTCTCTCTGAAATGCGCGACACCATCGGAATCATTCTACTTTCCCAAGGTGTTGATCTGCAGAGCGTTACTGAAGATCAATTCATGAATGCCGTTGATTTCATGGAAGGCAAGATTTCTGATGGCTGGATTCGCGGCGTTAAGGGCAATGAATACGCTGAAGATTTAACTTCAGGAGACGCCACCGCTGTAATTGGCTGGTCTGGCGATATGTTCATCTTGGCCTCTGAAAATGAAGGCAAGTTTGATTTCGCAATTCCAGAATCAGGCGGAACTATTTCAGGCGATAACTTCATTATTCCTACCCCAGTTGGCGCAGATGCAAAAGCTAACGCTGAGAAGCTAATTAACTACTACTACGATCCAGCAGTAGCAGCCGAGGTAGCGGCATATGTAAATTATGTTTGCCCAGTTAAGGGTGCTCAAGCAGAGATGGAAAAGATTGCTCCTGAACTTGCAAGCAGTTCATACATCTTCCCTGATGATGCGATGTCTGCAAAGCTAAATGTTTTCCGTTCGCTGACTCCAGCTGAAGAAACAACTTGGGCTGAGGCGTTCCAGCAAGCGCAAGGCAACTAAGGCTAATAGGTGACCAAGGATTCTATTTCAGCTAAAGGTGACCTGCGCTTAACTCGACTTACGAAGAGTTATGGTGAATTCACGGCCGTCGATGATCTTTCCTTAGTAATTCCTGAAGGATCATTCTTCGCGCTGCTCGGACCATCTGGTTGTGGCAAAACTACAACTCTGCGAATGATCGCAGGTTTAGAAGAGCCAACTGTTGGAAGCATTCACTTGGGCACCACAGATATCACAACAACTAAGCCGTATCAGCGTCCTATCAATACGGTTTTCCAGAACTACGCACTTTTCCCCCATTTAACAATCTTTGAAAATATCGCTTTTGGTTTGCGCCGACGCGGAATCAAAGATGTTGATGCGGCTGTAACTAAAGTTCTTGATTTAGTTGAATTGCCGCACTTAGCCCAACGCAAACCGACGCAACTTTCTGGTGGTCAACAGCAACGTATTGCACTTGCTCGCGCAATTGTTAACCGCCCAGCTCTGCTTTTGCTCGATGAACCACTTGGCGCACTTGATCTAAAGCTTCGTCGCCAAATGCAGATCGAACTTAAGTGGATTCAGAAAGAAGTTGGTTTAACTTTCGTGCACGTAACACACGATCAAGAAGAGGCCATGACCATGGCTGACACGATCGCCGTTATGAATGAGGGCCAGATCGAGCAAATGGGCTCACCGGCAGATCTGTATGACAACCCAAAGACGGCATTTGTGGCTAACTTCTTGGGTCAATCAAACTTGATTAAGGGCACCATCAGCGGCAACGATGGTGATTCACATATCGTTGATTTATTCGGCCAGAAGATTTCCTTGCAGAAGAATCGCTCGCATGCCAATGATCAGTTCATTTATGCCGGTATTCGCCCCGAGAAATTCCGGATCTCTCGGTTGGGTACGCCAACATCTGGAAATATTTTAACTGGTGGCCATATTGAAGATGTTTCCTACATCGGGGTATCAACTCAGTATCAAGTTGAAATGCCATGGGGACAAGAACTTATGGTCTTTGAGCAAAATGACGATGGTGTTGCGCCATTTAGCAAGGGTGAAGAAGTTAATATCTCGTGGGAGCCAATTTTCACATTCGGACTTCGTGGCGATGAAGATGCAACTGCTGGTTCTGAAGTTAATCCTGAAGAACTAGACGAAGAGTAAAAAAGCAATGCGCAAGATCAGTACTCCTTACCTTTTACTCTTGCCGGGTGTTGCGTTTCTCTTTACTTTCTTTATTTTGCCGATTATAAATCTGGCTCAAACTTCAACCCAGACACCAGTTGGCGGGGGAGATACCGGTCAATTTGAGCAGACGCTGCGTTTTTC
>CAXNJS010000060.1:0-6855 GCA_964202795.1 Candidatus Planktophila sp.
GGCATAAAATCAAAGTTCATTCCATATATTCCAGCGATCATCGTTGGAACTGAAGCTAAAGCAACGTATGAAGTAATTTTGCGCATATCCGCATTTTGTTGTACTTGTACATGTGCTAAATCTGCCTGTAGCGCTGAGGCCAAAAGAGAATCCAAGCCAGCGGCTGCGTCGGATGCTCGAGACAAGTGATCAAGGGTGTCTCTAAAGAATGGCGTCAGATTATTTGGCACATGAGGTGCACCTTCACTTGCTAGTTTCTGTAGGGGCGAAAGAAGTGGGTCGATTGCATGTCTAAATTCAATTATTTCTCGTTTTAGAAAATAGATTTCTTGCGATTGGGTTTGACGCTTTCCGCTAAAGACTTTGTTTTCAACCTGAACCACATCTATTTCAAGTTCAACCGCGATATCTATGTAGCAATCAATCACATGGTCAATAACAGCGTGCAGTACTGCGTATGGGCCTTTAGCTAAATGCTCTGGGTTATTCTCTAAAATCTGTCTCGTGTTACGAAGTGGCGCACCATCACCATGACGGACAACTACGATGAAGTATTCACCTATAAAACAGAAGATTTCGCCAGTTGAAACCAGACTCTTCTCTTCATCGTAAAAAACCGTTTTGAGAACACAGAACTGAACCCCGGGATACTCTTCAAACTTCGGGCGCTGTTTAGCGGTAATAGCATCTTCAATTGCAAGGGGATGAAATCTGAAATCTCCAACAATTTTGTCGAACTCTATTTGCGTTGGTTCAGCTAGGCCCAACCAAACAAATCCACCTTCAGTTTTTGCTTTCATAATCAACTCTGGCAAATTAGATGGTTCGGTGTAGCGAATCCCATTTTGATAGAGAGCGTAATCAACGATCATGTGAGGAATCCTCTCGCACTAAAGTAAATTTGTGGTGTCATCTCAACTAATGAGAAAAAGTTATTTACTTTCATACACAGCATGTAAGGCGATGTAACGCCGCTGACCTGCGCCTTTAAAGGCTAATAAGAGAAAAGCAAGAGATACCCACAATTTATCCACTGCTTTGTGCACAGGAAATCACGCTTATCCACCGACTTATCCCCAGCTTTACCCACATGCATAAACGGGGGTATTCGCTTAACTAGGCCAGCACTCATACCTTTGCCTCTTGAGCGTAGTTCACGCTCAAACTGGCCAAAATGTCAGTAGCTAGTGGGAGGTTTTACGCGTGAGCATCGCAGAACTTCCTAACCGTGGCGGACAACAGAACAATTCTTCCTATAACTCTGCGCCGGAATTTGAGCGCACTCCACCGCAAGATTTAATTGCCGAACAATCAGTGCTTGGTGGAATGCTTCTGAGTAAAGATGCGATCGCAGATGTTGTTGAAATATTACGCGAACGCGACTTCTATCGTCCAGCACACGAACTTATCTACGATGTAATTATAGATTTATACGGTCGTGGCGAACCAGCTGATGCGGTAACTGTTTCGGCAGAACTTGCAAAGCGCGGAGATATTGCGCGTGCAGGTGGTGCACCTTATCTACATACTTTGATTTCTTCCGTTCCAACAGCAGCTAACGCTGGTTACTACGCGAAGATTGTTCGCGAACGCGCAATCATGCGTCGGTTAGTTGAAGCCGGTACCAAGATTGTGCAACTTGGTTACACCGTCGAAGGCGATGTCGATGAAGCAGTTGATCAAGCACAAGTCGAAGTTTTCCAAGTAACCGAACGCCGCACCTCTGAAGATTATGTTCAACTAAGTACCTTGTTGCCACAAGCACTCGATGAGATCGAAGCAATTTCAAAAGGTGTTGGTATCGAAGGCGTCATGACCGGTTTCCGCGATCTAGATAAATTAACTAATGGTTTGCACCCTGGAAATATGATTGTTTTAGCTGCGCGTCCGGCAGTTGGTAAATCAACACTTGGTTTAGATATTGCACGTCAAGCATCTATCCATGATGGAAAAACTTCAGTTATTTTCTCACTTGAAATGTCACGCTCTGAAATCACGATGCGTATGTTGTCATCAGAGGCAAAAGTTGGTTTAAATAATATTCGTTCTGGCGCACTCTCTGATGAAGAGTGGTCACGTTTAGCACGACGTATGGGTGAGATTTCAAATGCACCGCTATTTATTGATGATTCACCAAATCTTTCCATGATGGAAATTCGCGCTAAAGCGCGTCGCTTAAAACAGCGCCATGATTTAAAGCTAATTATTATTGATTACTTGCAGTTAATGACCTCTGGCAAGCGTGTAGAGAACCGTCAACAAGAGGTTTCCGAGTTCTCTCGCCACTTAAAGTTAATGGCAAAAGAGCTAGATATTCCGGTGATTGCAATCTCACAGCTCAACCGTTCACCTGAACAACGTTCTGATAAAAAACCAATGCTTTCAGATCTTCGTGAATCAGGTTCGATTGAACAAGACGCTGACGTAGTTATCTTGTTACACCGCGACGATCTCTATGATCCACAGAGTCGATCAGGTGAGGCAGATTTAATTGTGGCTAAGCACCGTAACGGACCAACTCGCACAATTACAGTTTCAGCACAACTTCACATTGCCCGCTTTGTTGATATGCCAGTTAATAGTGGAATGCAAGACTTCACCCAACAACGCGAACCAGACGAAAACTAATTATTTAACAGCGCTACGTGCGCGATCTGCCATATAAATTCCGGCGATCACAATTACGCCACCGATCAATTGAATGATTGTCCAGGATTCGCCAAACCAGACCCACGCAACGGCGCCGGCAAAGATTGGTTCTAACATTCCAAACGCGCTAGTTGTTGATGCCGAGAGATTTCGCAGACCATTCATTACACACAGGTATGGAATTACAGTTCCAATAAATACGACGTAAAGAATAAGCACCCAACCCGAAGTGCTATATCCCTCGAGTGCGCCTCCTAATGGAATTGAAACCGTGAAAATATCGAACGGGAATGTCCAAACCGGCATTAACAAAGACCACGCAAGGGCTGCAAAACCAAACCCCCACATTGTGACTGATTGATTATCGCGCTGCGCAGTGATTCCTTCGCCAGCTAAAAAGAAGAAAGCCAGGGCAAATGCCGCACCAAGTGCGGCAAGCACACCAATTCCATCGAGAGTTAGACCTTGCCAAACTTGGGCAACAAATGCCAAACCAAGTAGCGCTAAGAAGAGCGCGGCCCACATTTCATTAGGCACATGCTTCTTGCGCACATAACGTAGATAAAGCACGATCCACACTGGTGCCGTGAATTCAATCAACAAGGCAATGCTCACATGCATGCGGGAAATAGCTAAGAAATAGGCACCATTTACCATCGCGATGCCGATAGTGCCAAGGGCCGCTAACCGAGGAATTTCACGTTTGGTCAGGCGCAAAGTTTTTGGTGCCCGCCAAGCGATATAGGCCGCTAAAATAAAAAAAGTTGAGATTGAACGGACTTGGGCTAAGCGCCAGGCTGAAATGTAATCATTAAGCAGCAATTTTGAAGCGATGCCATTTGAAGCGAACATGACAGCAGCGATCGTTAAGAGGATCTCACTTTTGCGCGCTTTAAGCATCTCTCAAGGGTAACTGATTAGTTACCGCCATTCTTCAGTTTACGAGCTAATCGGGCAGATTTAGAAGGCGGCGTCTGAGATATTCATGATCGAATTGTCAGTTGCTTCGACAATTTTGCGATCAGCGGTGATCAGTGGCAAGTAATTGGCTACAAAGAACTTAGCTGATGCGACTTTGCCGTTATAGAACTCAAGATCCTTACCAGCATTTGGAATCTTTTCCAAAGCAATATCTGCCTGACGAAGTAATAACCAAGCAGTAATAATGTCGCCAACTGCCATTAAGCAGCGCGAAGTATTTAAACCAACGGTGTAAATCTTCTCAGCATCAGTTTGAGATTCCATGGCACGGCCAACCAAGGTAGCGATGATTGCATTTAAATCATCGAGTGCCTTAAGCAGTGCTTCTTTCTCAGCAGCATGTGCGCCGCCAGTTTCAGCAAATGTTTTAATCTCTTTAGCGAGCAAGCCAATTGCACGGCCACCATCTTTAACAATTTTGCGGAAGAAGAAGTCAAGACCTTGGATTGCAGTTGTGCCTTCATACAAGGTGTCAATCTTGGCATCGCGTACATATTGCTCAATAGGCCAATCACGCGTAAATCCGGCACCACCAAATGTTTGTAGTGATTCTGTTCCAAGCAGTGTCCATGATTTTTCGGAACCATAGCCTTTAACAATCGGAAGCATTAAATCATTAAGTGCTTCCATATCTTTGGTTCGATCTGCATTGCCGGCTTTAACTGCAAGCTCAATCTCATCTTGAATAGATGCGGTGTAAAGAACTAGCGCACGCATGCCTTCGCTATATGACTTCTGCACCATTAGCGAACGGCGCACATCTGGGTGGCGAATAATTTCCACACGGGGGCTGGCTTTATCGTTCATAACTTTCATATCGCCACCTTGAATACGCTGCTTTGCGTACAACAGTGCTTGTTGGTATCCAGCTGAAAGGGTAGCAATAGCTTTAGTTCCAACCATCATGCGTGCAAATTCAATAACTTTAAACATCTGTGCAATACCTTCATGTACTTCACCTAGCAAGTAACCAACAGCTGGTTCTTTTTCGCCCAAGTTAACTTCACAAGTAGCTGAAACGTTTAGTCCCATTTTGTCTTCTAGCGCGGTTACATAAACGCCATTGCGTTTTCCAAGTTCGCCAGTTTCTAAATCAAACATAAATTTAGGAATTAGGAATAGTGAAAGACCCTTTGTTCCTGGGCCGCCACCTTCACGACGAGCAAGCACAAAGTGCATCACATTGTCATAGAAGTCAGCATCACCTGATGTGATGTAACGCTTGGTACCAGTGATGTGCCATGTACCATCAGGTTGTTGAACAGCTTTAGAACGACCAGCACCAACATCTGAACCTGCATCTGGTTCAGTAAGTTGCATGGTGGCACCCCAATGCTTATCAACCATAAATTTAGCCATCTTCTTCTGAGGTTCAGTACCTAAGGCGTAAGCAACATGAGCAAACGCGTAACCTGATGCGTAGATATGAATTGCTGGGTTTGATCCCAAAACCATTTCGGCCATTGCCCAACGCACTGAAGGTGGAACTTTCATGCCACCTAGTTCAACTGGTGCATCAAGACGCCACCACTCACCATCAACATATGCCTTATATGACTTCTTAAAACTTTCCGGCAACGTAACATTTCCGGTTTCTTTGTTAAGAATTGCGCCGACACGATCGCCTTCAACAAATGAAGCAGCAAGATCGTTTTCGCAAAGACGTTTCATTTCTTCCAGCATTCCAATGGCGGTGTCACGATCAACATCACCGTATGGAGCAGTGCCCATGACTTTTTCGCGACCAAGTAGGTCAAAGAGGCAGAATTCAATATCGCGCAGGTTGGCTATGTAATGGCTCATGGGCAAATAATGCTACCCATCAGTAACTTAGGCAAGTGCTAGAGCAGATAGGCGTGTTTGCTGGGGTAGGCTCACACTCGTGCTACTAAGTGATCGCGATATCCGAGCTGAAATCACCGCTGGGCGGGTTGCTGTTGAACCCTTTGCCGAGTCGATGGTTCAGCCTTCCAGCGTTGATGTTCGACTAGACCGCTTTTTCCGAGTCTTTGAGAACCATAAGTATTCGGTAATTGATCCTTCGATCGAGCAATCCGAACTTACCCGCGAAGTTGTGGTCGAACCAAATGAGCACTTTATTTTGCACCCAGGTGAATTTGTACTGGCATCAACGTATGAAATTATCACTTTGCCCGATGATATTGCCGGCCGTCTTGAAGGAAAATCTTCCCTTGGTCGCCTTGGTTTACTAACTCACTCAACTGCTGGCTTTATTGATCCAGGTTTTTCGGGCCACATCACTTTAGAGCTTTCAAATGTGGCAAATTTGCCCGTAAAACTCTTTCCTGGAATGAAGATTGGGCAACTTTGTCTAATCAAACTCTCATCTCCTGCCGAGCATCCTTACGGTTCAGCCGTTTATGCTTCTAGGTATCAGGGACAACGTGGCCCAACCGCTAGTCGTTCCTGGATTAATTTCCACCAAACCATAATTCAATAACCTAACACTTTTATTTATTAGGGAGTCAAAATGGAGATAACTCTTATTGTCGGCGGAATTGTTGTTTTACTTGCCATCTTTTTTATTGCGCAATACAACCGACTAATTAGATTAAATGTAGCAGTCGATGAAGCATTTGCTCAGATTGAAGTGCAACTTAAGCGTCGCGCTGATTTGATTCCTAATTTAGTTGAAACTGTCAAAGGCTATGCAACACACGAGCAATCAACTTTTGACGCCGTGATATCCGCGCGAGCAAAAGCAACAACCGCTTCAACTGTTGCTGATGTATCTGCCGCTGATGGAATGTTGACCCAAGCACTTCGCGGATTGCTAGCAGTAGCTGAGGCTTATCCTGATCTAAAGGCATCAGCTAACTTCATGTCACTACAAGAAGAACTTTCTACCACTGAAAACAAAGTTGCCTTTTCACGTCAGTTCTATAATGACAGTGTGCGCTTGTTAAACACAGCCGTAAAAACTATTCCAACCAATTTCTTTGCTGGATTTGCCAAAGTAGATGAGCGCGAATTCTACGAAGTTGACGAAGCTACTAACCGAAACGCTCCAAACGTAAGCTTCTAAAGGCCTATGGCAACCTTTTCTTTTCGCGCTGCGCAAAGCTCTAATAAGCGCAAAACCTTCTTTCTTCTAGGAGTAATGGGCGCCCTTACGTGGCTCGTTCTAATCTCAATCTTTACTTACCTCGGCACGAGTAGCGCTGCGATTGTGCCGTTTGCAGTTGGAATAACTTTGATTTCAGT
>CAXNJS010000061.1:0-6658 GCA_964202795.1 Candidatus Planktophila sp.
CTTAAACTTCATCATTTACGTCCAGCCCCAGGTGCTAAGAAAGCTAAGACTCGTAAGGGTCGCGGTGAAGCATCAAAGGGTAAGACTGCCGGTCGTGGTGGAAAAGGTACTCGTGCCCGTAACACAGTTCGTGCAGGTTTCGAAGGTGGACAACTACCTCTCGTAATGCGCTTGCCTAAGCTACGTGGTTTCAAGAACCCAGCCCGCATCGAATATCAGGTTGTTAACGTCTCAACAATTAACGCTCTCTACCCAAAGGGTGGCGATGTAACTGTTGCTGATCTAATCGCCAAGGGCGCAGTTCGCGATAGCTTGCCAGTTAAGGTTCTAGGCAATGGTGACATTGCTGTGAAGGTAACTGTCACTGCTCACGCGTTCTCAAACTCAGCAATTGAGAAAATCTCAGCTGCTGGCGGATCTGCCAACAACCTTTAATTAGTAGCACCATTTAGTATCTGACCATATTAAATTAGTCTTAATCGAAAGAGGGAGAAGTTAAATGCTTTCAGCATTCGGAATGGCCTTTAAAACGCCAGAGCTTCGTAAGAAGATCTTCTTCACTCTTTCGATCATGGCCTTGTTTCGCTTTGGTTCAGTAGTTCCAACTCCAGGTGTTTCATACGAAGCGGTTCAAACTTGTTTGAAAGATGTTCAATCTGGTGGTCTGTTTGGTTTGATTAACCTGTTCTCAGGTGGAGCGCTAATTCAGTTATCTGTTTTCGCACTCGGCATCATGCCTTACATCACCGCATCGATCATCGTGCAGCTTTTGACCGTGGTTATTCCTCGCTTTGAAACTCTGAAAAAAGAGGGTCAATCAGGAACTGCCAAGTTAACTCAGTACACCCGTTACTTAACAATTGGTTTAGCTGTATTGCAATCAACTGGTTTGATCGCAGTAGCTCGCACACCAGGTCGTTTGATTAATGGATGTGAAGAATTTATTATTCCTGATACTTCATGGCAGCGCATCGTTACGATGATTTTCGTAATGACTGCCGGAACATCAGTAATCATGTGGCTTGGTGAATTAATCACTGATCGCGGTGTCGGTAACGGTATGTCGATCTTGATCTTCACATCTATCGCAGCTGGTTTCCCATCTAACTTGTGGTCAATTAGATTGCAAAAGGGTTTATTCGCTTTCATCTTCGTATTAGCAGTTGGTATTTTAGTTGTGGCTGCGGTTGTATTCGTTGAGCAGGCGCAACGAAGAATTCCAGTCCAATATGCCAAGCGCATGGTTGGTCGACAGGCTTACGGCGGAACCAGTACCTATATTCCAATTAAGGTAAACCAAGCTGGCGTTATCCCAGTAATTTTCGCGTCATCGCTTCTCTATATTCCATCGCTAATTGCTAACTTCACAAATAGCCAAGCAGCTTGGGCGCAATGGATTGGCCGTAACTTCGTAAATGGCGATCACCCAATTTACATCGCAAGCTATGCGCTCTTAATTATTTTCTTTACTTACTTCTATGTTGCAATTACTTTCAATCCGGAAGAAGTTGCTGACAATATGAAGAAGTACGGTGGCTTCATTCCTGGTATTCGTGCCGGACGTCCAACTGCTGAATACTTGCAGTATGTGCTTTCCCGCATCACTGCGCCAGGTTCGCTTTATCTAGCACTCGTTGCGATTATTCCAATCATTGCGTTGGTGCTATTCGGTGCAAACCAGAACTTCCCATTCGGCGGAACTGCAATTCTGATTGTGGTTGGCGTTGGTCTTGATACTGCTAAGCAGATCGAAAGCCAGTTGCAGCAACGTTCATATGAGGGATTCCTTAAGTAATGCGTTTAGTCCTGGTAGGTCCACCAGGTGCTGGTAAAGGAACACAAGCAGTTTTCTTAGCCGAGCACTACTCAATTCCGCATATCTCAACCGGCGATATTTTCCGTGCGAATTTAAAAGCTGGCACCCCACTTGGCCAAGAAGCAAAAAGTTTTATGGATCGTGGCGAACTAGTGCCAGATTCAGTAACAAATGCCATGGTTAAAGATCGCTTAACTCACGATGATGTTGCCAATGGATTTTTACTAGATGGTTTCCCACGCAATGTTGTGCAGGCTGAAGTATTGCGCGCAATATTGGCAGAACAGAAGAGCCCACTAGACGCGGTTCTGGAATTAAATATTGCTGATTCTGAAATTATTGAGCGTCTTTCTAGCCGTTTAACTTGCCGTGGTTGCGGCGCACCATCGCCAGCAACTGCGCAAGCATGTGCTGCCTGTGGGGGAGAGCTATACCAACGCGAAGATGACAAGGCCGAAGTTATTGCTCGTCGCCTAGAGGTCTATAACGAGCAAACTGCGCCAATCATTTCTTTCTATCGCGGCGAAGGTTTACTCATAACAATTAGCGCAACTGGCGCTGTTTCTGAAATTACTGAGCGCGCCACCACGGCACTTAGCCGCATTAGTTAATAATTACGTACGTGGATATCCAATTAAAGTCACTTGATGAATTAAAGGTCATGCGCCGTGCCGGTTTACTCGTGGGCGAGACTTTGGCGCTGCTTAAAGATTCCATCAAAGTGGGCATGCGCACTGACGCGCTAGATGCAATTGCAGCGGCGAATATTAAGCGCGGCGGCGGTACTTCAAATTTCAAGGGTTATCACGGTTTTCCAGCCACCATCTGCATTTCAGTTAATGAAGAAATTGTGCACGGAATTCCCGGTGATCGAGTTATTGAAGATGGCGATGTGGTTTCAATTGACTGTGGCGCAATCATTGATGGCTGGCATGGCGATGCTGCATTCTCAGTTGGCGTTGGCAACGTAGACCCCGCAGATCAGAAAATGATGGATGTTTGCGAAGAATCAATGTGGCGCGGAATTGCTGCGGGCGGCCTAGGTGCCAAACTTTCAGACATTGGTCATGCTATTGAGAGGTATACCGATGCCCAAGGCAAGTATGGAATTTTGCAGGAGTACGGCGGCCACGGCATTGGCACTGAGATGCATCAAGCACCTCATGTATTGAATTTCGGCAAACCTGGTTTTGGCCCCGAGATCGTCGTAGGGATGGCGTTAGCCATCGAGCCAATGATTACTCGTGGCACTCATAAGACCAAAGTTCTTAAAGATAATTGGACAGTTGTCTCAAACGACAAATCTCGTGGTTCTCACTTTGAAAACAGCTACTGCATCGCACCCGATGGCAAGCCATTTGTCTTAACTGCACTCGATGGCGGCCGCGAAAAACTAGGCGCTCTGGGGATCGAGATCTCTTCACTTTTGTAAGCGTTTCGCTTATTCACGCTCAAATTTTGGGCAAAATCGTTACCTCTTTGTTACCGCTTTCACTATTATTCCACGCTGCGGAAAGTTAGGTTATGCCAAATCTCCATCCTCGGAGCTACATAATAAGAATAGAGAGAAATTATTCTATGTTGAAGAAAATCACTCGCGTAGGCGTAGTCGTGACGACTATTGCACTAATCGCTTCAGGTGCCGTTACTGCTCAAGCAGCAGTTACCGGAGCCGCAAACGCTAAGACCGGTGCCGACTGTGCACGTTCTGGCTCAGTTGCAAAAGGTAAAGGCGTAAACGGCAGCGACTTAACTTGCCTAAGCGTTCCAACTGGAACCATGAAGGGCCAACTTAAGTGGTGGTATGCCGATCTAAAGCCACTAAAGAATATTGATTGGGTTGTACCTGCTAACCCAGGCGGATATTCGCTGACTTCAAATGGAATTAGTGATTCGCTAAAGACCGAAGGTTTACTGTCTGAGTACAGCTCAGTATTTAAGCCAGGCGCCGGTGGAGCTACTGGTCTTGGTTTCTTCCAAGAAATTAAAAATAAGCCAGAAGCAGCGCTAATTACTGGTATTGCAATGGCCGGTGGAATTGCACTTAATAAGTCAACGCTGAACATTCTTGATTCAAAGCCAGTTGCCAAGATGATGCGCGAATACGATGCAATCGTTGTTCCTGCAAATTCAAAGTACAAGAACTTAAAGCAACTGGTTGAAGACATTCGCAAGCGCGGCAAATCAATTGCTATTTCTGGAGGTAACTCAGGCGGAGTAGATCACCAAGTAATTGGTACTTTGCTTAAGACTGCTGGCATTCCAGTAAAGGAAAACCTTAACTATGTAGTTCACTCAGGTGGCGCAGAAGTTATAGTCTCTCTACTAAGTGGAGCAACCCAAGTTGGCGTTTCAGGTTCAACCGAATTTAAAGCAATGGTTGATTCTGGAAAACTTCGCGTTCTTGGTGTTTCATCAAAGAAGAAGCTTGCTGGTTACCCTGGCCTAACCTTTGCTGCTCAGGGTTACAACATGGTTTACGGAAACTGGCGTGGAGTTATGGCGCCAGCTGATCTGTCAGCTGCTGATTACTTGAACTTCTGCAAGGTGCTAGATGCACTTAAGGGCACACCTACCTGGGCAAAGCTCCTAACTGCTAATAACTGGGACAATGACTTTGCTGGCGGGGATGCGTTTAAGTCATTCTTGACAAGCGAACTACCGGTTGTTGCAGGCGTGATTAAGGACCTTGGTCTTTAATTGAACAAAGTTACTCAAGCAGGTAAGGGGGAGCTCGCATTTGCGGGCTTCCTCTTACTGTTGGGCCTAGTTACTATTTGGGACACTTCTCGAATGCTGGTTCCATCTGGCACATCAGTTATCAGCCCCAAATCTTTTTCATATGTAATTGGTACATTCTTAGTGATTACCTCAGCACTGCTAATTTCCGAAATTTTGAGAGGTAATTCAGGAGTTCCTGAAGGAACTGAAGCTGGTGATCCTTTTCAAAAAGCTGACTTCAAAACTATGGCTCAAGTTGTTGCAGCTATCACAGCTAATGTAATTTTGCTGGATCTACTTGGTTTCATAGTCGCCGCTACAGTTTCATTCTGGGGTGTGGCGTATGCGTTCGGTGCTCGCAAATACTTGAAAGATCTAATGATCGCAATCATATTTTCAGTGATTGTTTATTTTGGTTTCACACAAGGTTTGAATATTAATTTACCGGCTGGAATTTTCGCCGACCTCACCGGAAAGTAGAATTAGTTAATGAGTAGTTTCAATCTTTTGCTTGAGGGATTTGCCACCGCCCTCACACTCACCAATTTGATGTACGGACTACTCGGAACTTTTCTTGGCACTTTGGTTGGCGTATTGCCTGGCATTGGGCCTGCATTAGCAATTGCACTTTTATTGCCAGTTACTGCATCAATTGATCCAACTGCGGCAATTATTATGTTTGCATCCATCTATTACGGTGCTATGTATGGCGGTTCAACAACTTCTATTTTGCTAAATACGCCAGGTGAAAGTGGTTCAGTAATCACCGCCCTCGAGGGAAATAAAATGGCGCGATCCGGGCGCGCAGGTGCGGCCCTTGCTACTGCTGCAATTGGCTCCTTCGTAGCCGGAACAATTGCAACGCTATTACTTGCCTTCGGCGCTCCAGCGCTTGCAAATTTGGCGCTCACAATTAAGCCAGCTGGCTACTTAGCGCTAATGGTTTTGGCATTTGCAACCGTCGGCACCCTTTTGGGTTCCTCAATGGTGCGTGGATTGATTTCGCTAGCGGTCGGTTTAACACTTGGTTTAGTAGGCGCTGATCTGCAATCAGGTGCGATACGTCTGACCTTTGGTAATTCAAATGCAATTGATGGCATCGAAACCGTAACCGTTATCGTGGCAATCTTTGCGCTAGGTGAAGCAATTTATTTTGCGAGCCGCTTTAAAAATGAGAATTGGTCAGTTCTGCAGATCAAGGATCGTGCCTGGATGTCTAAATCTGACTGGAAACGATCCTGGCGACCATGGCTACGAGGCACAGCAATTGGTTTCCCACTTGGTGTAATCCCAGCTGGTGGTTCTGAAGTGCCAACTTTCTTAAGTTATGGCGTTGAGAAGAAATTATCTAAGCGCAAAGATGAATTTGGAAAAGGCGCAATTGAGGGAGTTGCGGGGCCTGAGGCTGCCAATAACGCAAATGCTGCTGGTGCGTTAGTTCCACTATTAGCACTTGGTCTACCAACTTCGGCAACCGCGGCAGTTGTGCTGGTAGCTTTTCAATCATTTCAAATCCAGCCTGGCCCGATGCTCTTTGAAACCAATCCACAAATTGTGTGGGGTTTAATTGCTTCGCTATTTATTGGAAATACTTTGCTATTGGTTATGAATCTGCCGTTCATTCGGGTTTGGATTCTTTTGCTTAAGATTCCGCGCCCATATCTATACGGCGGCATTGTCACTTTGGCTCTACTAGGCGCTTATGCGTTGAATAGCTCAACATTTGATTTACAAATAGCACTGGTGATTGCTGTTTTGGGATATCTATTCCGCAGATTCGGAGTCCCACTCACGCCGCTGATTATTGGTTTGATTATGGGGCCGTTGGCTGAAGTTCAGTTCAAACGTTCGCTGCAAATTAGCAATGGTGACTATGGAATTCTGGTTGAAGGATTCCTGCCAAAAGCCCTATATACCTTGATGTTTCTACTGATCTTGCTACCTGTTTTTTACAAAGCTGTTAGTAAACGTAAACACAAAGAATTAGCGAAGTAACAATTTAGAAATGTTAAATTCGATTCGCATGCCAAAGTGGATCGCGATCCTATTAATCAGTTCATCATCTACCTTGGCTAGCATTTCCTTAATTCGTCCGATGATTACTTATCGGGCCATTGAGAT
>CAXNJS010000062.1:0-6648 GCA_964202795.1 Candidatus Planktophila sp.
GTGCGTTCCATCGATAACTTATCTGGGTGATAGCTAAGTGCTGGGCCAGTTGTGTTAATAATTGAGAAATCATCGCCGCGACGCAAGCGAATAGTCACGGTGCCGGTAACGGCAGAAGCCACCCAGCGAGTTAGCGATTCGCGCAACATGAGTGCTTGTGGGTCAAACCAGCGACCTTCATAAAGCAAGCGACCTAAGCGACGGCCTTCAGCGTGATAGTTAGCAATAGTGTCTTCATTATGAATCGCACTGATTAAGCGCTCATATGCGATAAATAACAGCGCCATTCCTGGTGCTTCATAGATGCCGCGACTCTTGGCTTCAATAATTCGGTTTTCAATCTGATCAGCCATACCGAGTCCATGGCGACCGCCAATTGCATTTGCTTCATTCATCAAAGCAACAACATCGTCGATGCGCTTGCCGTTGATGGCAACTGGGCGACCTTGGGCATATTCAATAGTCACATCTTCAGAATCAATCTCTACTGCAGGGTCCCAGAACTTAACGCCCATGATTGGTTGCACTAATTCAATCGAAGAATCTAGAAGTTCTAAGCTCTTAGCCTCATGAGTTGCGCCCAAGATATTGGCATCGGTTGAATAAGCCTTTTCAGTGCTATCGCGATACGGCAAGTTATTAGCAACTAACCATTCAGACATTTCCTTACGGCCACCAAGTTCAGTTACGAAATCAGTATCTAGCCAAGGCTTATAGATTTTTAGATTTGGATTAGCCAATAATCCATAGCGGTAGAAGCGCTCAATATCATTGCCTTTATAAGTAGAACCATCACCCCAAATTGAAACTGAATCTTGCAACATTGCGCGCACTAATAGCGTGCCGGTAACTGCGCGACCAAGTGGCGTGGTGTTGAAATATTGTTTTCCGCCAGAGCGAATATGGAAAGCGCCACAAGCAATTGCTGCTAAACCTTCTTCAACGAGTGCGCTCTTGCAATCAACTAATCGTGAAATTTCAGCGCCATACTCTTTTGCGCGATCTGGAACCGAATCAATATCTGGCTCGTCATATTGGCCAAGATCTGCGGTGTAGGTGCAAGGGATGGCACCTTTGGCGCGCATCCAGGCAACTGCCACTGAGGTATCGAGACCGCCGGAAAAGGCGATTCCGACTCGTTGGCCAACTGGAAGTGAGGCTAAGACCTTAGACATGGACATATCCTAACTTAAGTGAATTGACCGAGTGATCAGTAATAATCGTTATGAATCTGAGATTAAGCACCCGCGTTACATTTCCGCCTTGCTTTGATGCCGAAGTGGCCGAAAGTTAGGTTTACGCCATGACTTCACCCACTGCAGCCGATAGCAAGTGGTGGCAAGAGGCAGTTATTTATCAGATCTACCCTCGCTCATTCTTTGATAGCAACGGCGATGGTGAAGGTGATTTGCCTGGCATCACAGAGAAACTTCAATACGTGGCCGATCTGGGCGTGGATGCAATTTGGTTGAGCCCGTTTTATACCTCACCAAATAAAGATGGCGGCTATGACATTGCAAATCCACGTGACGTTGACCCTCGCTTTGGAAATTTAGCTGATGCAAAGTTAATGATTAATAAAGCGCACGATCTTGGATTGAAAGTTTTAGTTGATATCGTGCCAAATCATTTTTCCTCTGAACATGAGTGGTTTAAAGCTGCGCTAATCGCAAGCCCTGGCTCTAAGGAACGAGCACGTTTTCATTTCTACGATGCCAAAGCAGATGGAACTCCCCCAAATAACTGGATCTCCCTCTTTGGTGGGCCAGCTTGGACCCAAGTTGCCGATGGTCAGTACTACCTACATCTCTTTGATTCATCACAGCCTGATTTAAATTGGGAAAATCTCGAAGTTGATCAGGACTTTAAGGAAACAATTTCGTTCTGGGTGAAGATGGGTGCCGATGGTTTCCGCATCGATGTCGCACACGGGTTAGCCAAAGAAAATATCCTCACCGATCACCATGACCCAAAGGGTCTATCTGATGCCCTGCGGATTGACATTGACATGGAAATTAGCAAACGTGAGGCTTTACTGGCTTCAGTTCCATTCTTTGATCGCGCTGGCGTTCACGAGATTTATCGCAGTTGGCGTAAACACTTTGATTCATTCGATAAACCAATCATGGCAGTTGCCGAAGCCTGGGTTCATCCCCCAGTAAATGGTGTTGCCTATGTTCGCCCAGATGAGCTTCATCAAATTTTCAACTTTGATTTATTAATCGCACCCTTTGATGCAAAAACCTTATTTAGATTAATAAATAACACAATCGAGATGCTTAAAGATGTCGGTGCTTATCCAACTTGGGCAATTAGCAATCATGATTCACCTCGCGTTGCATCGCGACTAGGCGCTGAAGAATCTCGCGCTCTAGCACTATTCCTCTTTGGTCTACCTGGATCTTGTTATGTGTATAACGGGCAAGAACTTGGCCTACCCGATGCTGAAGTGGCCGATAGCGATCGTCAAGATCCATCCTTTCTTCGCACCAACGGTGAAACCAAAGGTCGCGATGGTGCTCGAGTGCCAATGCCTTGGTCTGGCCAAAACACTCCATTTGGTTTCTCATCCGGAAAACCTTGGCTGCCACTACCAGCAACTTGGAATGAACTAACGGTAGAAATTCAGAGTTCAAATTCTGATAGTTCGCTATCACTTTATAAGAGAGCACTTTCCGAGCGAGCCAGACTTCTTGGTGCTGAAGATTTCAATTGGGATGTCAGCAGAATAGATCAAGGAATTCTGGGCTTCTCTCGCGGCGGAATACAGGTCTACTTAAACTCAGGTGATAAATCAGTAAAACTCCAGGCAAGTGAATTAATTCTTTCTTCCAGCAGTGCACCTACCTGTGAAAATGGTGAGTTAGAACTCATGCCTAAGCGTGCCATCTGGTTTAAGAGGTAAGAATTCTCTACGATATGTAAAGTTACGCCATGGAATCGACTTCAACTTGGCTAGTAACTATTGGCATCCTTTCAGCAGTAATTGCCTTCGACTTAATAATCGCAATTCTGCGTAGAAATAAGGAAACCAGCACAGCAGAGGCCGCCATCTGGACAGTTATTTATGTTTCAGCTGCGATTGCCTTTGGTTACTTTATGCCCAACTGGACCCCAAGTGAGACCGCTCAGAAAGAGTTCTTTGCCGGCTGGCTAACTGAGTACGCTCTTTCGGTCGATAACATTTTTGTATTTGTAATTATTTTAAGTCGCCTGCAGATTGATAAGACAAAACAACAGTTAGTGCTTCTGTTAGGAATTATCATTGCTCTGATCTTGCGTGGAGTCTTTATCGCCGCAGGATCTGCGATCATTACTCGTTTCTCAAGTGCTTTCTTTATCTTCGGCGCTTTCTTGATCTACACGGCTTATCGCTTATTAATCGAAAAAGAAGATCACGAAACAACGCCGGATGATAGTAAAATTGTGAAATTCTTGCGGGCCAGAGGAACTTCAACTTTCACGATTGCACTGCTGACTCTTGGAATAACAGATTTAGTGTTCGCGCTTGACTCTATTCCGGCGATCTTTGGAATCACTAAAGACCCTTACATCGTTGTGACCGCAAATATCTTTGCGCTAATGGGGCTACGTCAGCTTTATTTCCTATTACAAGGACTGCTTAAGCGATTGGTCTTTCTTTCAAAAGGACTTTCAATTATCTTGGCATTTATCGGTGTCAAAATGTTCTTCGAGGCTTTCCACGGTGTTGGAGTTGATGAGATTGTAGGAATTAAAGTGCCTCACGTATCGATCGAGTTCAGCCTGGGCGTAATTGTCGGAACTCTGTTGATTACTGCTGTGGCAAGCCTGACCGCCACTCGTAAAGATGGCTCAGAGATTATTTAAATCTATAGCTCGATCACGCAAAGTGTCACGGCCGTGCTCTTTGGCGCGTTCGTGAACTTTACGGATTTGTAGTTCAAAGCTAGCAATAGCTTTATCAAATGCTGCTACGCCATTGAATTCAGCGGCTTCGGCACGTAATAGAGGGCCAGCACCACGAGAGGTAATAACTACTTTGTGATCGTGTTTGCCTTGGCGCGGGTTTTTCTCTTCAATTACTTCGACTTCTACCCGATCCATTTTTACGTTAAACCTTGCTAACGCTTTAAGTTTCTCGTTAACAATTCCTTTGAAATCTTCGGCAACTTGGGCATTTCTCAACTGAATGATAATTTCCATGTATGTACTGTGGCACTAAGTAGCGTGCAATGGAAGTACTAAAGCGGTAATACAAATGTGGCAAGCGTTAACCCTAGGGCCAGTGCAGTTGACTGTGCCAAAATTGTTAGTGCGGTTTTTCGATCGGCTTTCTTGGAAATTGGATCTGAAACTCGGGAGATCTGCCCTAACTTGCCAAAATTAAAGGTTCCCATAAATCCATAAGCTAGACAAAATTTCTTACGAGACTGAATAAATCCGATTGCAAAAACCATTAGTGGAATGAATAGCGAAAAGCGGGCACTTCGTGCAGCGTCAGTGCTTGTTAGCCCAACTAAAGATGTCGCTGAGATTACTGCTCCTGCAAGTGCTACAACTTGGCGGCGGCGAATTTCACCTGTGCCAATGTTGCAGCTACCTGGAATATATTCTTGACTCAATTAAGCGTCTTCAGATTCTTCTTCATCGATCCAAGCATCGACTTGCGTCTCGTCTTGCTTGTCTACCCAAGAGAGAAATGAACCGATAGCGCGAAAAGCCAATAGAGCTACGCCGACTACCCCGACGAATCGCTTAATTGCTTTTAACATATGCTAAAAATACTCCTATAACTTAAATTTTGCCTAATGAGGCAGTGATGTCATCCCATAAATCATCGACATCTTCGCAACCAACTGAGAATCGGATCAAGGATTCCGAGATCTTGTGGCTCTCAGTTGCCCAACGACGACGCCGTTCCCACATAGATTCAATGCCACCAAGGCTCGTTGTGTTGGTAATAATCATGGCGCTCTGGGTTACTAGATCAGTACCAGCAGCATCACAGGTTAATTCAAATGAAATCATGCCGCCGAAGCCGGGGTAACGAACTTTGCTCACCTTTTCATGACCCGCTAAGCGCTTTGCCAGCTCTTTGGCATTGGCCTCAGCTGCTCTGAATCGCAATGGGAAAGTGCGGATTCCGCGTAGTGCTAACCAAGCTTCAAATGGGCCAGGAATCGCGCCACTTAATTTACGGACATCGGCTAAGCGCTTATAAAGAGCTGAATCATTGGTAGAAACTGAACCCAAAATTATGTCGCTATGACCGGCAAAATATTTAGTTACTGAGTGCATAACCATGTCTGCGCCAAACTCAAGGGGCTTTTGAGTTAGCGGAGTCGCCAAAGTATTATCAACTGCAACACCACCGCCTAACTTCTTGGCACCAGCAATTATTGTTTTAAGGTCAACGTTTTCTAGAGCTGGATTAGTTGGTGATTCCAGCCAAAGTAACGCGGCCCCCTTTGCTGCCTCTAATACTGCAGCGGTATTTGTAGCTTCAACAAAGCGAACTTCCAGGCGACCACTTTCGTGATAACCCTTTAGTAGCGCGGCTATGCCTTGATAGCCTTCATCGGAAACAACCACTGGTGCACCGATTGGCAGCAAATTAAAGATCGCACTTGCTGCAGCTTGACCTGACGCAAAAGCTAACGTTTGCCCACCTTCCAGAGCGCTGATCGCACTTTCTAAAGCACTCCAAGTTTCATTTCCATAGCGACCATAACCAATTGGGCCGCCGGCGCGAAAAGTTGAGTTCAGCGCGATTGGGGTATTTAGTTCACCATCTGGCACGGGAACTGGCCTACCAGCACTAATCGCAAGTGTTTCTGGCTTTAACTTCTTATCAGAACTCATAGCTGAAAGCCTATTACTTTTTTACTTTCCAAGAACGGCCATTGCCGCATTATGACCAGGGATTCCGCTCACTCCCCCGCCTCGTTGCGCACCTGCGCCACAAATAAAGATTCGTGGATCATCAGTTTCCACGCCCCAGCGCCGGCTATCGCCTTCTTCGCGGAATGGGAAAGTTAGATCTCTGTGGAAGATATTTCCACGTGGCAATGAGATCGCCTCTTCTAAGTCCAATGGGGTTTTGGCTTCAATACAAGGCGAACCATCACTATTGCGAGCAATAATTTGCGAGACTGGATCAACTAAGTATTTGTCCAACTCAGCAATGAAACCGGCTAAAGCTGTGGCCTTGGTGGCTTCATTATCGGCATCGAAAAGTTCAGCTGGCGTATGTAATCCAAAGAGAGTCAGAGTTTGATAACCGGCAGCTTGTAGCTCGGGGCTCAAAATTGAAGGGTCAGACAAAGTGTGGCAATACATTTCAGATGGAAAACAGGCAGGCAGCTTGCCCGCTTTGCTCTCTTGGTAAGAAGTCTCCAGCTGAGAAAATTTCTCGCTGATATGAAAAGTTCCGGCAAATGCTAGTTCAGGCGCGATACCGCTCTTTAATCTCGGCATTTTCTTTAGCAGCATATTAATTTTAAATTGGGCACCTGAAAGACTTGCCGGCTTAGGTTTGTTGCGCAACTTAGCTAGTACTTGTGGCGCGGCATTAGAGAGTAAATGACTGGCCACAAACTCATCACCATTTTCTATGGTCGCAGTGACTGAATCTGAGTTGCTAGCAATCGCAGTGACTTTGCTATT
>CAXNJS010000063.1:0-6643 GCA_964202795.1 Candidatus Planktophila sp.
ATTACATGCTGATTGGAATACCAAGCGCTTTAAGCACTTAATTAGCAACAGCATGAAACGCGCTGATAAATCAGGCTCCTCAAATACTTGGGTGCTTTCTAATCACGATGTAGTACGCCATCCAACTCGTTATGGATTGCCGGATAAAACAGATTTAGTTAAGTGGTACATCTCGGAAGGAAAGTCAGCACCCCTTGATGCTAAACAGGGTATCGATCGTGCGCGCGCATCAACCATGTTGATTCTGGCTCTTCCGGGCTCTACCTATCTTTATCAGGGCGAAGAGCTCGGCTTATTCGAAGTTGCCGATACCCCACGCGAGGCAATGCAAGATCCACAATGGTTTAGAAATCCAGGCAAAGCTCGTAGCCGCGATGGTTGCCGTATTCCATTGCCTTGGACTACCGAAGGTTCTTCTTTCGGTTTTGGCCCTGGCGGTTCGCATCTACCGATGCCAGCTGATTTTGGAAAGTATTCAGTTGCCGCCAATGAAGCTAATGCAAACTCAGTGCTTAATCTCTATCGCACCGCAATTGCTATGCGCAAAGGTTTGCAGTGCGCTGAAGAGATTAAGTTTGTTTTCAACTGGAATCGCAACGTGTTGCACTTTGCTCGCCCAAATGGTTGGCAATCATTTACTAACTTCGGTAAATCACCAGTCAAGCTTCCGAAAGGCAAAGTTTTACTAAGTAGCAGGCCACTAATTGGTAGCCAAGTACCGGGTGAAACTACAGTTTGGTTACAGGCTTAACCCTTAACTGCGCCGCCAGTAAGACCGTTGGTGATGTACTTCTGCAGTGACACGAAGAGGATAATTATCGGTAGCGATGACATAACTGCTCCCGCAGCAAACATTGCCCATTGCTTTGTCCATGGGTCGGCAAGTAATGATTGAAGTCCAACAGCCACCGTGTACTGCGTATTGGTATTAAATACAATTGATGCCAAAACATAATCACCAAAAGTTCCGATAAAGGAAAGTAGCGCCATAACTGCGAGTACAGGAGCGACTAAACGCAAAATAATCTTGTAGAAAATTTGGGTATGTGTCGCACCATCAATCTTCGCTGCTTCATCTAACTCTTTTGGAACACTGTTGAAGAAGCCATACAGTAAGTAAGTTCCACCACCTAGTGAGCCACCAAGATAAACCAAAATAAGACCGGCTTTAGTTCCGAGTCCAATGGCTGGCACATAATCCGTTAACTTACTTAAAATTCCAAACACAGCAGTTAGCCCCAAAATAGAGGGGAACATCTGAATCAAAATCAGTGCAAGCAATCCAGGGCGACGACCAGTAAAGCGAAGGCGCGAGAATGCAAATGCCGCTAACGCGCTAATAAAGACACTGATAACTGCAGTCGCGCCTGCAAGTATCAGTGTGTTCTTCATCCAAATCACAAAAGGATAGTCTGCAGATTTTAACAAATCTGTGTAATTACCTAAATAAAATGAACGGAATAGTGTGAAGTTTTCAATATTTCCCATTTTTGTAAGAGATGTTGAAAGGATATAAACGAGAGGAAATGTCGCAAAGACGATAACGGCTAGTCCCACAATATGCTTCCAGCCTACTTGCATAAACCAGCGAATAAACCCTCCACGTTTAGCTTTAGGGTGACGAGCTTGCAAAGTTCTCATTGTGTTAACTCCTCTAGTCCCTTAGTGCGCTTGAAGCTAAAGAAAGAGATCGAGCCGATTAGCATAAATATGAGTACCGAGAACGCGCTCGCTAAACCATAATCTGCTCCAATTGATCCGCTAAATGCAATTCGATAAACAAAGGTAATCAGAATATCTGTAGCACCAACTGTTACCTTCAAAGTTTGGTCTAAGAATGGACCACCACCGGTTAGCAAGTAAATTGCACCAAAGTTATTAAAGTTATAAGCAAATGATGCTATTAATAGCGGAGCTAGCGAAACTAACAGCAACGGCAACTTAATCAATCTAACTATCTTCCATGACGAGGCACCATCAATACTGGCCGCCTCAGTTAAATCGTTAGGGATAGCTTGCAAAGCTCCAGTACAGATCAAGAACATATAAGGGAAGCCTAGCCAAAGATTTACAAGCAAGACTGCCGCGCGGGCGGCACCTTGTTGCTCGAACCACTGAATTTTGTTGTCGCCCATAAAGCCCAAAATGGTGTTATTAATAAATCCATTCTGGGTATTTAACATACCCTTCCAGACATAGGCTGATAAGAAAGCTGGAAAAGCATAAGGTAAAATGAAAATAGATCGATAAATCTTTAGACCTCTAATGCGTTGATCATTAAACATCAGTGCCAAAGCAAGACCAAAAATGAATGTGGTGAGCACTGATCCAATTGCGAATAAAAATGTCCAAATAATGATTCCTGTTAACGGACCACGGAGTTCTTTATCGCCGAAAATCTTGGCGTAATTGTCCCAACCAATTCTTACCTGCCAACCTACTTCACTTAGCAGCTCACCATCGTCCGCATTTTTGAAGAAGCCCACTTTTTCATCTGCAATAAATTTCTTATCATCACTCAAGCGCGTCATAACTCGATTATTCTCATCATAAATATATGAGAATCGATTCTGTTGTGCGAAAAACGCGTCAGCCGTGGCTATAAAGCCATCTTTATCTAGGTTTGGTCCTAGTGGAATTTTCATTGTGGTAACGCCAGGGTCAACTTCTAAAATTTCATCCTCTGTCAAGAATGTGACGCCAGAGAGAGAAGTTGGGTAGCCTGATTCATCTACAACCAAACCATCAGCCGCTGAAACTTCGCGCCATGGATGCTTGGCATAATTCTCACCGCCTAGAAAAACTTTACCGCTATTAAAATCAAGCCCTAAGAATAGAATACTGCCATCTTCGGCTTTAACTACTTTAATTTCATACTCAGTTGCGCCTTCAATTGGCTCAACTGCTGCTTGCTGGATGGCATCCAGAGCTTCGGTATAACTACCGTTATGGAAAGAGCCATAGTTAGTAAAGGAGATATAACCGCTATAAACAACCACGTAAACTTGAAATGCTAAAAGAAGTAAGACTCCGGGAGCTAAATACTTTGCAGGAAGTCCACCGCGACGAAGGTAGATCCAGTTAACTAATAAAGTAATAATTCCGAAGAAAATCGCAAAACCATACTTTTGTTTACCGATAAGAATCAGTAAGACAAAACCAGCACCGGCATCAACTAAACCTAAGATAAAGATCTTGGCTAAGGTGCCACGTAAACTTGGTGTACCGCCTGAATACAATTCGAAATTTTTATTTCGTTTTCTCATGGGCGGTCTGCTCCTTCGAAATTTTAGAAACTTTTAACAACCAATTATCGTAAAATTTTATCTAGAAAAGTTAGGGATCCGAAACCACTTCGGGCTTCGGATCCCTAACTCAGTTCCTACATCTAATCGATGCTAATTAAGAAGCGTCGATTGTCTCTTGTAGAGCCTTCATCGCGGCTGCGAGGAAGTCACCTGGGTTACCCTTGGCGGTGCCTTCGACAATCGCCTTTTCAGCGGCGCCGATCTTGGCCCAAGTAGTGTCTTGGAATACGAATGAAGCCATTGGGTACGCATTTTGACCAGCAGCACCAAATGCAGCAAGACGCTTGTCTGTTAGCTGGGCAAGAGCATCAGAGTTCGCAGGAATGCGCTCGGCACCCTTGATGTTTGCGAACTGTCCCTGGAAGTCTGCTGAACCGATATAACGTAGAACCTTTCCTACGTTAACTGAGTTCTTAGCTCCAGCAACCTTTACTGACTGCCAGTATCCGTATTGACCTGAGAACTGTCGAGGAGTCTTGCCACCTGCTGATGGGAAGAGAGCAACGCCAACTTCATCAGCAGTCATAGCTGCGCCAACGCAATCCTTCTTTGATCCATCAGGCATGATCAACTTAGTTGAAGTCTTCTCAGCTAAACCACCAAGGATCCATGGACCAGTAATTGCGTATCCACCGTTTTGGATGTTGCAACGCATTTGATCCCAGCCACCGTCGATGAACTTTGGACCATTAGTTGCTAACCAGGCAGCATACTTATCTGCACCTGCGCCGGTGTAACCAATCTTCTTTGTCCAACCGCTGTTATCGCGTGTGTACTGTGAAATTCCGAATGATGTTGCAATTGGAGATAAGTGGTATGGATCGTTAGCTGTTCCGCCACGTGCCCAAGGAAGAGTTACGCCACGATCTGAAGCAAGTAGTTGCTCCCATGTCATACCCTTTGGATCTTTTGCCTTGCTCTTGTTGTAAACAAGTGCGATGTTTTCAGTGTAGATAGGCATTCCATAAAGCTTGCCACCTACTGTGAAACCAGAACGCATATCTTTTGAGAACTTGTTCGCTAGTGAACCAACAACGATTGGAGCAACAACGCCCGCACCAACTAGTTGACCTGTCCAGTCATGTGCGCCAACCATTAGGTCTGGCCCTTTTCCTTCTGGAACAGCCTTAATAAATTCATTTCGAATATCTTTCTTGTACACCACGTTGATTGTGATGCCTTGTGTCTTAGCCCATGCTGCAATAATTGGTGTCTGTGCATCCTTAGCTGCAGTCTCAGCGCCATTCCAGATTGTTACTGTCTTTGCTGGACTAGCTGCTGCGAATGAAGGAGCAACAATTGCACCTGAAGCTGCTACGGCAAGAACCAGAGCAGTTGCAAGGCTACGCTTACGTAGAATCATTGTTTGCCTTTCTAACTTTTTAGAGGGATGATCAAGCCCGTTTGGGATTGGTCAGAGTTTATA
Source organism: Candidatus Planktophila sp. (assembly GCA_964202795.1). Classification (GTDB taxonomy): domain Bacteria; phylum Actinomycetota; class Actinomycetes; order Nanopelagicales; family Nanopelagicaceae; genus Planktophila. Next base: position 4,735 of record CAXNJS010000063.1, read on the forward strand.
AGCCGTTATCCGGCGGTTCTGGCCATAACGGGATTTGTATCGAAATCGTTGTAATTAAACGCTGTTACATGGCGGCCGTACAGTCACAATTAGAGCCTGACCAGCGCACCTTTTTAAGAGGAAAAAAGCGCTGGCAAACAGGTACTTTTAGGCTCAACCTGCCAGGTACCGCGAAACACAAGGGGAAGAAATGACCTTCAACAATTCCTTCAACAATGCCCATCTAAAACCTCACCACGACGGTAGCGAACTTTACGTAAGTTCCGATGCGCCAAAAATAGGCTCCGAAGTAACGCTTCGTGTGCGCGTACCAAATACCTATACCTTCGATATCGGGCTAGTTCGTTATTACATGGATAGCGAATCAACTGTGGCCAAGCTGACGAAGGAAAGCGATGGTGAAGTTGAGTCTTGGTGGTCGGCCAAGATCCCAGTTAAGAACTACGACGTTCAATATCGTTTTCTATTTACCCGAGCCGGTAAGTATGAATGGTTAAACGCTTCAGGTTTATTTGGCCACGATGTTCACACCAATGAAGATTTCCGAATTATCGCTCGCCCTCGCACAACAACATGGCTAAAGAGCTCAGTCTTCTATCAAATTTTCCCAGATCGTTTTGCCAAAGGTGTAGAACGCCCAGCACCTGAATGGGCGCTACCTATGGAATGGAATGCGCTACCTCATGGCCATGGACCAACTACTGGTATCGAGCTTTACGGTGGTGACTTTGAAGGTATCACCGCGCATTTAGATCACGTTATCGATTTAGGTGCTAACGGAATTTATTTCACGCCATTTTTCCCATCGAAATCAAATCATCGCTACGACGCAACATCATTCGATAAAATTGATCCACTGCTAGGTGGTGATAAGGCTTTCTTTGAATTTATGAAAGCTGCCAAGAAAGCAAAGATCAAAGTACTGGGTGACATAACAACGAATCACTGCAGCAATGAACATCCTTGGTTCTTAACAGGCCAGAAGAGCAAGAGTTCAAAAGAGAACAAGTTCTTCTACTGGGATAAGAAATCGCCATTTGGTTATGCGACGTTCTACTTGGTTCGTCAGATGCCGAAGTTGAATTTTGCATCTGCTGAATTACGAAAGCGTTTTTACGAAGCGAAGAATTCAGTTATTCAGAAATGGCTTTCACCTAAATATGGTCTAGATGGCTGGCGCATCGATGTTGGCAATCAAACCGGCCGTTATCGTGAGGCCGATATACACGATGAAGTTATGCGTGATATCCGCACAGCCATGGACAAAATGAAGCCAAATACTTGGCTCGTAGCTGAAAATGCCGATATGTGGCCAACTGATTTAAATGGCACCGGCTGGGATGGGACCATGAATTACAACGGATTCATGCGACCACTCTGGGCTTGGTTTAATCACAACCCAAATCTTGAAGCAGGCGGATTCCACGGTTTGCCAATTGCGATTCCTAAAACAACTGGTGCGCAATTTGTTAAAGCAATGACGGTGTTTAACTCATCAATTCCATGGCGTAATTTAATTGACAGCATGACTCTGCTGGATTCGCACGACACTGCTCGCATGCGCAATGTTGTGGGTGGCGATAAAGAGAAGCACATGGCAGCTATGGCTCTGTTACTTACTTATCCAGGCGTGCCTTCAATTTATGCTGGCGATGAAATTGGGCTTGAAGGTGCATGGGGCGAAGATGGCCGTCGCACTATGACTTGGGATGAGGCCCACAACTGGGATCACAATTTCTTAAATTCGGTTAAAGAACTTGTAAAACTTCGTCGTACCGCGCCTGCGCTAATTGAAGGCGGTTTGCGTTGGATTGATGTGCAAGATGATCACCTTTTATTCTTGCGCGAAGCCACTGATCAGAATTTATTGATTTTGATCGCTCGTGATAAAACTAAAGTTGATGTTGAC
>CAXNJS010000064.1:0-6478 GCA_964202795.1 Candidatus Planktophila sp.
CTTCGTCTTCATTTTTAAATACTTGCGCAGTTAAATTCTCTAAGTTCGCTTCATGTGCTGGCACCCAATGGCTGTAAACAAATGCGGCAGCGCCGGCATTATCGGCAATCGCATCATTGGCATAAATCTGAGCCTGCCCATAGCGATAATCAAAGATCTCAATGCCAGTAGCCACATGGCTGACGTAATCTAAAACTTCAGATGGATGAATTTCAGTAGTTATCTCTTTGCTAATCTTAAATGCCACTTCAGCTTCAGCTCTTGGATAGATGTAATTGGCAGTCTTAATCGAATCTGTTAATTGCATGGCATCGGTTAAATACCCAAAAATCATTACTGATTTTGGTTCTACGCTATTAGGAGAATCAAGTGCTCCCCCAACCTTCACGCCCACAAGGCTTTCACCCGCTTCTAAGCGGTGTGCCAGCTCGTTCTCGCGAATAGCCTGGGCTTTCTTAGCCATCGGTGCAAATGACATACATGGCTTAACTAATTCGCGAGCGTTACGTAAAGCTTCAGCAAATAGTTTTACATATTCTTTATGCGAGCCATCGCAGCGAGGTTTGTCTTTTGATAAACCACAACCACATAACTTTGGCGCATCGATACTTTCAATGACTTTACCTTCAGCATCGACAAAGTCGACCTCGCCAGTAAGGCGAATTGAACCGCTAGCTGGATTTATAAACGCGCTTGGATTCGTCACCAGAACACTTTACTCACTTCTTGGTGTAGCCAGATGGACAAGTTGGCTTAACTGCAGTGATCACCTTGCTGGCCTTGCCCTTGATGCACGTGATCGAAGTCTTGGCTGCAGTCTTTGGCGCTGCAGCTGTCGTATACGAATATGTATCTGAATACTTTAATTGTCCATATGCATCGTTCATTATTAAGGTGACTTGGATCTTTGTGGCTGGCTTTAGTGAGGAAACCACCAATAAGCCATCAGTAATTGTTGCCGACCCTGCTGAAATCTTTGCTTGATATTTGATTCCCGCACGTGGGGTAAACCGCAAAGTAATCGAATCAAAAGAAGTCTTTACTAGGTACAAGGTTGGGATTGCTGGTAATTCAGGTATGGCGCTTTTAAGTACCAAATCATCTGAAGTGGTGCTCTGGCCAAACTCATCGGTTACCTTCAATGAAGCAGTAATTTTTGTATTAGGAGCCAAGCCAGAAATGGTAACTGAACCCCGAATATCGCTTACTTCACCCTCAGAAACTGTGAGTTCATAATCTAAGTTAGCCAATTTCTCATATTTGAATTCGACTCGAGTAGTGCTTAATTTCCCAACAATAAATTCTGGTTTGGAAGGTTTTGCTGGCAATTCTGCTGAAAAATAGAGTGGCTCCGAGGATGTGACTTGCCCATAGGAATCAGTGATTGTTGCGACAATGTTTGTCTTTATGCCTGGCTTTAGCCCAGTTACTTCAACTTTGTAGCCAGTTTCCTTGTTTCCCAAAATCTGAGCATCACCCGACTCTGACTTCACTGTGTATTTAAAGCCTTCGCGAATACCTATTGAGAATGTGGCTGAATTCGTGGTTACGGAATCTAAGGTTAATTTAGGTGATGCCGGTGGAATTGGTTTGGAAGTTCGGGAGTCAATGGAGCTTTCAGCTTTTGCTCCAGCAGCATCTGTACAAATCAATTTTACAGATAAAGATGAATCAGCCTTTAAATTGATAACTTTTAGTGTCCAATAACTACTGTTCACTACTTTGTCATCAACTAAGTCGCCAGTATTCGTTGAACCAACGCAGCTTTGCTCGTTTGAATAACGGTAGCGATACTCGATCGCCGAGGGCCCGACTTCAACTTCTTCTATTTTGGGCGCTTCTAGTGGAGCTGCAGCGGTAACCTCGATCGGAATATTTCTTGGATCGACATAGCCTTGCCAAGGCTTTATCGAGATACTTGAGGATCCTAAATTCTTGTTAAGTGAACCTCGGTAGTAATTAGTTTGCCAACCATTTGGTGAACTTTGACAATTAATATTGTTTTTTGGGTTTTCCGAGGTGTAATCCTGTAATGAATTAATCTCACAAGTGGTAGCAGAAATAATTAATTGACCTACAACATAAGTCCCTGGCTTTGCACTTCTTGGAACATAAACATCTACTTCAAAAGTTCCCTGCTTGGTAGCCGGATATAGCGAGTTGCTATTGGCCGGTTTGATTTGTCTAATGCCCTGAAGTCCAGGTTGATTGGTGTAGAGGAATTCACCTTTTCCGTTAGTAGAGAAAATACTTGGTGCTTGTATATTTGCGATATTGCGAGTAAATCCTTCGATAGAAATAACAAGCGTCGCATTAGACCCGGCTTTTACTGTCTTATTCTTCCAATAGAGACCTGTCCAGATGGGAGTTTGTGCGAGACCCTGTCCGGAATCTAGGAGAGTAAAACTCAGTGCGTTTTGTGGAAACTTGCTTAAGGCCTCTGTCTTAATGCCACTATCATCAAATTCGGTATCCGAATAAATAATGTTTCCACCCCAGTTTGCAGTGTCATTTGCTGAAGTGGGATTACTATTTCGATAACTCAAAGTAATTTTGGTGACTTTATAGATACCTGGACTGTTGTCATCTGAGGTCCACACTGGAATTGAGAAAGAGTAATTTCCATTGGTACTAGAAAGCCCTTGGCATGAATATGAACTTCCAGTACTTGCCGCATCACAATAGATGCTCACTGCGCCATCTGGTGTTGAGAACGTTACGTAGGCGTTTACCAGAACTCCAGTTCCTGATGTTTTTAGTTCGAAATTTGCGCTAGCTCCCGGATTAATCTGTGATTTTGCAAAGCCAATGGATTGAATCAATTGTGGTGTTTTTTGTTTCCCAGTTCCTGCATCACGGATAGTGAAATCAAACTTGTTGAAATCTTGAGCAAATGTATTTTCTCCCTTTCTCGCATATGCTTTTCCGTTAATTGGATCGTAGTAAAGAACCTCAGTCGTATTAGCCATGTATGCCCATTGAATACGATACTTACCAGCTAAGTCATACTCATTTGTTTTAAGTGAAAGCGAAATGTCAACGCTCTTTTTTTCTTTAACCTCATAAGAAGAATCAACTGGCGTAGATAGCTGACGACTTTGCCCCGAAGGATCGATAAGAAATATGCTTAAATCCTTTACCCAACCTGGAATTAGATTGACCTGAATTTTCCAGGTGACCGTATCCCCCGGATCAATTAAGGTTGAAGAAACACTTTTGATCTCAAAAGATGGCAGGTCGGCAGCATGAGCTACTTGAGGCAGTGCAGAGGTAACCAATACCGCAGTTAAAAGAGAAACAAATCCTTTAACTCGCATTTGATTATTAGACCTTCGAGATCGATTTAATCTAGGTAATCGCGCAGAACTTGGCTACGTGACGGGTGGCGCAACTTAGACATTGTCTTTGATTCGATCTGACGAATACGCTCGCGAGTTACCCCGTAAACCTTTCCGATCTCATCAAGTGTCTTTGGTTGACCATCTGTTAGGCCGAAGCGCATGGCTACTACGCCAGCTTCGCGCTCTGACAATGTGTCGAGCACTGAGTGCAGTTGTTCTTGTAGCAATGTGAATGAAACCGCATCTGCTGGAACTACTGCTTCAGAGTCTTCAATCAAATCACCGAATTCAGAATCGCCTTCTTCACCAAGAGGGGTGTGAAGTGAAATTGGTTCGCGACCATACTTCTGAACTTCGACCACCTTTTCAGGAGTCATATCAAGTTCTTTAGCTAACTCTTCAGGGGTAGGTTCGCGGCCTAGGTCTTGCAACATCTGGCGCTGAACACGAGCCAACTTATTAATAACTTCAACCATGTGAACCGGAATACGGATCGTACGAGCTTGGTCAGCCATCGCACGAGTAATCGCCTGACGGATCCACCAAGTTGCATAGGTTGAGAACTTGTAACCCTTTGTGTAGTCGAACTTCTCAACTGCGCGGATCAAACCTAAGTTACCTTCTTGAATTAGATCAAGGAACAACATGCCTCGGCCGGTATAACGCTTTGCCAGAGACACAACCAGACGCAAGTTAGCTTCAAGTAAGTGGTTCTTCGCACGCTTGCCGTCTTCAACAATCCACTCGAGCTCACGCTTTAGCTTCTTATCCAACTTCTTCTCATGAAGCAGCATTTCACCAGCGAACAAGCCAGCTTCGATACGTGTTGCTAGCTCTACTTCGAGTTCAGCATTAAGAAGGGCAACGCGGCCAATCTGCTTTAGGTAATCCTTAACTGGGTCAGCGGTTGCGCCAGCAGTCATAACTGTCTGCGCAGGAGCGTCATCTTCTTCAGAGGCCTTTAGCGTGAAGGCATTTTCTTCGTTGCCAGTTGATGAATCATCAGTTAAATCAACTACGCGAGGCTGATTGGTCTTATCTTCAGCTTCGGTATCAATGATTTCAGTTGCTTCCGCAATTAGCGTTTCAACATCTTCTAACTCAACTTCTTCAAGTTCGACCTCAATGCCATCGACTTTTACAACAGATGTCTTACCACCTGCTATTGGCTTTTCAGCTTTTACAACTGGAGCCGGAGGTGGCGCAATGAGGGCAAGTTCAGTTTTCTTCAACAGGCGGAATGGCGAACCCAGACCAGCCTTGCGAAGTTTCTCAGTTACTAATTCAACCTGTGGCCCAAGAGCTTTTGCTTCGTCAACTAATTCTTTATCAGCTCTCTTAGGAATTCGATTTAGCGAAGTAACACCGCGAACTTCAAGTTCGGTTTGTACTTCTTTCAAACGTAACGCTAGATCTCGTGCTTCAACAATCTGCGAAACATCCTTGGCAGTTAAATCTTTCTTAAGTTCAATTTTCTTTACTGGCGCTGCTTTTTTAGCAACTGGCTTTGCAGGTGCCGCCTTCTTTGCAACAGCCTTCTTAACTGGCGCGGCTTTCTTAGCTACCGCTTTCTTTGCTGGTGCTGTTTTTTTCGCAGGAGCTGCTTTCTTGACAGCGGTTTTTTTCGCAGGAGCTGCTTTCTTGACAGCGGCTTTTTTCGCAGGTGCAGCTTTCTTTGCTACGGCCTTCTTTGCAGGAGCTGCTTTTGTTTCAGGTGTTGCCAACTTCTTCACCTTGTTTTTGAGCGCACTAAATACAGCCACAGCAGTCCTTTGTTTGATTCGCGCCCCGATTTTTTAACTTTTCGGTCGCGAAGGCGATGGCTATATTATAATTTGTCCACAGGGGTAAATGCACATCCAAAAGCCCTAATTCGCCGCTTTTCGCGGCTTATTTCTTAATTCAGTTGGCTTTATTTAAGATCCCTCGAATTACATCGCCAACGGCATCGACTTCGACCAAGAAGCCGTCGTGACCAAAAGGCGAAGAAATCTCAACCACAGGTTGAGCCGTAGGCGTAAGTTCGGCGATTTCGGCCTGTAAACGCGGGGTAAAGAGGCGATCAGTATCAATTGAAACCACAGTTACCGGGATCTTGATGGTGGCAAGTGCCTTATCCACGCCCCCGCGCTCTCGCCCAATATCGTGCGAGCTCATGGCATCGGTCAAAATTATGTAGGTATTTGGATCAAAGCGATGGGCCAACTTATTGGCTTGATGATCAAGGTATGACTCAACGGCATATCGGCCGGTGTCATCGCCCTGCATTTGGCGACCAAAGCGCACATCCATTTCAGATTCAGTGCGATAAGTCAGGTGAGCGATACGTCGCGCGATTCCCATGCCTTCATGAGGACCTTGCTCTTGCTCGTAGTAATCACCACCATTGAAATACTGATCACTTCTAATTGCCCGAATTTGAATTGAGTGAGTTCCGATTTGATCACCGGTAGCAACTGCACTTGATCCAATGGTGCAGATTGCTTCAACGCGATCTGGCAATTGCACGGCCCATTCCAGCGAACGCATTCCACCCAGAGATGGGCCAACCGCTAATTTGTATTTCTTAATGCCAAGGGCGTCGCTAAATTTAACTTCGGCTGCAACCATGTCGCGCACTGTTAGATATGGAAACCGTGAACCCCAACGTTTGCCATCAGGTGCAAGGGAAGATGGCCCAGTACTTCCTTGACAGCCGCCAATTACATTTGGGCAGACCACATAAAATTTATTGGTATCAAACGGTAATCCGGGGCCAACCATTTGCGGCCACCAACCAGGAACATCAGACCAACCAGTCATGGCGTGGTTTACTAAAATTACATTGTCTTTATCTTTATTTAACTCGCCCCAAGTTTGATAAGCGATTGTGATGTCAGGAAGAACAACACCCGACTCAAGTGTTAAATCACCAATTTTAATAAACTTACGATCACCTGGATCATCACCTTCGAGCCAAGCGCCTGTCACCCAAGCATCTTTTTCCGAGTGGCGATGTTTCGCCGAGTCGTTATCTAGAGTTGCCATAAATAATCCTTAACGCACTTGCTCTAATCAACTAAGACCAGAACCAGGTCGTCACCCGGAGCACCCCGCCGCGGTGGAGGGTTGCCGTCTAGTAAGCCGGGGCTAGTACC
>CAXNJS010000065.1:0-6344 GCA_964202795.1 Candidatus Planktophila sp.
CTCGGTGGGTAGCCTTTGCGCACCGATCACGGCAACCGTCGTAATCGCCTTACTCCAACGGATCGTCGGGCACGTACCTGCCCGGATAAGGAAGAAATCAAATGGCAAATGTCGTATTCGACAAAGCATCACGTATCTACCCAGGCACAACTGTGCCTGCAGTTAATGAACTAGAGCTCACTGTTAATGATGGTGAATTTCTTGTTCTAGTTGGTCCTTCAGGTTGCGGTAAATCAACATCACTTCGCATGTTGGCCGGTCTTGAAGAAATCGATGCCGGTCGTATTTTAATCGGTGATCGCGACGTAACAAATGTTGCGCCAAAAGATCGCGACATCGCGATGGTATTCCAGTCATATGCGCTTTACCCACATATGACAGTTGCCGAGAACATGGGCTTTGCCCTAAAGATCGCTGGCAAGCCAAAAGAAGAACGTGATCGTCGCGTTAAAGAAGCGGCAAAGTTGCTCGACCTCGAGCCATACTTAGAGCGCAAGCCAAAAGCACTTTCTGGCGGACAACGTCAGCGCGTTGCTATGGGTCGTGCGATTGTTCGCGAACCACAAGTTTTCTTAATGGATGAACCACTTTCAAACCTTGATGCCAAGTTACGTGTTGCTACACGTACTCAGATTGCTGCATTGCAACGTCGTCTTGGAATCACAACTGTTTACGTAACCCATGATCAAGTCGAAGCTATGACAATGGGTGATCGCGTAGCAGTTCTAAAAGATGGTTTCCTACAACAAGTAGATACCCCACGTAATCTTTATGATAATCCAGCAAATGCTTTCGTTGCTGGTTTCATTGGTTCTCCTGCGATGAACTTGCTAATTGCCCCTGTTTCAGGTGGACAAGCAAAGCTAGGCGGATTAAGTCTTGCGGTTCCAGCAAGTGCTGGGGCAACAATCACAGTTGGTATTCGTCCAGAAGGCTTCACACCTTCATCTACTGGCTTCGATGTTCTAGTTGAAGTAGTAGAAGAACTCGGTGCCGATGCATTCGTATACGGAACTCCAGTTGATTCTTCACTTAAGTTTGCAAATGTAACTGAAGAAGGCGCCCAAGTAATTGTGCGCTGGGATCCAAAAAATCCACCAAAGCCAGGACAGACAATCACTGTTACAGCTAACCCAGCTGTAGTTCACCTATTTAATTCAACAACTGGTGAGCGCATCTAATCTGACTTAATAAAAAACCCCGCCGGTATTAATCGGCGGGGTTTTTTTATTGCTAATTTTAAGCCAGGTGCTTCTAAGCCATTGCCTGCTTTAGATTCTCATCGATTGAATTCAAGAATTCTTGAGTAGTTTGGTAAGGAGCTGTCTTTGAAATCAAGAGAGACAAGTCCTTTGTCATCTTGCCTTGTTCAACAGTTTCGATACAAACTCGTTCTAGCGTGTCACAGAACTGAGCTAACTCGGCGTTGTTATCCAGCTTTGCCCGGTGGGCTAAGCCACGAGTCCAAGCAAAAATAGATGCAATTGGATTTGTTGAAGTTGCTTTGCCCTTTTGATGATCACGATAGTGACGAGTAACTGTGCCGTGAGCAGCTTCGGATTCAACAATCTTTCCATCTGGGGTCATCAATACTGAGGTCATCAAACCAAGTGAGCCGTAACCTTGTGCGACGGTATCTGATTGCACATCACCGTCGTAGTTCTTACATGCCCAGACATAGCCACCTTCCATGCGCAGTGACATAGCCACCATGTCATCAATTAGGCGGTGCTCATACCAAATTTCAGCTGCTACAAACTTATCCTTGAACTCTGCTTGGTAGATATCTTCGAAGATATCCTTAAAGCGACCATCGTAAGCTTTCAAAATAGTGTTCTTAGTTGAAAGATAAACTGGATACTTGCGTTGTAGTCCGTAATTAAGTGATGCCCGCGCGAAGTCACGGATAGATTCATCAAGGTTATACATACCCATCGCAACACCAGATGATTTGAAATCATAAACACTGTACTCAATTGGCGCAGATCCATTTTCTGGCACAAAGGTCATTGTTAGCTTGCCAGCTCCAGGAACTTTGAAATCTGTTGCACGATATTGATCACCGAATGCGTGACGACCGATAACGATTGGCTTAGTCCAGTGTGGAACCAAACGAGGAACATTGCTGATGATGATTGGTTCGCGGAAAATTACACCACCGAGAATATTGCGAACAGTTCCGTTAGGAGACTTCCACATCTTCTTTAGACCGAATTCTTCAACGCGAGCTTCATCAGGAGTAATAGTTGCGCACTTGATGCCAACGCCATGCTTTTGGATTGCATGAGCTGAATCGATAGTTACCTGATCATCAGTTGCATCGCGATTTTCCATACCCAAGTCGTAGTACTCAAGATTCACATCTAGATAAGGCAGAATCAAGGAATCCTTGATGAACTGCCAGATGATACGAGTCATTTCATCGCCATCTAGTTCAACAACGGTTCCTACTACTTTAATTTTTGACATTTAAAACGACTCCTTAAAGAGTTTGAACATCGGCTTGTTTTGCACGAACAGCTTCAGCTGCAACCTTCAGGGCGGCAATTTCAGATTCAGTTAAATCACTTTCAACAACTTTCTTAATACCGGTGCGACCGATCTCGGCTTCAACGCCTAAATAGACACCAGAAATACCGTATTCGCCATCGACCCATGCACACACTGGCATTACCGCACCAGAATCTTCGATGACCGCCTTGGCCATACGAGCAGCAGCAGCTGATGGTGCGTAGTAAGCAGAACCAGTCTTAAGGAGGGCAACAACTTCGGCACCACCATTACGAGTGCGATCAACCAAGGCATCGATATCAGCTTGGGAAAGTAAATCACTAAGTGGCTTGCCATCTACAGTGCAACGACTTGGGACTGGAACCATAGTGTCGCCATGTGAACCAAGAGTTAGTGTCTTAACTGAGGAAACTTTAACGCCTAGCTTTTCTGCAACGTTGTCAGTAAAGCGAGCAGTATCTAACATGCCAGCTTGTCCGATTACCCGGTGCTTTGGAAAACCAGTTGCTAGTTGAGCAAGTGCGGTCATTTCATCTAGTGGATTTGAAACCACGATGATCACGGCATTTGGTGAATGTTTTGCAATATTTTCGGCAACTCCACGAACGATGCCAGCATTTACATCAATTAGATCCATGCGGCTCATGCCTGGCTTGCGGGGCAGGCCAGCAGTAATAATTACTACATCTGAATTTGCAGTCGCTTCGTAGCCGGCGCCATCAGCCGTTGTGGTTGCGCCAATAATTTTTGTTTCGAAACCTTCGATTGAACGAGATTGGTTCATATCAAGTGCCAAACCCTCTGGCTTACCTTCGAGAATATCGGTGAGAACTACAGTGTCGAAAATGTTGTATTCAGCTAAGCGCATTGCGGTGGTTGAACCATAGAATCCGGCGCCTACTACTGTGACTTTGCTACCCATTTGCAGTTCTCCTGAATGTAAGAAATATCTTGAGGTCGAGGTAAATCCTATCGCCCGCGCGGAAGAGCTAGCGCCAGCACGAAGAGGCTAATCGATATAGCTAGTGGCAAATAGAGTTCAATTTTGCGTTGCCCACGCTGCGAAATGGCAAAAACGCCAGTGCCCACTGCAATTAAAAGTGATCCAGTTCGCACTAATCCGAGTGCCCCCGCTACTACGCCGGCGGCCACTAACGCATACGCGGCATAGGAAATTACTCGCATGCCTCAACCACATTGGTAAGTAGCATCGCGCGAGTCATTGGGCCAACACCACCAGGCATTGGGGCAACGTTTGCGGCAACTTCAAAAACATTAGGGTGAACATCACCCAGTAAGCCAGCTTCGGTTCGGGAAATTCCGACATCTAGAACAGTGGCACCTGGCTTAATCATTTGAGCAGTTAAGAAATGTGCCTTTCCAATTGCGGCAACCACAATGTCAGCTTGCTTCACGTGTTTTGCTAAATCTTTAGTCCCAGTATGTGTCAAGGTAACTGTGGCATTTTCTTCTTTGCGAGTTAGCAATAATCCAAGTGGGCGACCAACCGTTAAACCACGACCGATTACACAAACTTCAGCCCCTGCGATTGAAACTTCGTAATGACGCAATAACGCAACAATGCCTCGAGGCGTGCACGGCAGCGGTGCCGCGTAGCCACTAACTAATCGACCGAGGTTCATTGGATGTAACCCATCGGCATCTTTAGCCGGATCAATTGCTTCGAGAATCACTTGGGCATTAATACCCTTTGGCATCGGCAACTGCACAATGTAACCAGTGCATTCTGTTGCCGAGTTTAAATCTTTAATTGCTGCCATCACGTCTGCTTGCGTTGCCGATGCGGGTAGATCAACGCGAATTGAATTGATACCGACTTCTTGGCAATCCCGATGTTTGCCGGCAACGTAGGAAAGCGAACCCGGGTCATCGCCAACTAGAACAGTACCTAGCCCTGGGGTAATGCCTTTAACTTTTAATTTTTCAGTGCGATTGCGCAGATCGGCTTTGATAATTGTGGCAAGTGCTTTGCCATCGAGAATTCGCGCTTTATGCATGGGAGAAGTGTCTTGTACTAGTGAAGAACATTGCAACATTGGCGGCTTTTGCGGCAGCGATTACCTCTTCATCGCGCACACTGCCACCAGGTTGGGCTACCGCAACTACACCGGCATCAATTAAAATCTGTAATCCGTCAGCAAATGGGAAGAATGCATCACTTGCTGCAACGCAACCAGCCACGCGATCACCGGCCCGATCTACCGCTAATTTCGCCGAATCCACTCGATTAACTTGGCCCATTCCAATTCCAACCGCAGCACTATCTTTAGCAAGCAAGATGGCATTGCTCTTCACAGCGCGAACTGATCGCCAAGCAAACTCTAAATCTTTTAGCGTTTGCGCACTTACTTGCTCTCCAGAGACTTGCACCCAATTAGCTGCGCTATCACCGGGGGCATCAATCAAATCGCTTTCCTGCAAAAGCGCTCCACCGGATACTGGGCGCAGATCGACTGGATTAGTCGCAGTCAAATCACACTGCAGAATTCGAATCGAAGGTTTCTTCATTAACACTTCTAGTGCATCTGCATCAAATGCCGGTGCAATTACTACTTCGGTAAAAATCTTTGAAAGTGGTTCGGCCATAGCTAAATCAACTTTGCGGTTAGCTGCAACTACTCCCCCAAATGCTGAAACCGGATCACATTCATGTGCCTTTAAGTAGGCGGCTGAAATGTTTGCACCTGTCGCAATACCACAAGGATTGGCATGTTTAATAATTGCCACAGCTGCATCGCTATGATCTAGCGCTGCTCGCCATGCAGCATCAGCATCGGTGTAATTATTAAAGGACATCTCTTTACCGTGCAGTTGTTTAGCGCCAACGATTCCGTGCCCAGTTGATTTATAAATTACCGCGCTTTGATGTGGGTTCTCGCCATAACGCAAAGTGTTCTCTTGCTTATAGATAGAACCAAACCAGGTCGGCAACTTTGGAGGCGTACCTTGTTGGCCTAACCAATTTGCGATCGTCAAATCATATTCAGCTGTTGTTCTAAAAACTTCCAAAGCTAACTGCTGACGTTCTTCATTGGTAAAGCCACCAGCTGTTAAAGCGCCTAGTAACTGGTCATATTGTGAAGTCTGACTAATTACGGCTACTGAACCATGATTCTTAGCCGCACCACGCAACATTGATGGCCCGCCAATATCAATCTGCTCAATTGCTTCAGCAAAGGTGGCACCAGCTGCGATAGTTGCGGCAAATGGATAAAGATTAATAATCACTAAATCAAATGGTGCAATATCAAGTTCTGCAATCGCTGCTAAATGATCTGGATTATTTTGATCAGCCAAGATGCCTGAGTGCACTCGCGGATGCAGAGTTTTTACCCGGCCGCCCATGATTTCGGGAAAGCCGGTGTAATCACTAACTTCAGTAACTGCAATACCGGCGGCAGCTAAATTTGCCGCAGTCGATCCAGTTGAAAGTATTTCTACCCCAGCTTTGCTAAGAGCGGCACCAATTTCAAGTAAGCGATCTTTATCGTAGACACTTAGTAGTGCTCGGCGAATTTGTTTGCGATTGCTCATCTACTTGCTGCCTTCTACTTAAGCCCAGCTAGAACCTGCGGAATGGTCGCAACGATGAGACCGCGTTCGATAATCTTAATACGTTCATGTAGCGATTCCTCGGTATCAGTTGGTGTGATCTCTAGGCGTTCCTGCGCAATTATCTCGCCAGTATCAACACCTTCATCAACCCAATGAATAGTCGTGCCAGTTTCGCTCGCCCCTGCTGCAAGTGCATCACGCACGGCATGTGCTCCTGGGAAAAGCGGCAATAAGGCTGGGTGACTATTAATCACTTT
>CAXNJS010000066.1:0-6336 GCA_964202795.1 Candidatus Planktophila sp.
AGAAGTGCCAAGATCGCTAAGAAAATATCAGATGGTGAGTCATAGACATTAACAAATGAGATAACCAGCCCCAAGATAAAGCCACCCAGCACGCCACCTAGCAAGCTATCTAGGCCACCAATGACTGTTGCGGTGAAACCAATAATAAGAATTAAATCGAGGGTATTTGGCGAAAGATTGGCGTTTGGAGTAACCAATAAACCAGCTAGCGAAGATGCCGCCCCTGAAATAGCCCAACTTAAGGTGCGCACCGAACCGGTGCGAATTCCACTTAATCGTGCCACCTCTGGGTTAAGTGCACTAGCGCGCATTGCCAGGCCCATGCCGGTTTTCTGAAAAAAGATAGTGGTAATTATCAAAGCGATTAATACAATGCCAATTACAAATAAATCAAATGCGGTAAATGGCATTATGTTGCCACCGATAGAAAGTCCCAGCGTGCTAACTGGAGCTGGGAAGCCACGCTCTTCGGCCGCCCAAATCATGCCGGCAGCTGATTGCAGAATTCCTAAAATTCCAAGGGATGCAATTACTGGAACTGTTGCACGCATCGCTGGGCTGGCCAACATAGCTGAGCCACGTTTACCAGAGAGTGGCCGCATTACCAATAAATCAATAGCAGTACCAAGTGCGGTGCCAACGGCTAGTGCAATAAAAAATGCTATCCAGTAGGAGTATCCGTTCATAATCAGAGTTGATGCAACGTAAGTACTAAACATGGCTTGGCCCATTTGCGCAAAGTTAATTACACCTGCACCGCGCCATACCAAAACTAAACCAAGGGCAACGAGAGCGTAGATTGAGCCGCTTGCAGTTCCGGCGAAAACAGCTGATAAGAATTGTTCCATCGCGTCTGCCCCTAATATCCCAAGTAAGCAGCGCGCAACGAGGCATCTGCTTTTAATTCAGCGGCCGGTAGATTTGCCACAACTTTTCCAAGGGAAAGCAAAACTCCATAATCAGCGACGGCAAGTGCTGAGTTGGCATTTTGTTCAACCAGCAAAACAGTTAAGCCACTCTTGCGGCAAAGATCATTAACAGTTTGAATTATTTGTTCAACCACTAGAGGTGCTAAACCAAGTGATGGTTCATCAAGCAGAAGTAACTTTGGTCGTGAAACCAAAGCACGACTAATCGCCAACATCTGACGTTCACCACCTGAGAGCGTGCCTGCCAGTTGCTTACTACGCTCAGCTAAACGGGGGAAAAGCTCGTATACCTCTTCAATTGCCAGCTTTACATCGCTACGAAAGTTACGACGACGAAAGAGCGAACCCATCTCAATGTTTTCAGCAACTGTTAATTGTGAAATTACCGCATGGCCTTCAGGCACATGGGCGATGCCTGATCGCACAATAGATTCTGGTGCTTTACCAATTAATGATTTATCTGCCCAAGTTATCTGGCCGCTCTTAGCGCGCTCAAGTCCAGAAATTGTGCGCAGCAAAGTACTTTTGCCGGCGCCATTAGCTCCAATAACGGTAGTGATCTTGCCTTCGGCAGCAGTAAATGAAATGCCGTCAAGAGCGCGAACCGCTCCGTACTCGGTAACTAAATTTTCTATCTTAAGCATGGGATCCACCGATTTCTTGCCCATCAACATTTGTGCCTAAGTAAGCCGCAACAACTGCTGGATCGCGCTTTACGGTATTGAAATCACCGCTGGCAATAACTTTGCCGAAGTTGAGAACATAAACTTCATCCGAGATTGCACTTACGAAATCAACATGATGCTCAACAATTAATATTGCGCATTGGCGTTTCAATTGCTTAATTAATAGCGCTAATTGATCAATCTCATCTTGGCCCAGACCGGCTGCCGGTTCATCGAGTAAAAGTAGTTTTGGTTTCATCACCAAAGCACGGGCAATTGCCACGCGCTTGGAATCCGGATAAGTAAGTTCGGTTGGCTCAAGAAACGCGGTGTGTGCAGCGCCTGCCCAAGCTAGCGCTTCGTGAGCACGATCTTCTAGTTGCTTTTCAAATTTCGGTGAGAATCCTAAAATGTCACGAATGAAATTAGATTTATTATGCGAATCTGCGCCCATCATGACATTTTCTAAAACACTTAGGCCGCTAAACAAACCAACGCCTTGCAAAGTGCGCGAAATTCCTAATTTTGCTAACTCTTGCGGTTTTGGCCAATCTAGTTTTTTACCTTCAAGCGAAAGTGAGCCACTATCTGGTTCTACTAATCCAGAAATTACATTAAAAATTGTGGTCTTACCGGCACCATTTGGCCCAATTAAACCAACGACTGAATTAGGAGCAACTTTTAAATAAACATCATCGAGCGCTGTTAATCCGCCAAACTTAACGGTCAGACCAGCAATTGAGATTAGGTCAGTTTGATCACTCATGAGGGTAGATTCTAGGTACTCGCGGCCCAATTCTCGTGGTCATTTCATAGTTAATACTGTTGCTTGCTAGACCCCAATCTTCGGCTGTGAATTCACCTGCAGCGCCATTATTGAAGATAACTACATAATCACCGGACTTAGCTGTGGTTTCAGGACCCAGATCAACAACAAATTGATCCATGGAAACTCGACCGATGATTGGGCAACGGTTCCCATCAAAAAATATTCCAGCAGCTTTTGCTACCCGCGGAATTCCATCGGCATATCCCATGGCAACCACACCTAAGACCGTATCACGTGATGTTGATTCAGTTGCACCATAGCCAACCGGAGAATTTGCTGGGACTTTCTTAACTAAATGCAATTTTGCCCGAACTTCCATGGCCGCTACTAATCCTAAAGACTTACTAGTTCCAAGATGTTCAAGATCTGGCGTTAGACCGTACATCGCAATACCGGTGCGAACTAAGTCAAAGGCCGCACTCTGATTTGTAAGTGCTGCTGCCGAATTTGATAGATGCTTTAGTTGCGGAACAACGCCCACCACTGCTAGATCACCAACTGCTTTTTCAAAATTTATTAATTGGTCTTGGTTCTGTTTTTCGTTGACTTCATCGGCTCGAGCAAAGTGAGAGAAAATTCCGACTACTTCGACTTTACTAAAATCTGATTTTAGAAACTCTGTCCACTCTTCTAGAAATCCACCACGTGTCATGCCGGTATCTACTTCTATGTGCACGCGCGCTCTTTTGCCAGTTGCCACAATCTCTTTGAAAATATCTAACGATGGAACTGCTAAATCAATTTGGGCATCAATGGCAGCTGAATAATCTGAGCCAGGTGGAACTAGCCAAGCCAGAATTGGCGCTGTAATGCCAGCTGCGCGCAGTGCGTGTGCTTCTTCAACGAGAGCAACACCTAGCCAAGTTGCTCCAGCGCTAATTGCTGCTTTAGCAACGGGAACTAATCCATGACCATAAGCATCTGCTTTAACTACAGCCATCAAATCAGTGCCAGATGAGGCCTTTAATTTCTTAACATTTGCAGCAATTACAGTTAAGTCAATTACCGCTTCGGCTCGATTGCTCATTAGCGCTCCACTATTACGAAAGCAGAAGCGATACCGGCATCGTGCGAGAGAGAAAGATGCACTGCAGCACCATCAACTAAATCAGCTATCTCGCCGCGGAATAAGAAGGCTGGTTTGCCGCTTTCCAAATTAATCACTTCGGCATCATGCCACGGCAAGCCTTTGCCAGCACTTAGTGCCTTTGCTAGCGCCTCCTTGGCAGCAAAGCGGGCTGCTAAAGATGCAATTGGTTTAGTTTGTTCGGCAACCGTAAAGAGGCGTTCCTTTAAACCAGTAGTGCGCTCAAGCGCTTCGGCAAATCTTGCGATATCAACCACATCGATCCCAACGCCATCGATCATGCTTGATCCTTGCGCGAAGGAATAATTCGGTCAAGAGCGGTTACTGCAATTAAGAGGGCTCCCCCTAGGAAAATGCCACCCAGTAAGTCTGAGAACCAATGCGTGTTTCGATATAACGACACAAACATAATCGCAGTAGTTACAGATGAAACAATCGTAATTAAATACTTTGCACTCTTTGGTTCGCTCCATAAATATCGGTAAACCAAATAAGCAAAAAGTCCCCAAATCAAAACTGCATTAGAAATATGGCCACTAGGAAATGACATGCCGCCCGAATTTAAGAGATCCATATTCAATCGAGGCTTTGTGCGACCTATAGATAATTTGAATATACCAACGACACCGTTTAGTGCAAGTAATGCCACGACCGAAAGTAGAATCGGGCGGTAAGTATTAAATCTGCGCCATAAATATGCCGATAACAACAAGATGGCGATTGCACTTAGCCCACGTAGTCCCAAATCATCAATGCGGCGCAAAATGAAATAGACCCAATCCGGAAAAAGATATCTATCAAAAGTGGCAATCTTGTCGTCAATCGTAATTAACCAACCAGCAGTGACAACTTGGTAGGTAACAAATAAGAATCCTGAGGTAGCAAAAGCTGCCCAAGAGAATGAGCGACTTAACTCTTCACGTTGGCTGGCTTTCAATTTGACCATTATTCGACCGTAACCGACTTAGCTAAATTGCGAGGTTGGTCCACATCATTGCCCCGGGCAATCGCCATCTCGTAAGCGAATACTTGCAGCGGCACAGTTGCTAATACTGGCTGGAAAAGGGCTGGTGCAACTGGAATTCGAATTACGTGAGCAGCACCAGTTACTTCAGCGCCTTCTTCGGCAATAACAATTACTTGTGCCCCACGGGCTTTAACTTCTTGAATATTACTTAACATCTTTTCATCAAGTGAATGCTCGTGACCGGCAGGAACGATCGCTATTACTGGTGTTCCTTCTTCAATTAACGCAATTGGGCCATGCTTTAGTTCGCCACCTGCGAATCCTTCAGCATGCATGTAAGCAAGCTCTTTAAGTTTAAGTGCACCTTCTAGGGCAGCTGGAAAACCAACGTTGCGACCGAGGAATAAAACTGATGAACTCTTAGCAAAGGTGCGAGTAAGAGCTCTTAGTGGCTCTACCGTTTCCAGAATTGCTTCAATTTTTGCCGGTAGCGCGAGCAGTTCGTTGTAAAGATCAGCTACTTCGATATCGGTGAGTTGCTTTCGCACCTGAGCTAAATGCAGGCCAATTAAATAGACTGCAACAACTTGAGTTAAAAATGCTTTGGTCGATGCCACCGCAATTTCTGGTCCGGCATGGGTATAAAGAACCGCATCTGATTCGCGGGGAATAGTTGAGCTATTGGTATTACAGATTGCTAAGACTCGTGCACCCGCAGCTTTTGCATGACGAAGTGCCATCAAGGTATCCATGGTTTCGCCAGATTGTGAGATCGCAATTACTAAAGTTTGGGAGTCAATGATCGGATCGCGATAGCGATACTCACTTGCGATTTCGACTTCAACGCTAATCTTGGCCCATTTTTCAATGGCGTACTTTGCAATCATGCCAGCGTGATAAGCAGTACCGCAGGCAATTACAACAATCTTTTTGAGTGCACGAATTTCTTCATCGCTCATCTTTAGCTCATCAAGTTCGATCTGATTGTTATCAGTTAAACGGCCAATTAAAGTATCTGCTACTGCTTTAGGTTGCTCGAAGATTTCTTTGAGCATGAAGTGGTTAAAGCCGCCTTTTTGCGCAGCTTCAGCATCCCAAGTAACTTGATACTCACGCGGAGTTTGAGCATTTCCCTCAAGATCGGTTATCTCAAAACCAGTTGGTGTAATAACTACAATTTCATCTTGGCCAAGTTCAACTGCGCGCTTGGTGTATTCAATAAAAGCAGCCACATCGGATGCTAAGAAATATTCGTTATCGCCGACACCTAATACCAGTGGCGAATTACGACGCACGCCAACAATTACCCCTGGATTATCTGCATGCACTGCCAAGAGCGTAAAAGAACCACGTAAAGTTTTTACTGCCTCACGCATTGCAGCCGGTAGGTCACCATTGAATTCTTTACGCAGATCACTTAATAAGTGAGCCACAGATTCGGTATCGGTATCAGAGTGAAACTTATGGCCTTTGGCTTGTAGCTCTGCTTTTAATTGGCTGTAATTTTCGATGATGCCATTATGAATAACAGCGAGTTTGCCTTCGTTATCAACATGTGGGTGGGCATTGTTATCTGTGGGCCCACCATGGGTAGCCCAACGAGTGTGACCAATGCCAGAAGTTGCTGAAGGCAGCTGGTCGCCAAGCGAGCTCTCTAAATTGCCCAACTTGCCCGCGCGCTTTTCAATAAATAGTTTGCCACTAGTACCCAGTGCGATTCCAGCTGAGTCATAGCCGCGATATTCCAGGCGACGCAAACCTTCAATCAGTGGAGTTATAGCCGAATTCTTACCGGTGTAGCCAACGATTCCGCACACAGGATTACTTCAATTCTGTTTCAACTACTTGCGCCAATTTAG
>CAXNJS010000067.1:0-6123 GCA_964202795.1 Candidatus Planktophila sp.
ATGTTGCGCGAATCGCTAACTCGCTGGGTGGCTTCTGCCGTTACCGGCACCGTGACTATTCGCTTGCGTCGCGGCGATGATTTCTCAATTATTAACACAACTGGCCCAGCACTTAGCTATCACCCAGATAAGTTATCGATGGAACGCACCGAAGATGCTGCCTTTGGCCCAACAGATCGCATCGGTCAATTAACTATGCGCAATTTAGATATTGCCGATACTCGTGCAAAACTTGAGCTCTACCGCGCCCAAGGCCAACTTGGTGGCGGCGACTTCGACTTAATTAAAGAGATTGGGAATGAGTCATAGTCGCCTGAAAGCCTTCGCAAAGAAGTTTGCACTTCTTGCGGTTATCTCACTTGCTTCGACGCTCCTAACTGCTCCGGTTTCTCAAGCTGCAAATAATTTACGAAGTACGGTAGATAGACCAGATGAGATTGAGGGTCATCAGATCCATCTTATTTATGTTCAGCCGAAAGATGCCGAAGATAAGGCTTTTGATACTTCTGGACAATTAAGCAAATGGGTAGATGCGAGCCAGGCTTGGCTCTTGGAAAAGACCGGTAAGAAATTTGTTTACGATACTTTTAATGGGATTTATGACATTACCTATTTGAAATCTGAATATACCAAAACAGAATTGTTTGATAAAGATGAAAAAAAATTAGAATCTGAAAAAACTTCGGTAACTGACAAGCTCATTGAAGGATACGTAGCGGCTAACCCAGCTAAGGCGAATGCTAAGACTTACTTCTTCTTCTCAAGTGAACCGCTAAGAGCTAATTCCTGTGGTTGGGCCAGCCGGTTTTCCAGCTATGCAGTGGGTTTCGCGGGAATTGGCTGCTGGGGTGGGCCACAAGATGACTCAACCACAACATATGGCGTTTCCTGGCCTACCCAAGCAATAACTCACGAACTAGTCCATAGTTTTGGCGTTTCGCATGTTTGCTATAACACAACTGATTTGATGATTGGTTCCCCAGAATGCCCAAATAAAAGAACTTTCTCGCCAATTACTTTGGACATTGGGAGAAATTCATATTTTGGTTCAGACAAGGCGGGAATTGATATCGATAAATTGCCAATCTGGAACGATAAATCTGGCTCGCGGGAATATTCAAAGATCTATCCAACTAAAACTTACGGTACAACTATGGCTGGAAACTATGTAGCAGAAATCGGAAAAACTCCGTTGTCGATTTCTTGGTCTTGGAATATGAACCTTGCAATAACTAAATTGTCACCAGTATCGTGCAGATTAGACTATGGGAGCATTGTGCTAAGCAAACTGAGCGATACATCTACCTGCACCTTTGACATTCCAGCAAATTGGCGAGCCGGACGAATCGCTAAGGTAACTGCAGAAATTAAAGTTGGACCTTTTTGGGGAACCGCTTCGGAAGAAGTTAAGTTGATGAATTCAGCTTATTCATTTACTCCCTGTACCGAAGAATATTGCTTTGTGGGTGAAGAATGGTCATCTCCGGCAGTTTGCTGGGGTGCGCAAATTGATGAAATGGAACTTCAAGAATTAGTCGGAACCAAATGGGTCACCTTCGGAAAAGGGAAAACCACATCTAACTCTGGCCGGTGTAGCAGTAAAACGGTTTCCGAGTCCCCCTTGTTTAAGAAGGAATTCACTGCTCCAGGAGTTCATATTTTTCGATGGGTATCTCTTGCGAACAAAACTTATGCAGCGAACATCCAGGATTATTTCGTATTGACGGTAATGAACTCTGAAGAGGGCGAGCCGTCGAAAGATTTGCTAAAGGCCAATAAAGAGAAGGGTGATCAATTAGTCGCCGAGTATGAAGCCGCCAAATTGGCTGAAGCTGAAGCGGCACGTAAGTTAGAGGCAGAACGAAAGGCTGCAGCAGAAGCGGCCAAACTCGCTGAAGCTGAAGCGGCGCGCAAATTAGAGGCAGAACGAATCGCAGCAGCAGAGGCGGCAAAGCTCGCTGAAGCTGAAGCGGCGCGCAAATTAGAGGCCGAACGAGTGGCTGCAGAGGCAGTCAAACTCGCTGAAGCTGAAGCGGCACGTAAATTAGAGGCTGAGAAAAAGGCAGCAGCTGAAGCGGCAAAGCAAACTTTGGCAAAGAAGAGAACGATTACCTGCCAAAAAGGTAAATTAGTTAAGAAAGTCACTGCTGTCACACCTAAGTGTCCTCTTGGTTACAAGAAAAAATAAGTCCTGATCAGGTAGATTTCATACATGAATTTAAGTATTAGAAAAATTTCTGCAATTGCAGCAATATCGGTCCTCGTACTTTCCGGATGTGGAGCTAAATCAGTGGCAACTAACCCAACAGTTTCAGGTGAATCTGGCAGTAAGCCAGTAATCGGTGCGCCAGAAGGTGCTGCGCCAACAACACTAGTAACTAACGACATCATTGTTGGTACCGGCAAAGAAGCAGTTGCAACTTCAACTCTGACAGTTCATTACACGTTGATGGCTTGGTCAACTGGTCAAGTTGTTGAATCATCATGGGATAGCGGATCTCCTGCAACGTTTCCATTGTCAGGTGTAATCCTCGGTTGGCAACAAGGTATTCCAGGAATGAAAGAGGGCGGACGTCGCTTACTAGTTATTCCAGCAGAGCTTGGTTATGGCGCAGCCGGTGGCGGTCCGATCGGACCAAATGAAACTTTGATTTTCGTCGTAGACGTTATTTCAGTTTCTTAACCCTTAAAAGTACGGCCACGCTCTAACGGCGCTGGCCAACTAATCATCTCCTTAAGCTCTTCGGCAGCAGCCATCGCCCAACGTGGATTTCTAATCATGGCGCGCGCCAGGAATACAGCATCAGCTTTATTTGAGTTGATGATTTCTTGTGCTTGATGTGGATCAGTTATCGCGCCAACAGCAGCAATTGCAATATCTGATTCGACTTTAATTGCATGAGCGAATGGCACTTGATAACCAGGCACTGGCTTAATTGGTGCGTTATGTAAGTTGCCACCAGATGAAACATCGATTAGGTCAACCCCAATTTCCTTTAGTTGCTTACAAAGTTCTACGGAATCAATAATCTGCCAACCCTCATCACTCCAGTCACTGGCTGAGATGCGAATGAATAGGGGAGTTGAATCCGGAATCGCATTGCGCACAGCTGTTGCAACTTCAAGTAAGAAGCGCACTCGATTCTCAAACGAGCCACCGTATTCATCAGTACGCAAGTTAGATAGCGGTGAGTAGAACTGATGCAGCAAGTAGCCGTGGGCTGCGTGAATTTCAATTACATCAAAGCCAGCCTTGATTGCATTTTTAGCAGCATGAGAAAAATCTTTAACAAGTTGATGTATCTGCGGCACAGTAAGAGCAAGTGGCTCAGGCATACCGTGATAAGCCTGGGCTGAGGCGGAATGTGTAGTCCAACCACCTTCGGCCGGCGTTGCCATTAAATGATCATCAGTTGGTCGCATCGTGGAACCTTTGCGCCCTGCATGTGCCAATTGAATTCCCATCGCAACACCTTGGGTATGTGCGAAGTCATTTATCTTCTTAAAAGCTGCAACTTGTTCATCGTTATAGATTCCAGGGCAAGCAATTGAGATGCGACCTTCCGGCACAACACCAGTGGCTTCGGCCATAACTAAGCCAGCTTCTCCTGTTGCAAATGCGCCAAGGTGTGCCATGTGCCAATCGCCTACGACGCCATCGATCGCTGAGTACTGACACATCGGACTAACCCAAACGCGGTTCTTAAAAGTTAAGCCACGGAGTGTGATGGGATCAAATAAGTTGCTCATAAATCCCAGTTTAGACCCAATTTTTCAAGGCCGTATTTTCAAGCAAGCGAAGAATTCAATAGTGGAACAAACCTGCGAAAAGTTAGAAATCAAGTATTCTCCAACTCTAGAAAGAAGTCGGAGGGCAGTCATCGAGAGTTCTATGCGTCGCGCCCTTCGCCGGGCTAGTGATGCCGCAACTCTAAATATCGATGAAATCTCTGTTCTGCTAAACGCTCGCGATGAAGCGCTAACACAATTATGTGAAGCAGCCGCTCGGGTTCGAGATGCTGGACTGATCGAACTCGGCCGACCTGGTGTCATTACTTATTCACCTAAAGTTTTTATTCCACTTACTAGGTTGTGTCGCGACCGCTGTCATTACTGCACATTTGCAACTACCCCTAATCATTTGCCAGCGGCCTATTTAGAAATTTCCGAAGTTGTTGCGATTGCAAAGGAAGGCGCAAAAGCAGGGTGCCTCGAGGCGTTGTTCACATTGGGTGATCGCCCCGAAGATCGCTGGGATGTTGCCGCTGAGTGGTTATCTGAACGCGGATATTCTTCAACTTTGGATTACTTGCGAGCTTGCGCAATTGCAGTGCTGGAAGAAACCGGATTGTTGCCACATCTAAATCCTGGCGTGATGAGTTTTGAAGAAATGTCTAGATTGCGACCAGTGGCAGCAAGCATGGGCATGATGCTGGAAACTTCCTCGTCTAGATTATTCACTGAAAAAGGCGAAGTTCACTTTGGTAGCCCCGATAAAGATCCGGCCGTAAGACTGCGCACTATTGAAGATGCTGGAAAACTAAACATTCCATTTACGACCGGAATCTTGGTTGGCATCGGCGAGACAATTGCTGAGCGCGCTGACTCACTTCTAAAGATGGCCGAGATCGCCAAAACTTACGGGCATATTCAAGAAATCATTATTCAGAATTTCCGTGCCAAAGAAGATACTGCGATGCGAAATTCACCAGATGCCGATAGACAGGAATACTTAGCCTGTATTGCAGTTGCCAGATTGATCTTTGGGCCACGCATGCGAATTCAAGCCCCACCGAATTTATCCGAGCCAGCTGAATTTGCTGAACTTATTTCTGCTGGCATTGACGACTGGGGTGGAGTTTCGCCAATTACTGCCGATCACGTAAATCCTGAACGACCATGGCCGGAAATTGAACTTTTAGCCGAGCAAAGTAAATTAGCTGGTTTTGAGTTAAAACCACGATTAACTATTTATTCTAATTATGTTCTTTCGCCGGAGCGCTGGATTGACCCAAAGATGAAGAGCCACATCGCTAACTTGGCCGACTCTGTTGGACTCGCAAAAGCAAAGATAATTCCAGTTGGCATGCCATGGCAGGAAAGTGGCGAGAGCTTACAAAGCCTAGGTCGTACAGATTTAGGTAATTCGATTGATACGGCCGGTCGCGAAGCTGATTCGCGCTCTGATTTTGATTCAATTTATGGAAATTGGCAGAGCATCTCAGAAAAACTAAAGTCCTTAGATACTTCTAGCTCTGTGTTTATCAAGTCATCCTTCGTAGCAGCCCTCTCAAAAATTGTGGAAAATCCACGTTCAATAAGCAGAGAAGAGGCACTGACTCTTTTTGCAGCAGATGGCCCTGAACTTGAGCTATTAGTAAAGGCTGCAGATGAGAAGCGCGCCGAACTAGTTGGCGATGATGTTACCTATGTAGTTAATCGAAATATCAACTTCACAAATGTTTGTTATACCGGCTGCCGATTCTGTGCCTTTGCCCAACGCAAAACAGATGCAGATTCCTACTTGTTATCTATCGATGAAATTAAATCTAGAGTCAATGAAGCCTGGCTACTAGGGGCAAATGAAGTATGCATGCAGGCCGGAATTCACCCTGATTTACCTGGTGATATTTACTTTGAAGTTGCTAAAGCAGTAAAAGAAGTAGCTCCAGATATGCATATTCATGCTTTCTCGCCGATGGAAATCTTTAGCGGTGCGATCAAGCTTGGTATCAGTTACAAAGAATGGCTAGAGCAAGCTAAAGCTGCTGGTCTTGGCACAATTCCTGGCACAGCTGCTGAAATTTTAGATGATGAGATTCGCTGGATTCTGACTAAAGGAAAGTTGCCAGCAAAAGCTTGGCTAGAAATTGTGCGCGAAGCACATTTACTTGGCATTAAATCTTCAGCGACCATGATGTATGGCCACGTTGATAATGAGTCACATTGGTATGACCACATCATGACGATTAGGAATCTGCAAGACGAGACTGGTGGATTTACTGAATTCGTACCGCTGCCATTTGTGCATTACTCATCACCAATTTATTTAGCAGGCGTTGCCAGACCTGGCCCAACAATTCGCGAAAATCGAGTTGTCCATGCAATGGCTAGATTGTTATT
>CAXNJS010000068.1:0-5914 GCA_964202795.1 Candidatus Planktophila sp.
ATCGTTGGTCAAGGCCAACTCGATGCGATCTTGATGGCTACCCCTGAAGAACGTCGTGGCTTCATCGAAGAAGCAGCCGGAGTTCTAAAGCATCGTAAGCGTAAAGAAAAAGCGCTGCGCAAATTAGATTCTATGCAGACCAACATGGCGCGTGTGCAAGATTTAACAGTTGAACTGCGCCGTCAATTAAAACCACTGGGTCGGCAGGCAGAAGTTGCGAAGAAAGCTGCAACTATTCAAGCTGATCTGCGCGATGCAAAGTTACGGTTGTTAGCTGATGATTACATTGAACTTGCTAAGACTCTTACGGCAGAAGTTGCGGACGAAACAGCACTACGCGAAAAACGCTCACTGGTTGAAGCCGAGCTAAATGAAGTTCGCCGCCGCGAAGAAGCGTTAGATTCACAAGCAGCAGTTGATAGCCCACGCTTAGTTCAAGCCCAAGAGACTTTCTACCAATTGAATTCATTGCGCGAGAAGTTCCGCGGAACCCAGAGCTTGGCCCAAGAACGTTCTCGTTTTTTGGCCGAAGAAGCCGAAGAAGCACGCACCGCTGGTCGCGATCCAGTTGCCCTTGAAGCAGAGGCGCAGAATCTGCGCGGCGAAGAATCTCAATTGCAAACAGTTGTTCAACTATCTCGCACTAACTTAGCCGAAGCATCACAGGCTCTAGCCGCTGCTGAAGCAGCGTTAGTTGCTGAAGAAAATCGCATTGCTGCAGCGCTTCGCGCCATTGCTGATCAACGCGAAGGCACAGCGCGTCAAGAAGGCCATATCAAGTCATTAGCAGCACGTCTAGATGCCATGTCTGAAGAAATTGCGCGCTTAACCAAAGCCCGCGATGAAGCTGCCAATCGCCGCGATTTAGCGCAACGTGAATATGCCACACATGAGCTAGAAATTGCTAGCGCTGATTCGGGTGAACTCGGATTAGATGCTGCATTTGAAAGTGCCAAGTCGGCCCTATCTGCTTCTCGTGATGAACATCAGAAATTAGTTGATGCTGAACGCATTGCTGATCGCTCCCGTAATGCACTTGAGTCAAAGTTAGAAGCGTTAGAACTTTCTGCGCAATCACGAAATGGTGCAGCAGCACTTCTACGTGAACCTCGCGGCCTTGCCACTCTTGGTTCACTTGCCTCATTAATTGAAGTTGATGCTGGTTGGGAAAATGCGGTCGCCGCGGCTCTTGGCCAATTAGCAGATGCCATCGTGGTGCAAGATATTTCCGCAGCGATTACTGTGCTAAGCACTTTGCGTAGTGAAGATCTTGGCCAAGCTGATATTTTAGTTCATAACAACCAAGGTGGTAATTCGGTTGCACTTGCTGGCGGCTTAACCTCGATCACTGCGCATATTCGATCTAGTTCAGTTTCTGATTTAATTTCAGATCTTCTTGGTAAAACAGTAGTTAGCGAAACTGCAGCTGAAGCTGCTGATATTTTGCGCAGCCACCCAGAACTAACTGTGGTAACTCGCGATGGTGATTTCTTTACTAAATCTCGTGCTCGTGGTGGTTCTAAGAACACCAACTCACTTATCGAAATTACAGCTTTAATTGAGAAACTGCGTAGCGAGCTACAAACTATTACTAATGAATGTGATCGCTTAAAGTTCGCGATCAATTCGGCAGCGCAAGAGATTGATAGCAACCAAGCCGCCTTCGACGTTGCACTCTCTAAGCTAAATGAATCTGATGCTCGAATTGCGGCAATAACTGAGCAATTAGCAGTTGCCGGTCAGCACATGAAGTCAGCAACAGCCGAAGTTGAACGTTTGAATTCGGCAATTACTGAAACCACAACAGTTAAGAGCCGCGATGAGGGCGAACTAAAGTCGGCACAAAGCCAACTGACGCAATCGGGCGAAATCGCTAATCCTGATCATTCTCAAGCAGATGCTCTGCGCGAGCGCGTTTCTGGATTACGCACAACTGAAGTTGAAGCACGTCTAGCTGTTCGTACCAGTGAAGAGCGTTTAGATTCACTTGCTGCGCGCATCAAGGCACTTGTCGAAGCTGCCATCACTGAACGTGAAGCATCAGAGCGCGCAGTCTCTCGTCGTGGTGCTCGCGCACGAGGCGCAGTTATCTCTCAAGCAATAGCGGAATCGGCCTATGAAGCTCTAATTCATATTGAACGATCTATCGCTAAGGCAGCTACCGAACGCGCTGTATTAGAAGAAGCACGTTCGATCCGCGAAGGCGATACTCTTTCAGCGCGCGCACGTAATCGTGAATTAACTGCTGCACTAGAAGTGCTTACATCTAGTGTGCATAAAGATGAAATTGCTCGCGCCGAACAACGTATGCGTATCGAACAACTTGAAGCTAAGGCAGTTGAAGAGCTTGGTATCGATACTGAAACGCTGGTTAATGAATATGGGCCAGAAAATGATGTGCCAACCTTTATTGAAAATGAGGCTGGCGAGATCATTACAACCGAACTAATTCCATATCGTCGCGATCAACAAGAGAAGCGATTGGCTGCAACTGAGCGTTCACTTACCTTGCTCGGCAAGATCAACCCGTTGGCACTTGAGGAATACACCTCACTTGAAGAGCGCTTGAAGTTCTTAGCTGAGCAACTGGAAGATTTGAAGAATACTCGCAGAGACCTCTTGGATATTGTGAAAGAAGTTGATGATCGTGTTCAGCAGATCTTCATGGAAGCTTTCGAAGCTACTGCTGAACACTTTGAAACAATCTTCGCTCGACTATTTCCCGGTGGTGATGGTCGCTTGATTCTGACAAATCCGGATGACTTGTTAAATAGTGGTGTCGATGTTGAAGCTCGCCCACCAGGAAAGCGCATTAAGCGCCTGTCGCTGCTCTCTGGTGGCGAAAAATCCCTAACCGCCGTTGCGATGTTGATCGCAATCTTTAAGGCTCGCCCAAGTCCGTTCTATGTCTTGGATGAAGTTGAAGCAGCCCTTGATGATGTCAACCTAGGCCGACTATTAGGCGTGCTTGAAGAACTGCGCGAAACATCGCAGCTAATCATCATTACTCACCAGAAGCGCACGATGGAAATTGCAGATGCTCTTTATGGCGTGACCATGCGTGGTGACGGTGTAACTGAAGTTATTTCGCAACGTCTGCGCGAATCCAATAACGAATAAGTAAATATGTATCGGCGCCGTTAACCATGGGCTTCTTCAAAAAGTTTCTAGCCAAAGTCACCCGCACTTCAGCAGTAACAGCTGCTGAGTGGGATGAGCTTTATAGCGAATTGATTGCCTCCGACTTAGGCGCATCATTAACCGATGCCATTCTCGCCTCTGCTAAGAAAAGTAAATCCGAAGAACCAATTGAAGCTATTCGAGAGGCGCTAACGGCACTTCTTAGTACTAAGCCACGCTCGTTAGCTATTTCAGAAACTGGTTTAACCACAATTTTAGTTATTGGGGTTAATGGCACGGGCAAGACAACTTCAGTAGCCAAGCTGGCAGCAAATATTTCAAATGCTGGCAATCGGGTTTTGCTAGGTGCTGCCGATACTTTCCGCGCAGCAGCCGTTGAACAATTACAAACTTGGGCAACCCGGATTGGGCTAACTGTTATTACCGGAAAACCAAATGGCGAACCAGCAGCTGTTGCTTTTGATAGCGCAACAAAAGCTAAAGCTGATAATTACCAATACTTAGTAATTGATACCGCAGGTAGATTGCAGAATAAAGCAGATTTGATGGCTGAACTTGGCAAGATAAAACGAGTGATTGAAAAAGTTACCCCAGTTAACGAAGTGCTCTTGGTAGTAGATGCAACGACTGGTCAAAATGGTTTGAGCCAAGCGAAGTTGTTCTCAGAGGCGGTTGAAGTTACTGGCATCGTCTTAACTAAGTTAGATGGCAGCGCACGGGGCGGTATTGCCCTTGCGATAGAGCACGAGCTCGATCTGCCAATTAAATGGATCGGCACAGGGGAGGCCATAGGCGACCTCACGCCCTTTGATCCAGAAATTTACATAACTGGCATTTTAGACGCGCAATAAGCTGATCTTTTAACGCCCACGTAACATTTCGGGCGAATTCCTGTAATCCAGATGAGAGAGATTACCGCCATCTCAAAGGCGAGAATCGCACAAACTCTTCGAAGGTGATTATTTATGGATATCAGTACTGGTGATACCGCTTGGATGTTGGCAAGTTCTGCATTGGTCTTGCTAATGACTCCAGGCCTCGCATTTTTCTACGGTGGCATGGTTCGCACTAAAAGCGTTTTAAATATGATGATGATGTCGATGGCCACAGTTGGCGTTGTCAGCATCATTTGGGTTATCTACGGTTTTGAATTAGCTTTTGGCATCGATGGCAAATCTGCCTGGTATGGCGCGATCAAGATTTCTGATCTAGGAAATCAAGTTAATGCAGTTGCCAACAACGGTGGTGAATATCCGATTCCACTTCTGGTTTTTGCAGTATTCCAATTGATGTTTGCAATTATTACACCTGCCCTAATTTCGGGCGCTATTGCCGATCGGGCGAAGTTTGTTCCGTGGACAATCTTTGTTGCGATCTGGACAACTTTGGTTTATCTACCGGTAGCGCACTGGGTATTTGCCTTCGGCAACAAGGTTGGCGATGTTGTAACAGGTGCTGGTTATCTAGCTGCTAAAGGCGTGCAGGATTTTGCCGGCGGTACTGCAGTTCACATTAACGCCGGTGCTGCTGGTTTAGCACTTGCCATCGTTTTAGGAAAGCGCATTGGCTGGCGCAAAGAATCAATGCGTCCACACTCATTGCCGTTGGTAATGCTGGGTGCGGGCCTACTTTGGTTTGGTTGGTTTGGCTTCAACGCTGGATCAGCTCTCGGTGCAAACGGCATCGCTGGTTTAGCTTTCTTAAATACTCAAGTAGCTGCAGCAGCGGCACTCATCGGTTGGATCTTTGTTGAAAAAGTTCGCAACGGTCATGCAACAACTCTGGGCGCAGCATCCGGTGCGGTTTCTGGTTTAGTCGCAATTACGCCTGCATGTGCTTTTGTTGCACCATGGGCAGCAGTTGTTATTGGCTTCCTGGCCGGTATCATCTGCTCTGTGGCAGTTGGTATGAAGTATCTATTTAACTTCGATGATTCACTAGACGTTGTGGGCGTGCACTTAATCGGCGGCATCTGGGGCTCACTATCAATCGGACTCTTCGGATCAAGTGCTGTGAACAGCATTGGTCTAGATGGTCTGTTCTTCGGCGGTGGAACCGCACTACTTGGTAAGCAAGCTCTCGCAGTAGCCATGGTTGCCGGCTACTCCTTCTTTGCTACCTTGCTGATCGGCTTTGCAATTGAAAAGACCATTGGATTCCGCGTTACGAAGGAATCTGAATTAGAAGGCGTCGACTTCAATGAACATGCCGAATCTGCTTATGAAATGTCCGGTTCAACTCGTGGAGGTTCCTTAATATGAAACTAGTTACCGCAATTCTAAAGCCGCATAAGTTGGAAGAAGTTAAGGTTGCACTTGAAGCTTTTGGCGTAAAGGGCATCACTGTTTCACAAGCAAGTGGCTTTGGTCGCCAACGTGGTCATACCGAGGTTTATCGCGGTGCTGAATACAAGGTTGACCTAATCGCAAAGGTAAGAGTTGAAGTTTTAGTTGATGACGCAGACTCTGAATCCGTAGTCGGAGTAATCGTTAAGGCGGCTTCGACTGGCTCGATCGGTGATGGTAAGGTCTGGACTACACCCGTTGAAGATGTAGTTCGAGTGCGTACCGGCGAGCGAGGATCAGAAGCAATTTAACGCTAGTGATTTAGCTTGATGGGGTAGCAATTAGTAGGATGAGGCTATGTTCGAGTCTCTTGGCAATCGGTTTAGCGATGCATTTGCATCGCTGAGATCACGTGGAAAGTTATCTAATTCAGATATCTCAAATGTTTGCCAAGAGATTCGACAAGCTTTACTAGATGCCGACGTAGC
>CAXNJS010000069.1:0-5735 GCA_964202795.1 Candidatus Planktophila sp.
CGCCGGCACTACCAATACCAAATTGTTGATGCGAATAAAGCAATTAACCCGCTTGATCGTTATGACCGCGCAAGTTGGTATCGGCCGTTAGATCTAGCTCGCTTAAATGAAGCTAGCGCGCTGTTATTAGGTGAACATGATTTTGCGGCTTTCTGCAAATTTCGCGAAGGCGCCACAACTATTCGCACACTTGAGAAATTTCAATGGGAACGCAAAGAAGATGGCTTATTAGTAGCCCAAGTTGTGGCTGATGCTTTTTGTTATTCAATGGTGCGCAACCTAGTGGGTTCTGCTGTTTGCGTTGCCGAAGGGCGCTTTGAACCAAGCTGGATTGCTGAGATGTTAGCTAATCGAGAGCGTATTTCTGAGTCAATGGTTTTCCCAGCCGAAGGTTTAACTCTGGTACAAGTTGATTATCCAGATAATGCTGAGTTAATTGCACGTGCTGCTTTGACAATCTCGCGCCGGAACGAGGAGTAACTAGCACTATGAATAGGTATGGCTAGAAAAAATATTTGGAGGCTCTTCTGTTGACTACTCCTCTCTCGTACGCCAAGCTCACTACTATTACGAAGGTCTAATTGTCTGACTTGTGCGAGTGTGAAATTCCGTGGAATGGAGAGAGCCGTGTTTAGATGTCAAAAGTGCCTCAATGATTATTCAAAAGAACTTGACCCTTGTCCTATGTGTGGGGGTACGGTCGAGAAGTATGAATTAGAGGAAGAAGGCGCACCTCTTTTCAGCGAATTAGATCTTCCCTTCACATTAGATCCCAGTAAGCACCAGTACAAAATAATTACCCAAAAAGATAGGTTCTTCTCAAGTAAATTTAATCCTGCACTCATTGAACGGGCGCTTAATGAATATGCGCAAGAAGGCTGGGTCTTAAAGAATGCCGTTAGCGCCGACTTTGGATCTGTTGGAATGTCTCGAAATGAACTAATTATTTTTCTAGAAAAGGCCCCAAATGGCGAAGTCAATAGTTGATGGTGTTCTCTTTTCTGATTCAGAACTGCCAGGTGAAGAGATTGAAGATATTGTAATTTCGATCTCTCGACAAAACGCATTGCCAAGTGACGTGAAGAAAAAAATGGCGAAGAGAGTCAGAGAACTTAAAGGAAATGCTGTATCTAATTTTGAGGTTGCCCAAAGTGGACACCACTGGATATTCACTGCTTCTATTTTGATGTGGGATACCGAGTCTCTTTTTGGAGTTGGAAAGGTTAAGCGAATATCTAAAGAGCAGATGGCTGAAGCACTAAAATGAAGAAGAATTCGTGCCCTCATTGTGGAGCTTGGGGACAACTATCTCGCTTCTGCACTAGTTGTGGAAAATCCATAATCTATTCGTCAATAGAATCCTCAAAAAGAGATTTTGAAGGCAAGTCGGTAGCGAAGTCAACCGCTGGTAAGGAAATTCCTTTGATTGTATTCCAAGGAATTGTTCTTACAGTTATCGTATCTACGACTCTTTTTCTAGTTTTGAATCTTCTAACCGAATAGCCCATATTATGTGGTCTTATGAGCGGCCACATCGATGTTAATTCGGTTGAATTCTCACTCTCTGATGGTCGAGTATTGCTAAGCGATGTTAGTTTTCGTGTTGGCGATGGTGCCAAAGTTGCGTTGGTCGGCGCTAATGGTTCAGGTAAAACAACTTTAATTCGCATGATTTGCGGCGATATCTCACCAGATTCTGGGCAAGTAGCAATCTCTGGTGGCCTGGGTGTAATGCGTCAGTTCATTGGTTCAGTTCGAGATGAATCAACTGTGCGCGATCTACTTATTTCAGTTGCACCTAAACGTATCCAGGATGCAGCGCAGCGAGTGAAGACAACTGAAGAGTTAATGAATACCCGCAATACTGAAAAAGATCAGATGGCATATGCCCAAGCCATCATTGATTGGGGCGATGCCGGGGGATATGACTTCGAAGTTATTTGGGATGTTTGCTGTACTGAAGCACTTGGCAAATCATTTGACGATGTAGCTGAGCGAAAAGTGAACACGTTATCTGGGGGAGAGCAGAAGAAAGTTGTTCTGCGTGCGCTTCTTGAAGGCCCTGATGAAGTTCTATTACTTGATGAGCCAGATAACTATTTAGATGTGCCATCAAAGCGTTGGCTCGAAGAAGTTATTACCGGAACTAAGAAAACAGTGCTCTTTGTTAGCCACGATCGCGAGCTATTAGATAACGTGGCAAATCGTATTGTGACGTTAGAACAAGGCGTTAGCGGAAATACCACTTGGGTACACGGTGGAAAGTTCTCAACTTGGCATGAAGCAAGAGTTGCACGCAATAAACGGTTTGCTGAAGTATTGCTACGCTGGCAACAAGAACATCAGCGGTTAAAAGATTTAGTTCGTACGCTACAAGTGCAAGCAGCGATCAGCCCTGATATGGCAAATAAATATCATGCGATGCAAACGCGCTTACGTAAATTCGAAGAGGCCGGCGCACCTGAAGCACCGCCAATTGAACAAGATGTAAAAGTTGGCTTGCGTGGTGGTCGCACAGGCTTGCGCGCATTAACTTTTGAAAATTTAGCGCTTGATAACTTAACTGAGCCATTTAATTTCGAAGTTTTCTTTGGCGACCGCGTTGCTGTGTTAGGCAAGAACGGCACTGGCAAGTCACACTTCCTGCGCATGATTTCCGGCGATGAAACCGTTAAATACACCGGCAATTGGAAACTTGGTGCTCGCGTTGAAGTTGGTTATTTTGCTCAAACTCACGCACATCCTGAATTTGAAAGTAAAACATTGCTCGAAATTCTCTGGCAAGAACATTCGCTGCAACTAGGGCCGGCTAAAAGTGTGCTGCGAAAGTATGAAATTGATGGTCAAGCTGAACAAAAATTCTCATCTCTTTCAGGTGGTCAGCAAGCCCGCTTCCAAGTGCTATTACTTGAGCTAATGGGCTCAACTGCGCTGCTACTTGATGAGCCAACTGACAACCTTGATTTAGCATCGGCGGAAAGTTTGGAAGCAGCCCTTAATCGTTATGAAGGCACGGTGATGGCCGTGACCCACGATCGTTGGTTCACAAGAGGCTTCACGCGATTCCTGGTATTCGGAGCAAATGGCCGGGTTTACGAGAGCCCTGAGCCAATTTTTGACCATTAATGGTCAGAGAATGTAGCTAGCTGACCACTAGTTCACGCTCATTTTGACCCTGAGCGAGCGTGGCGGTAGCCTTACCCCTCTAGATCAAGCCCGCCGCGAGGTGGACTTTCTACTAATCAATTCAGAACTAAGAAGAAGGTAGGCAATAGCGTGCGTACATATAGTCCAAAGCCTGGCGATGTAGTGCGAAAGTGGCATGTCATCGACGCCCAAGATGTTGTATTGGGTCGCTTGGCAACTCATGCTGCTGCACTTCTACGTGGAAAGCACAAAGCAACATTTGCTCCACACATGGACATGGGTGACTTTGTAATTGTTATCAACGCGGAAAAAATTGCGCTATCTGGTTCAAAGACCACACAAAAGTTTGCACATCACCACTCAGGTTTCCCAGGCGGTTTAACTTCAACTGTTTACGGCGACTTGATGGAAAAGCACCCAACTCGCGCTGTTGAAAAGGCAATCAAGGGAATGATTCCTAAGAACCGTCTTGGCCGCGATGTTGCATCAAAGCTAAAAGTTTATGCGGGTCCAAATCACCCACATGCTGCACAAGCTCCAACTCCATATGTTTTCGAGCAAGTTTCACAGATCATTAAGTAATCGATAGAAAAAGGGAATAGAAAATACATGTCTGAAAATACAACTATCGAACTTGATGAAGCACAAGAGCTAACCTCTTTTTCATCCTCATCTCCAGCTGCAGCGACAAACCGCCCAGCAATTAAAGCTCCAGGTGGCGGCACAGGTCGTCGCAAGGAAGCTGTTGCTCGCGTTCGCTTAGTTCCTGGTTCAGGCAAGTGGGTCGTAAACGGAAAGACTCTTGAGAATTACTTCCCAAATAAAGTTCATCAACAATTAGTTTCAGAACCATTCCGCACAGTTGGTGCTGAAAATGGTTACGACGTTGTTGCTCGCATCAACGGTGGTGGAGTTTCAGGTCAAGCTGGCGCACTTCGTCTAGGTGTTGCCCGCGCGCTAAATCAGATTGATGAAGAGGCTAACCGCCCAGCTCTCAAAAAGGCTGGCTTCCTTAAGCGTGATGCTCGTGTTATTGAACGTAAAAAGTACGGCCTAAAGAAGGCTCGTAAGCGTTCTCAATACAGCAAGCGCTAATACACTTTCACCGATTTACTCGGTAGCTATCTCGGCAGGAGGAGGACTTTTTGTCACTCTTTGGAACCGACGGCATTCGTGGTTTAGCAAACGTTGATTTAACTGCTGAATTAGCCCTTGATGTAGCTGTTGCTGCGGCCCATATTCTCGTTGAAAATTCCAGTAAACGTCCGCGCGCAATTGTGGGCCAAGATTCACGGGCATCCGGTGAATTTCTAGAAGCAGCTGTTGTTGCTGGCTTAACAAGTGCTGGCGTAGATGTTTATCGAGTTGGCATAGTTCCAACACCAGCGGTTGCTTATTTAGTTGCCAGCACTGGCGCCGATCTCGGCGTAATGATTAGCGCATCGCATAATCCAATGCCAGATAACGGCATTAAGTTATTTCAACGCGGTGGCGAAAAGTTGGCCGATGAGGTCGAAGCGCTAGTCGAAGCCCGCATTGGTGAACCATGGCAACGTCCAACCGGCGCTGCTGTCGGCCGGGTAATAAATGATGATCAATTAGTTGATAAATACATTGAACATTTACTTTCCACCATTGATGTTTCGCTTAAGGGCTTAAAAGTTGTAGTTGATTGCGCAAATGGTGCTTCATCCTTTACCGCACCGGTTGCGCTTTCCCGTGCTGGGGCTGAAGTTATTGCCATCGCCAATACTCCTGATGGTTGGAACATTAATGATGGCGTTGGATCTACTCATCTTGATTTCTTGCGTAACGCTGTGCTTAAGAATGGCGCCGATGTAGGTATCGCACACGATGGTGATGCTGATCGCTGTTTAGCTATTGATGCTGCAGGTAATGAAATTGATGGCGATGTAATTATGGCGATTCTGGCCAAAGGCCTTAAAGCACAAGGAAAGTTAAGAGCGAACACCATTGTCGGCACAGTAATGAGCAATCTTGGTTTTATGCATGCCATGGCTGAATCGGGCATTGAAGTAGTGACAACTGCAGTTGGCGATCGCTATGTATTAGAGGCAATGCTGCAATCAGATTTTAATTTAGGTGGCGAGCAATCTGGCCATGTAATCATGCGTGATCATGCAAATACTGGCGATGGCTTATTAACGGCGCTGCAACTCTTGGCTGAAGTTAAACGCTCTGGCCAAACGCTGCAGGAACTTTCGCGCGTGATGGTGCGATTCCCACAAGTATTAATTAATGTTAAGAATGTGGCTAAAGAACGCCTGGCTAGTTCTACTGCAATCGCGGATGCAGTAAAAGCAGCTGAAACTGAACTTGGTTCAAATGGTCGGGTATTACTGCGTGCATCTGGCACCGAACCACTAGTTCGCGTTATGGTCGAAGCCCAGAGTGATGCGGTTGCCCAAGGTGTGGCTACTAAATTGGCGCAAGTAGTTGAAACAGAATTGAAGTAATCCTGTGTGCGGAATCGTTGGCTACACCGGTAAGAATTCGGCTATAACTCCACTGATTGAAGGTTTGCGTCGCCTGGAATATCGCGGCTATGACTCAGCTGGAATCGCACT
>CAXNJS010000070.1:0-5710 GCA_964202795.1 Candidatus Planktophila sp.
GAGCAGGCTCAGGTAACCTAGCCCTCTCAATTACTACTGAAGTACTAAGTACATCTATAAAGGAGCATCACCATGGCAAGTAAGAGCGCGGACGTTCGTCCAAAGATCACCATGGCATGCGTAGATTGCAAAGAGCGCAATTACATTACCAAGAAGAACCGCCGCAACGATCCAGACCGTATGGAACTTAAGAAGTTCTGTCCACGTTGCAAGTCTTCAACACTTCACCGCGAAACTCGCTAATGATCAGCCCCGATTCGGTCGGGCGCACCTTCCAAGGTGCTGGGTCAACAACTATTTCACAATCTGAAATCACTGAGTTTGCTGTCGTCCTTGGCGAATCTGATTTTTCAGTAGCGACGCCAACTTTTTCCATTCGAACTTCACTTGATCAATTACAAGTAATTCTGACCGACCCAGAAGTAGGCATTAACTGGGCACGCGTAGTCCACGGTGATCAGAAGTTTGAAATCCACCGCCCAATTGTTGCTGGTGATGTTTTAACTTGTGATGCAACTATTGAAAGTTATCGAGTTGCCGCTGGCAATGAATTTATCAACGTTAAGTCTGATTTACGTAACGGCGAAGAAATAGTTTGCACAAACTGGTGCACGATTGTGGTGCGAGCATGATGCAAGAACGTATTTTTAAAATAGATCGCGAACTGCTTAAGCGATATGCCGATGCCAGTGGCGACCAAAACCCAATTCACCAAGATGAAGCTTTTGCTAAATCAGTTGGGCTGCCTGATGTAATCGCGCACGGAATGTTAACCATGGGCTTAGTTGGGCAATATGTCAGCGATTGGGCTGGTGGCTCTGGCAATGTAAAAGAGTATTCAGCTCGTTTCGTTAAACCAGTTGTGGTGCCAGCTAATACCGTTGTTGAACTAGTTGTAAATGGTGTTGCTATTGAAGAGAACGGTTTATACCGACTTGAACTAACTGCCACAGTCGATGGCGTTAAAGTTTTAGGCATGGCTAAGGCGTTAGTTAAAAAGTGAGGGCTCCTAATTCAGTAATCGAACTGGCCGAAGCGCGTCAAGCAGCCCGAGCTAATAAAGATTTTGCCCTTGCCGATTCGCTGCGCGATCAAATTTTTGCGGCCGGATATGAAGTTGCTGATGTGGCGGGTGGCTTTGAACTAACCGAAAAGGCCCGTTTCCCAGTCATTGCGAAGTTGCGAGATTTAAAGCCGTTTAACTTGCCAGCTCACGAAATGACTGCACTCTTGGTCATTGACGGCTTTATTGAAGATGCGATTACCTGCATAAATTCCATCAAAGCCAATAGCAATTGCAATATTGCGATTCTTTCAATCGGCCCAGCTGGTGAATTAGTGGATGCGATTGATCAGCGCACTGCGTTAGTTGAAATCGCTGAAACTGGTTACGGCGAAGCGGTAAATGCTTTACTAAAGAGTGTTGATAGCAAGTATGTAATTTTGATGGACCCATCAACCACTTTGATTGGCGATGCAGTTACGCCAGCCGTTACCGAACTTAACAAAGGCGAGTTTGTTGCAGTTGGCTGGAAAGGCGGCTTAGTCAATTTAACCGATGACTGGCGCAGCACTGAAGATAAAGGCGATGGCGAAGTCGATGTGCTCTTTAGTTATTTCATGGCTGTTGATCGAGTTGCAGCTCTTGAAGTTGCCGGCATCAATGCCCGAGCAATTTATTATCGCAATGCTGACATTGAATTTTCTTTGAAGTTGCGTCATGGCAGTGGTCGATTGGTGCAAATGGAATTACCACTTGAACAAGGTCGCCACCATGGTTATCACGATGCCGAACCGACATATCGCGACATACAATCTAAGAAGAATTACGATCGAATCCTCGAGCGCTTCCGCGGTAAAGAGGCAATCTTGAGCCCGCGTCGCTAACCTTTAGCCATGACCGATCTATCCGATTTCACTAGCTTGCATGTCGGTGGCCCGGCGCGTGATTTTGTTGAGGTCGCAACGGAAGCCGAAATCATTGCAGCCTTAGAAGCTGCTGGTGATTCACCAATATTAATTATTGGTGGTGGCACCAATATGTTAATTAGCGATGCTGGTTTTGCGGGCACGGTAATTCGCATTAGCAATAACCAAGTAAAAGAAGAGATTGATGCTTGCAGTGGCGCCACGCTAACTATTGGCGCTGGCGAAAACTGGGATGACTTTGTGGCTTCCACCATTGAACGAGGTTTTGCTGGAATGGAAACTTTAAGCGGCATCCCGGGCACGGTAGGGGCCGCACCTATTCAAAATATTGGTGCTTATGGCCACGAAGTGGGCGAGTTCATTACTCGGGTGCGCACTTATGACCGCCAGAAGAAAGAATTAAAAACATTTACAAATAGCGAATGTAATTTTAGTTATCGCAATTCGATTTTTAAAACCGAACCTGGCCGTTATGTAGTGCTAGATGTGGCTTTCCAAATTCGCCAAGGTGAAATGTCAGATCCAATCACTTACGCTGAGCTAGCTACTAAATTGGGAATCGAAATTGGCGAACGCGCACCTGTTAAAAAAGTACGTGAAAGCGTTCTAGAACTGCGCGGCGCAAAAGGAATGTTGCTCTCACCTACTGATAAAGATTCTTGGTCAGCTGGCTCATTCTTTACTAATCCGATTGTTAGTAAAGATGTTGCTGATCAATTGCCTGCTGATGCGCCTCGTTGGCCAACAAGTAATGGTCAAGTAAAAACTTCGGCTGCTTGGTTAATTCAGCAATCTGGAATTGAAAAGGGTCAGTCACATGGTGGTGCGAAAGTTTCGACTAAACATGTATTGGCGCTGACAAATTCGGGCAACGCAACAGCTGTTGAAATTACTGAGTTAGCAAAGATTGCCAGCGCTGCGGTTAAGGCAAAGTTTGGCATTGAGCTACAACCAGAGGTAAATCTGGTTGGAATTACTTGGTAGCTAGTTAGCTTCTTCAACCAACTTCTTAATCCGCCCAATACCTTCAACGATATCTTCATCGCTTAACGCGTAAGAAAAGCGTAAGTAACCCGATGGGCCAAAGGCTTCACCTGGCACGGCAGCAACTTCAACTTCTTCCAAAATTAGCGTTGCTAATTCCGCAGAAGTAGCTGGCGTTTTACCGCGAATAGTTTTGCCAAGCACGCCCTTAACTGATGGATAAACATAGAACGCACCAGTTGGGGTTGGGCAAGAGAAACCAGGGATTTCATTAAGTAGTGACACGATTAATTTACGACGACGGTTAAATGCTTCGCCCATCTTGTGGACTGCTGCTAAGTCACCAGTTACTGCAGCGATTGCAGCGCGCTGTGAAACGTTAGATACGTTGCTGGTTAAGTGGGATTGCAAGTTGGTAGCGGCTTTGATGACATCTTTGGGACCGATCATCCAACCTACGCGCCAACCAGTCATCGCATAAGTCTTGGCAACACCATTAACAATAATTGTGGTGTCAGCTAAGCCCGGAACTAATACCGGCATGCTTGGCGCAGTTGCACCGTCATAAAGTAAATGTTCATAAATTTCATCAGCGATGATCCAGATATTATTTTTCAGTGCCCATTCACCGATTGCTTTAACTTGCTCAGGAGAATAAACCGAACCAGTTGGGTTACTTGGTGACCCAAATAGCAACGCTTTTGTTTTTGATGTGCGAGCTGCTTCGAGTTGTTCAACAGTTACTAAATAATTTTGAGTTTCATCAGCGAATACTTCAACTGCGCTTCCGCCAGCTAATTTGATACATTCTGGATACGTAGTCCAGTACGGCGAAGGCAGAAGTACTTCATCGCCTGCTTCAATAATTGTGGCAAACGCTTGATAGACCGCTTGCTTTCCACCATTAGTAACTAGTACTTGATCGGCAGTAATTTCATAATTCGAATCACGCTTTGTTTTTGCCACAATTGCATCACGCAGATCAGGTAAACCTGGAGTTGGTGAGTAACGGTGGTTTGCCGCAACCCTTGTTGCCGCAGCTGCTGCCTCAACGATGTAGTCAGGTGTTGGGAAATCAGGCTCACCTGCACCAAAGCCAATAACTGGGCGGCCAGCGGCTTTAAGCGCTTTGGCCTTGGCATCTACAGCTAAGGTCGCAGATTCTGTGATTGCGGCAATTCGTGCGGAGATTCTGGTCATGGCCTAAGTCTGCCGTATGCGAGGCAGTGCTTGCTGCCTGAGCGAAATAGCCAGTTAGACCTAAGGCCCCTTGAACCCCTACAATTCAACGCTCACGAGGGATTTGGTAAATCGTATGGTTTCGCCATGCCCGCGCGAAGGGCAGTAGCTCAATTGGCTAGAGTTGCCGTCTCCAAAGCGGCCGGTTGGGGGTTCGAGTCCCTCCTGCCCTGCAAAGTTCGTACCCTGTTTGCGAAAGTCGCACGCAGGAACATTAGTTAGTTAGGAATGCGAATATGACTGAAGAAGTCAAAGAAACCGAGAAACTCGGAATCTTCGCGCGCGTTGGCTTGTTCTATCGCCAAATCGTTTCTGAACTAACCAAAGTTGTTTGGCCAACTCGTAAACAGTTGACCACA
The DNA here is from genome assembly GCA_964202795.1 of Candidatus Planktophila sp. Taxonomy (GTDB): domain Bacteria; phylum Actinomycetota; class Actinomycetes; order Nanopelagicales; family Nanopelagicaceae; genus Planktophila. Next base: position 4,512 of record CAXNJS010000070.1, read on the forward strand.
TACACAGCCGTTGTATTAGTTTTCGTATCATTCGTAATCGCAGTGGTATCAGTGCTCGACTTGGTACTTACCAAGATCGTTTTCTGGATCTTCGGGTAATAAGGTAAAAATAGATGACACTTGAAGAAACTCCAGACGCTTTCGAAGCAGCACTAGCAGCTAACGCTGCAGATGTTGCCGTCGAATCTGCCGTTGAAGAAATCGTAGAAGTTGGACAAGAGGAAGCTACTTCTACCGTTGAAACAATTGTCGATTCTGATGATGACCCAATTGATGGCCCAATCGAAACCGATGAAGATGATCCCAACGCGGAATTCCGCCGCACTCTTCGCAGTGCAATCGGTGATTGGTATGTGGTTCATTCATATGCCGGTTACGAAAAGAAGGTAAAGGGCAACCTTGCCAACCGCATAATTTCCTTAAACATGGAAGATTATATTTTCCAGATTGAAGTTCCAGAAGAAGAAGTTATGGAAATCAAAAATGGTCAGCGCAAGATGGTTAAGCGCAACATTTATCCAGGCTACGTTCTTGTGCGCATGGAACTAACTGATGAATCTTGGTCAGTAGTTCGTAATACTCCTGGCGTTACTGGCTTCGTTGGTAACGCCCATAATCCAAGCCCACTAAGCATGGATGAAGTTGAAAAGATTCTGGCTCCACGTCCAGTGAAGAAGTCAGATAAGCCAGAGATTCGCGTAATTGATTTCGAAGTAGGCGAGTCTGTAACTGTTATGGATGGCCCATTCGCAACACTTCCAGCCTCGATTTCAGAGATCATGCCAGAGCAAGCAAAGCTCAAGGTTTTGGTTTCAATCTTCGGCCGCGAAACTCCAGTAGAACTTTCATTTGCCCAAGTACAGAAGCTCTAGTAACTAACAACTAATTTTAAAAAGAACCGAGAAAAGGAAAAAGCAAAATGGCCCCAAAGAAGAAGATCACTGCGCTAATTAAGTTGCAGATCCAGGCTGGCGCAGCAACACCTGCTCCACCAGTGGGTCCTGCTCTCGGTCAGCATGGCGTAAACATCATGGAGTTCGTTAAGGCATACAACGCTGCAACTGAATCTCAAAAAGGTCAGATCATTCCGGTCGAGATCAGTGTTTACGAAGATCGCTCATTCACATTCATCACCGAGACACCTCCTGCATCACGTTTGATCTTGAAGGCTGCTGGCGTTGAAAAGGGTTCAGCTATTC
>CAXNJS010000071.1:0-5594 GCA_964202795.1 Candidatus Planktophila sp.
TCGGCAGTGATTGGAATCGCCATGATCGGAACCGTCAGTGAAGTCATTGGAAATATGGCAGATAACGCTGTTACTGGCCGACTTTGGGGCATAGCTATAAGCGGAATAATTACCTTTAGCGCTTGGCTGATGCTTAGAGACGGATTAAAGAAAGATCAGTTAGTTTAATTTCGCTACCCGCTTCATAAAGCGTCCAGCTGCGATTAGCAATATCAAGAATTTCACATTCACTCGGTGCCACATAGCCACTTGCTGGCAACTTAATTGTCTTGCCACCAAAACCGTTTGCACCTAGTGGGCGAATCTCACCGAAAGCATTTGCATCAATTGGGGTTTTGATCTGTGAAACTGAGCCTTCACTGCCTTCGCGACGATTCCATTTTGGTGCGCCATAGAACCAGGCAATGGCAACTGCGCCATTTGGCGTGTAGGCACCGATTCGAAGTGACTGTGGTGGGACCCAAGTGTGATCGCCAGCAACAATTACATCGCCCGACATGTGAAGTTCGCCTTCAAATACAAAAAACTCTTCGGCGCATTCATAACTACCTTCAATTGGTCGGGACCAACCAACTGGAAAGTTAACAATCATGACGCTGGTGCCATTTTCCCAAGTATGCAAGCGGTGCATCTTTACAGAAGCAGTAGAATCTGGAATTGGCACATCAACTGCGCCTGACATGTCGCGAAGATCCTGGCTTTTAATTACCGACATAGTTGCCTACTTTCCGGTTGCTAAGGTGCGACGAGCGATTTTGGCAATTGCTTCGTCAATCATTCGGCCTTTGGCATCGAGTGCGACGCCGCCGCCAGCTGCGACTAAACGATCGAGAATGTCTTGCGCTGCGGCTAACTCATCGGCGTTAGGTGTGAAAACTTCATTAACAATTTCAACTTGCGCCGGGTGAATACATGCGCGGCCAAAGTAGCCCCACTCTTTGAAATCTTGCGAGCTCTTGCGATAGGCATCGAGATCTTTAAAGTTAGTTGATACTGCCGCAAGTGGTGGATTAATGCCGGCGGCAGCGCTTGCAAAGACCGCCATGCTGCGAGCGAACTGTGTGGTGGTTTCACCAGCCAGACCTGAAGTACCTAAATCAGCGCGAAGATCTGATTCGCCAACTTGCATACGGGTAATGCGTGGGCCAGTTGCAATAGCTTGGGCGTTAAATACGCCTAGGGCTGACTCAATCAAAGCTGAAACTTCTAACTTCTTCGTAATGCCACGAGACTTCTCAAGACCAGTTATTAATGAATCTAGATTTTGAATTTCGGCCAAAGTAGTAGCTTTTGCCAGAACTATTCCGCGGCAATTTTTATGAACTGCTGCAGCTAAGTCGGCCTCCAGCGCACCTTTTTCTGGATTAACACGAACCCATATTTCTACATCGGAATTTAAATCATTGAGAAATGTAACTAAGTTCTCGCGAGCGATGCCTTTATCAGCTGGTGCAACACCATCTTCAAGATCAACAATAAGCGCATCTGCCCCACGACCAAGCGCTTTAGTTAAACGCTCTAAATCATTGGCGGGGACGTAGAGATGGCTGCGAGCGCTCATTATCCGATTTGGGTCTTTCCGCTGAGTAATGATTTAGCGATAACCATCTTCATAATGTCATTGGTGCCTTCGCCAATCGACATTAGTGGCGCATCACGATAAAGACGCTCAACAACGTACTCGGTTGAGTAGCCATAACCACCATGAACACGCATTGCTTCAAGCGAGGCCATGATCGCTACTTCGCTCGCAAAATACTTAGCCATGCCGGCTTCCATATCAACGCGCTCGCCAGCATCAGCCTTAGATGCTGCCCAGTAAGTCATTAAGCGCGCAGCTTGTAGGTTTGTTGCAATCTCAGCTAACTTCAATTGAATTGCTTGGAACTCACTAATTGGCTGCCCGAATGCTTTGCGTTCTTTTGAATAATTAATCGCAGCTTCATATGCAGCTTGGGCAATACCAACTGAGCGGGCTGCGATATTAACGCGGCCAGTTTCTAGGCCACTTAAAACTTGCTGCATTCCGCGACCTTCGACGCCACCGAGTAGGTTTCCTTTTGGTACGCGAACATTGTTAAGAACTACTTCACAAGACTCAGTACCTTTATAGCCGAGCTTTCCAATATCTTTACCGATCTCGAAACCTGGAGTGCCAGCTTCGATCAAAATTACGCTCATTCCCTTATGTGCAGGTGATGCGTTTGGATCAGTCTTAACTAAAACTGGCAGTGGGTCAGCGTGACGAGCATTTGTGATCCAGGTTTTAGAACCATTGATTACATATTCATCCCCTTCAAGGCGAGCAGTAGTGCGAATGCCTTGTAGATCGGTGCCAGCATCTGGCTCAGTTAAGCCGATTCCTGTCCGGCGCTTACCAGTTGCTAGATCAGGTAGGTACTTATCTTTTTGTTCTTGCGTACCGTGATGGGCAATCATCCAGCATGAAAGTGAGTGGCTGCCAAGAATTCCAGCAACACCCATCCAGCCACGAGCAATTTCTTCAAAAACTAAAGCAAATGAAACCATGTCAACATTTAGACCGCCGTACTCTTCTGGAATTGTCATTCCGAAAAGACCCATCTCGGCCATGGTTGCAACTATCTCAGTTGGATAGATACCTTCTTTTTCATACTGGTTAGCAACTGGCTTGATTTCTTTCTCGACAAACTCGCGTAGCACTTTCTTAAATGCTAATTGCTCATCGCTTAAGTTGAAATCCATTTTTAGCTCCTAGTTCTTTATCTAACCAAATACCGGAAGTGCTCGACCATCAGATAACTCTTGCCAAGAAAGCTCAACTACTTGATCACAAGCGGGGCTCTCGATACCGATAAGTCTAGTTAGCATGATTACCTTTTCGCTCAGCAGAACGCGAGCAATTACATATGGTGGAACAAAGCCCTCGGTAGGTGCGCGATGCACGGTGGTCCACGAATCTATGGTGCCCTTGCCGCTTATTTCACGCCACTCTAACTTCTCAGTTGCGCAGGAAATACATATCGCGCGTGGATACCACTGGAATTGATCACAGGTTGAGCAGTATTGAATAAGTAATTTTCGCTCTCTGGTTGCAGCCCAGAATGGCGCGCTGATCGCATCTTCGTGAGGCAAGTATGGAAACATTAATTTGCCCCCAGAATCACAGTGGCATTTGTCGAAAGAATTCCGCCAGTGCCGTGGGCAACCGCTAACTTGGCATTTGCTACCTGACGATCACCACATTCGCCACGTAACTGACGAACTGCTTCAATCAATAACAAAATTCCATACTGGCCAGGGTGACAGTAGGAGAGTCCCCCGCCATTGGTATTTAATGGAAATGTTCCACCTGGTCTGGTTTTTCCATCAAGCACAAATTCTGCGCCTTCGCCTTTTCCGGCAAATCCCAAACCTTCCAGCGAAAGCAGCGTTGTAATTGTGAATGAATCATAAATTTCAACAACATCAATATCAGAGCGCGATACGCCGGCCATTGCAAATGCAATGTCACCGCTTTGCTTGGCACCGGTTACGCGCAAATCACGATGCGTAGTCATTGAAGTATTAGTAGTTGATTCACCGAAACCCAGGATTGAAACTGGCTTGCTCTTTAATCCTTTAGCAATCTCAGAGTTAGTAATGATGATCGCACCGCCACCATCAGTCACTAAACAACAGTCACTTGCCCGCAATGGGGATGAAATCAGGTCGGCACTTTCCAGCTCTGCAACAGTGAGTGATGCAGTTCCATAACGATATGCCTTTGGATTTAACAGCGCCCATTCGCGAGCGCTAATTGCGATTTCCGAAAGTGCTGCTCGACCATTTGGGACATCATGAATATAGCGTTGAGCTGCCATGGCGTAGTAACTAAGTGGAGATAGTGGGCCGTATGCAGTTTCAAATTGTGCTTCAGGTGTGTGGTGTTCTACGACGCCACCAAGGGAACGAGATTTAGCTGAGCGTTGATTTGATGCAAAAGAAATCACAACTACATTGCACTGACCGCTAGCAACTGCGTGATAGGCCCGTGCCACATACATCTCAAATGAACTGCCACCAGCAAAAGTTGAATCAGTAAATTTAGGTTCGATGCCCAAGTAATCAGCTAGCGAAGTGGCTGAAAAGCGAGAAATCGCATTAGTTGCAATGCCATCAACATCGCTGATCTTTAGGCCGGCATCAGCTAAGGCTCGGGAAACCGCTTGTGCTTGTAGCTCAAGAATTGATTTATTGGTGACACCTAAATCACACTCTGCTGCACCAACAATTACTGGGGTTTTCATCCTTAACGCCAAACTACCTTTGCGGTAATCGGCGTAACTGCTGGGCGCTGAATCGCCCCGTTAGCATCAATCACATCGATCTTTAGCGATAGCGATACACCTGCACCGCTTACTTCAGTGACTTCACCGCTTACCTGCACATGCTCTTCGGCAAATACTAAGCCGGCGTAACGAAAATCTAACTCAGAAATAAGGGCACTCTCACCTAGCCAATCTTGAATAGCTTGCACAACGTATGCGCCAAATACTTGGCCATCTACAACTGGTGCCTTAAGTCCTTTGGCTTTCAGATAATCATGATCGTAATGCAGACGGTGCCAATCCCAGGTTGCCCCTGCGTATGCAATCATTGAAGTTAGAGTGCAGTGTTTAGTTAGTGTTGGTAACTGATCGCCCACTTTTACATTCTTCATTAGTTAGCCTCCAATGCAATCCAAATCAAAGATTCGGTATTGGTTGCTAAAAGCTCATTGCGTTGGTTGCGATAAGTAGCGGTGCTAAACATAGTTGCCATTGCGATGCCCTTGGAGTTAACGCGCTCAGAGATCTCATCGATCTTCCAGGTAACGTGTAGTACATCTGTGGCATGAACATATTGGTGGAACTTATAACTGTTGCCGCCACGTAATAATTTAGTATTCGGAATTTCGATATCCCAGAAGTGGCCAGCGTAGCCATCTTCATTCATCGGTAAGTTAGCGTATTGATTGGTATCGCAAATTAAAGTTAGCGGTGCAATTTCACGAGCTGCATACATTGGGTTGTGATCTTCAACTGCTAGCGCGAAATATCGACCGGATGCAGTACCAAATGGTTCTGGGGCAACGTAGGTGCGTTCATTACCAACCATGGCTTTAATTGCATCGGTTAACAAGGTCATGGCAACACCGCTAACGGAAATACTTCAAGCAAGAATTCAGGGCGCAATAGTGAATGGCAAAGCGCACCAGTAGATGAAGGCCAAGGCTTAGTAAGTAAGTTCTCGCGCACCTTGGCAACCCCACGATATTCCTTTAAGCCTTCAGGAACCACGTATTCAATGGTGTTTACGAGAGCTTCTGGGCCTACGCCAGCTTCCTTTAATACCAACAAAATTGCTTCATAAGTTGACTGCGCTTGAGCCACGATATCGCCAGCATGTGTTGCTTCTTGAGTTTCCATATCAAGGGATGCAAAACCCGACATATAAAGAGTCTTACCGGCAATAACACCTGGGGTGTAAGACAAAGTGTCATAACGTTTCCAACCTGGGTTAACACCTTTAAGTGGGTGGTGTGATGCAACTAAATCAATTGCCACTAGAAGCCCCGGCTGATGAAGCTTTGA
>CAXNJS010000072.1:0-5444 GCA_964202795.1 Candidatus Planktophila sp.
AATAGATAAGCGCCAATGCCAAATGAACTCGCCGAAGCCAAAGTGCCTACTAAATGGCCCCATTTATTGGCTTTGCGGCCAGTTAGCAGCAATATGGCAGAGCTAAATAATGGAATCGCGATTAAATAAACAATCAGATTTGAAGTCATGGGCGCTATCGCTTTAACAGGTTGGCATCATCTACTGATGCTGATCGACGGGAGCGGTAGATGGTCACAATTATTGCCAGTCCGACCACAACTTCACACGCTGCGACAACCATGGTGAAGAAAGCCACTACTTGGCCATCTAGGTTGCCATTGATACGTGAGAAAGTTACAAAAGATAAGTTGGCGGCATTAAGCATTAGCTCTACACACATAAATACCACAATCGCGTTGCGGCGGATAACCACACCCACGGCACCAATCGTGAAGAGCAGCGCTGATAGATATAAATAGTTAGCGGAATTCATTACTTATCCTCCGCAGCATTGTCATTGTTATCTAATTGATATTGCGCTGAATCCAACATATCGCCACGCGCTTTCAAAGTTGCTGAAATTGAAGCGGCGGCAGGTGTTCCATCTGGCAACAACGCCGGAACATCGACGGCATTGTGCAATGCGAATACGCCAGGACCAGGTAAACCGGCAGCTGCTGCCAATGAACCAGAACGAAAACGAGCTTGTGATTGTTCGCGTTGAGTAACGCGCTTTACGGTGCGCTCATGATGTGCCAAAACCATGGCACCAACGGCTGCAGTAATTAAAAGGGCTGAAATAACTTCGAATGGCCAGACATAATCACTGAAAATTAATTGCGCTAAGCCTTCAACATTTCCATTTGAATTAGCATCAGCTAAACCGGCAGTTGTGCGACCTAAAGAGGCGCGGCCTAAGAGCGAGATTAGTAACCCACCAAAGCCAACGGATGCGGTAATTGCAATCCAACGCAGACCCTTAATGGTTTCAGTTAGTGATTCAGATGAATCAACGCCAACTAACATCAAAATAAATAGGAAGAGCATCATTACGGCGCCGGTGTAAACAACGATCTGCACAATGCCTAGGAAAGCAGCGTCCTGGGCTATGTAGAAGATAGCCAGAGTAATCATTACCCAAGCCAATAAAATCGCTGAGTGAACTGCTTTCTTAACAACCAACATGCCAATTGCAGCAGCAACGGCTAATGGTGCCAAGATGTAAAAGAGCAAGGCTTCAGGCTTGGCAGTTTGCCCTAACTCAAGAGCGTAATTAATCAATTGTTGACCTCTTGCGAAGGATGCGAACTCTTGATCTCGTTCTTGTAGTAATTAGTATCAGTGGTGTTTGGATACATTGGATGCGGTGGCATCAACATTCCGGCCCGGAGCGGTGCCAATAAATCGTCTTTTTCAAAAATTAGCTTCGCGCGAGTTTCATCAGCCAGCTCGTATTCATTAGTCATAGTTAGCGCACGAGTTGGACATGCTTCGATGCAGAGACCGCAGAAAATACAACGCAAGTAATTTATCTGATAAACCTGACCGTAACGCTCACCTGGGGACATGCGATGATCTTCGGTGTTAGCTGCACCTTCAACATAGATTGCATCTGCCGGACATGCCCAAGCACATAACTCGCAACCGATGCACTTTTCTAGGCCATCGTCATAACGGTTAAGTTGATGGCGGCCGTGGAAACGCTCTGCAGTCGGTTCTTTAACTTCTGGATAGCTAACGGTATTTACTTTCTTAAACATCGTTGCAAAAGTAACCCAGAAACCTTGCATCTGGCTGAATAAGTTCTTAGGCCCATTCTGCTCAATCTGCGCGAATTCAACATCGTTTACGGAGATCTCTTTCTTATTCATCGGTTCGATGTGATCAGACATTATTGATCTCCTCTCTGTCCAGTTGAAACATTGATGGTTGATACCTTGATCGGTAGTTGTGGAACTGCGAAATCTGGTTGCGATACCTCAGCAACAGGTGCGTTCTTTTTCTTATTCTTAGCGTTTTCGAAACCGTAATTAACCAACATAACTAGAAGCACAACAGTGCTAGCAAAGGCGATTGTGGCTGCTCTTGGAGCTCCAGTTAATGAAAGAACGCGCAATGTAGCCACGATCATGATCCAAGCTAAGGAAGCTGGAATTAAGACTTTCCAACCAAATTGCATGAACTGGTCATAACGCATGCGAGGCAATGTGCCACGCAGCCAGACGAATACAAAGAAGAAGAGAATAACTTTGGCAAAGAACCAGACCATGGTGAACCAGCCACCTAGCCATGCTTCAGTAAAGCCAAGACCTGGCGGTGCGTGGTAGCCACCTAAGAAGAGTGTTGTAGCAAGAGCAGAAACTGCAATGATGTTTACATACTCAGCTAAGAAGAAGAGTGCGAATTTAAGTGATGAATACTCAGTGTGGAAGCCACCAACTAATTCACCTTCAGCTTCAGCTAAGTCAAATGGGGCGCGGTTTGTTTCGCCCACCATTGATATGGCATAAATAACAAAGGATGGGAAGAGAACTACGGCATACCACCACTGACTCTGTGCTTCAACAATTTCGGAAGTAGACATTGAACCGGCATAGATAAAGACGGCAACTAGTGAAAGTCCCATCGCAATTTCATAGGAAATTACTTGTGCACTTGAACGCAGGCCACCGAGTAGTGGATAAGTAGAGCCAGATGACCAACCGGCTAAGACAATGCCATAAACGCCAATTGAGGCGATCGACAAAACATAGAGAACACCAACTGGAATATCAGTTAGCTGCATCGCAGTAACTTTTCCAAACAAGGTAACTTGGCCAGAGAATGGAATGACTGCGAATGACATGAAGCAAGTAGTAACACTAATTATTGGCGCAATGATGAATACGACTTTATCGGCAGCAGCTGGAATTAAATCTTCTTTAAGGGCTAACTTAACGCCATCAGCTAAAGCTTGAACTAAACCGAATGGACCAACGCGGTTAGGTCCAAGACGCTGTTGCATCCGAGCCACCAGGCGACGCTCGCCCCATACCGACATCAGTGTTAGCAATACGCATAAAACGAAAACCAGTAAGGCTTTTACGCCAATCAGCCAGCCTGGATCATTTGCGATTAATTGAGCATTTGTCATGCTTTCACCACCGTTACTACTGAATTATGCGCGACTCCTAAATTGGCAAGCAATTGCGAACCAGCAGAATTACGTGGTGCCCAAACTGCATCATCATGAATATTTTCAACCAGGGCTTCCAACATAACCCAGCCATTGCCGTTTGAAATCTTAAGTAGTTGACCATCGACCACACCAAGGGCAGCTGCACGCTTTGGTGAAATAACTGCAACTGTGCGACGAGCCGTGCCCGCTAAATTCTCTTCACCCTTTTGCAGAGTTCCAAGATCTAGCAAGCGACGCCATGAAGTAAGAACAGCCTGGTCGCCAGATACTGAATGCGCACTCGCTGCCGAAACACTTGGAGTAGAAACTTTTGCGCCATCCCAATTACCGATTGAGGCAATCTCTTTAGCAGCCTTTTCAACTGTGCCAAGTGAAATCGAATGACCCAGCTCATCAGCAATCATGGAAAGAATTCTTAGGTCGCTACGGTTTAGTGAATCAACGGCTGTCTCAAATGCGCGAGCACGACCTTCCCAGTTAAGGAATGATCCGCTCTTTTCCGTAATTGCCGCAACTGGCAAGATCACATCGGCGTACTTAGTAACTTCGCTATTAGCAATTTCCAAAGAAACCACAAATGCTTTCTCAAGGGCTGCAACTGTTGCATCTGGATTTGCTCCATCAAGTGGATCAACACCGCCAACTAATAGTGCTGAGATCTTTCCGTTATTAACATCGCCAATAATTTGACCAGCACTACGGCCAATCTCACTTGGTAGTGAATTCACGTTCCAGAGAGATGCAATATCAACTCGGGCAGCAGCATCTGCAACTGGGCGACCACCAGGTAATAAATTACCAATGGCCCCTGCAGTTAGTGCGCCACGCTCTCCGGCGCGACGAGGAATCCAGGCCAACTTAGCGCCCGTGCGATCAGCTAGAGCTGCGGTTGCGCTTAATAAACCAGCACTTTCAGCTGCGCGCTCGCCTACCAAAATAACTGACTTATTAGTTAGCTCTTGAGTTGCAACTGCTGAAGCCTCTTGGCCCGGCTGCACACAAACGAAGTTAGCACTTAGCTTTTCAACGGCAATTGATTCTTTGCTGCCGATTGAAGTTACCTTCAGCGCGCGCTTCTTAAATTGCTTGTTGATACGTAAGAAAACAATTGGGGATTCTTCTTCAGGTTCAAAACCAATCAGAAGAACATGGTCGGCTTTATCAATATCACGATAAGTAGTTGCGTTGTTAACTACGCGAGCTGCCAAGAATTCACGTTCTTCATCGGATGAAATTCGGGACAGGAAATCAATATCGTTAGTGCCAAGTGCTACGCGAGCAAACTTACTGTAACCATAAGCATCTTCATAAGTTGTACGGCCACCAACTAGAACTGCGGCGCCACGACTCAAACCGGCAGCGGCTGCCGAAATTGCTTCTGGCCAGGACGCTGTAACAAGTTCGCCATTTTCATTTCGAACTTGAGGCACGGTTATACGATCAGTGGCGGTTACATATTTAAATGCCCAGCGACCCTTATCGCAGTTCCACTCTTCATTAACTTCTGCATCATCACCAGCTAAGCGACGTAGTGTCTTGCCGCGACGAACATCGGTACGAAGATCGCAACCTGATGCGCAATGTTCGCAAGCAGATGGCGTTGAAACTAAATCAAAGGGACGAGCACGGAAACGGTATGAAGTTCCGGTGAGCGCGCCTACTGGGCAGATTTGAACTGTGTTGCCCGAGAAATAAGATTTAAATGGCTCTTCTTCATAAATTCCAACTTGTTGTAGAGCGCCACGTTCGATCAAAGTGATGAAAGGATCACTGGCAATTTGATCTGAAAAACGAGTACAGCGGGCACAGAGCACGCAACGTTCGCGATCTAGTAATACTGAAGATGAAATCGCAACTGGCTTCTCAAAGGTGCGTTTTACGCCATCTAGGCGCATCTCGGGATTTCCGTTGCTCATTGCTTGGTTTTGCAACGGGCACTCGCCACCCTTATCGCAAACTGGGCAATCAAGCGGGTGGTTAGCTAGCAATAGCTCCATCACGCCTTTTTGAGCTTTATCGGCTACTGGTGAAGTTAATTGGGTTTTAACAATCATGCCTGGCTCAACTGGAATTGTGCATGAAGCTTGGGGCTTTGGAAATGCGCGGCCATTAATTTCAATATCAACTAGACATTGACGACAAGCGCCAACTGGATCAAGTAATGGGTGATCACAGAAACGCGGAATCTGAATTCCTAGTTTCTCTGCGGCACGAATTACTAAAGTGCCCTTTGGAACAGTTACTTCAAAGCCATCGATTACTAACGTGATTTGCTCAACGATTACATCGGTATCTGGAGTCACTT
>CAXNJS010000073.1:0-5122 GCA_964202795.1 Candidatus Planktophila sp.
GTAGTTATCTCAAAAGCATTCGGTGCCCCAACCATCACAAACGATGGCGTAACAATTGCAAAAGAGATTGAACTCTCTGATCCAGTTGAAAACATGGGTGCTCAACTAGTTAAAGAAGTTGCAACCAAGACCAACGATGTTGCTGGTGACGGAACAACAACTGCAACAGTCCTTGCTCAAGCAATGGTTAAGGAAGGTCTTCGTAACCTTGCAGCTGGCGCACAACCAATGGATATTAAAATTGGTATCGAAGCAGCAGTTGCTGCAATTTCAGCTGCTCTTAAGGCCAATGCCACTGTTGTAAAAGACAAGGCACAGATTGCCGACGTTGCAACTATCTCAGCTCAAGATCGTGGCATCGGTGACTTAATTGCTGAAGCGATGGATAAAGTTGGCAAAGATGGCGTAATTACGGTTGAAGAAGCATCTACTACTGGACTTGAACTTGAGTTCACTGAAGGAATGCAATTCGATAAGGGTTACATCTCGCCATATTTTGTAACTGATCAAGATCGCATGGAAGCAATCCTTGAAGATGCTTACGTATTGATCTCAGGTGGAAAGATTTCAGCTCTTGCCGAGCTACTTCCAATCCTGGAAAAGGTGGCCCAGACTTCAAAGCCGCTATTGATTATCGCTGAAGATGTTGAAGGCGAAGCGCTTTCTACCCTGGTTGTTAACCGCATGCGTGGCGTGTTCGCCTCAGCAGCTGTTAAGGCACCTGGTTTCGGCGATCGTCGTAAGGCTATGTTGCAAGACATCGCAATCTTAACCGGCGGCGAAGTTATCTCAGCCGAAGTTGGCATGAAGCTAGATCAGATTGGTCTGGAGTCCCTTGGTCGCGCACGTCGCGTTGTTATCTCAAAGGATGCAACCACCATCGTCGATGGTGCTGGCGATAAGGCAGTAGTTGCTTCTCGCGTTTCTGAGATTCGCAAAGAGATCGAAAATACTGACTCTGACTGGGATCGTGAAAAGCTACAAGAGCGCGTTGCAAAACTCGCTGGTGGCGTTTGCGTAATCAAAGTTGGCGCACATACTGAAGTTGAGTTAAAGGAAAAGAAGCATCGTCTAGAAGATGCGATCTCTGCAACCCGTGCCGCAGTTGAAGAAGGCATTGTGGTTGGTGGCGGCGCAGCACTAGTACATGCAGCTGATGCACTTGAAGGCGATCTTGGCTTCGAAGGCGATAAGGCTGTCGGTGTTCGTTTAGTTCGCAAAGCATGCGATGAACCACTTCGTTGGATCGCTGAAAACGCGGGTCTTGAAGGTTATGTAGTTGTAGCAAAAGTTCGTGCGATGAAAGCCAATGAAGGCTTTAACGCAGCAACTGATGTTTACGGCGACTTAGCTAAAGACGGTGTTATCGATCCAGTTAAAGTAACTCGTTCAGCACTTGCAAACGCTGCTTCAATTGCTGCCATGTTTATTACAACTGAAGCAGTTGTCTATGAGCGTCCGGCTGATGAAGCACCTGAATCTGCTGGTGGTCACGGTCATTCACATGGCCCTGGTGGACACGCACACTAGTAATCATTACTAAATAAAAAACCCGCCGGATCTCCGGCGGGTTTTTTACTTTCGGGGCTTAATAAATAATTAACTTGCAGTCGATAGCGCAACTGCTACGCCATCGCGGTCGAGAATTGCAACGCGATCATCTTCAGAGAGACCGCCCCAAATTCCATATGGCTCTTGCACAGACAGTGCGTGCTTGCGACAAGCATCAAGTACTGGGCAGCTATTGCAAACAGCCTTGGCTACATTTTCGCGATTGCGGCGACGTGGCCCACGTTCACCATCTGGATGAAAGAACATCTCACTAGGCAAGTCACGGCAAGAACCGTCTTGCTGCCAATTCCAGTTTTCAACAACTGGTTTTGGAAGTCTAGATACTTCGCTCATAATGACCCCTTGGATGCTTAAACTTCTATTGGGTTGAACCATACAACCGCTTCATAGGTTGTTCAAGTATCGAATACCCCCATTCCTAGATTTGGGGGCGATTTGAGCGTACTCAGGTGGCACGAATCTCACCTACCCCCCAAGATTGGGGCATGGATCAACCCCTGACCGTAGCTGCCTTAGCCCGCCAGATTGGCGTAGCCCCGGCAACTTTGCGGACTTGGGATCGGCGCTATGGCCTAGGGCCAACCGAACATATTGAAGGTAGCCATCGCCGATATTCCAGAGCCGATGTCGCCAGATTAATAATGATGCGCCGCTTAATTACAGCGGGCGTAGCACCAAGTGATGCAGCGCTACGGGCTAATTCTCATCAAGGTGAGATTTCGATTCCAGAATTAGTATCTGAAATTGTTGTTGCTGAAGAATTAGTTGCTGCAATTTGTCGCGCAGCTGAATCACTTGATCGCGATTTTGTGCTTCAAGCGCTGCGCCAAGAATTGATGAAAAACGGCGTAATTAACTGCTGGCAGAACGTTATCGTGCCGGTTTTAATTCACATCGGCGATGACTGGGCAAGAACCGGCGAAGGTATTGAGATCGAACATATGATGTCTGAATTAATCAAGACAGTTTTGCGCGAATCAGTACCCGAAGAATTTGATGCCGTAAATGCCCGGCCAGTTTTATTAGCATGTGTTGGCGAAGAACTACATTCGTTAGCACTACACGCACTCGCCGCAGCCTTAGCCGAACGCGAGATTTCTAGTAATTTCTTAGGTGCTCGCACGCCGCTTTCTGCACTGTGTGGAATCATTAATAAATCAGCACCCCCTGCGCTATTTCTCTGGGCGCAATTGTCTGAAAACGGTGACCCACAATTCTTCCAGGAACTGCCAGATGTGCGACCTGCCCCCAAAATTATTCTGGGTGGGCCAGGCTGGAATCCAAAACAATGTGGCGAAGCCACCGTTGTCACTGATTTACAGCACGCATGTGAGGAAATTACGCAGGCAATCGGGGCCTAAAAGAGCCGTTAGACTTTGGCCTTGATCATTTGAACTAGCTTTTTAAACTAGTGGAGGAGGCCGAAATGAGCGATGACAAGATCGCAATGATGGGCCTGACCTATGACGATGTGCTCTTACTGCCAGATGCCTCTGAAGTTGTGCCTTCTGAAGTCGAAACTTCAACCCAACTAACTCAAAACATTACATTGGCAGTGCCGTTGATCTCTTCAGCGATGGATACCGTAACTGAATCACAACTGGCGATCGCCATGGCTAAAGCCGGCGGCATTGGCATCATTCACCGCAATTTATCAATTGCCGAGCAAGTAACTCACGTTAAATTAGTTAAGAACGTGGGCATGGTTGGCGCCGCCGTTGGAGTTGGCGACGATGGGTTCGCTCGCGCACAGGCACTAATTGAAGCCGGCGTTGATGTGGTTGTTGTTGATACTGCGCACGGTCATCATCGCGCCGTACTAGATGCGATTTCACGCATTAAGAAATTTTCACCAACTACTGAAATTATTGGTGGCAATGTGGCAACCCGCGCTGGTGCGCAAGCTTTGATTAATGCTGGCGCCGATGCCGTAAAAGTTGGCGTTGGTCCGGGTTCAATCTGCACCACTCGAATTGTGGCCGGTGTTGGTGTTCCTCAAATTACCGCCATCATGGAAGCTGCTAAAGCATGTGGCAAAGCTGGAATTCCATTGATCGCCGATGGTGGTCTGCAATATTCAGGCGACATTGTGAAAGCACTTGTTGCTGGTGCAAATTCGGTAATGCTTGGTTCGTTACTTGCCGGCTGTGAAGAGTCACCTGGTGAATTAATTGAAATTGATGGCCGTAAATATAAGGGCTATCGCGGAATGGGTTCACTTGGCGCGATGCAATCACGCGGCGAGCAGAAGTCATATTCTAAAGATCGTTATATGCAAGACGATGTTTTATCTGAAGATAAATTAGTTCCTGAAGGTATCGAAGGAAAAGTTTTATATCGTGGCACTGTCGCCGAAGTAGTTCATCAATTAGTTGGTGGCCTGCGTTCTGGAATGGGTTATGCCGGAGCACCAGATATCAATACTTTGCGCCGCGATGGTCGCTTAATTCAAATCACTGCAGCTGGTCTACAAGAGAGCCATCCGCACGATGTATTACACGTGGCAGATGCCCCTAATTATGCGAAGAAAGGCTAGGGCTAAGTAAATGTTCGAGATTGAAATTGCACCCGGCAAACGTGCCCGCCAGGCCTACTCCTTTGACGATATTGCGATTGTGCCATCGCGCCGTACTCGCGACCCTGAAGATGTTTCTACTTCATGGCAGATCGATGCTTATAAATTTGAGTTACCAATGTTGGCAGCGCCAATGGATTCAGTGGTTTCACCGCAAACTGCAATTGCGATTGGCAAATTAGGTGGCCTCGGTGTTCTAAACCTCGAAGGCCTCTGGACTCGATATGAAGATCCCCGGATTCAATTAGGTGAAATCGCATCGATGCCAGATGCACAGGCAACTCGTCGTATGCAAGAACTTTATAGCGCTCCAATTCAGCCAGCACTGATCAAAGAGCGCATTAAGCAAATTCGCGAAGCTGGCGTAACTGTTGCGGCATCACTTTCACCACAACGCACTGCCGAACTTCATAAGGCTGTGGTCGATGCTGGTGTTGATATTTTCGTTATTCGCGGAACCACAGTTAGTGCCGAGCATGTAGCAACTCGTGACGATGCGCTTAACTTGAAGAAGTTCATTTATGAGCTAGATGTGCCAGTAATTGTTGGTGGCGTTGCCACTGCAACAGGTGCGCTGCACTTAATGCGCGCAGGAGCTGCTGGTGTTCTAGTTGGTTTTGGAGGAGGGGCAGCACACACCACTCGCAAAGTTTTGGGTATTCAAGTTCCGATGGCATCTGCCGTTGCTGAAGTTGCCTCTGCTCGTCGTGAATATCTCGATGAATCTGGCGGCCGTTATGTGCACGTAATTGCCGATGGTGGCGTTGGTCGCAGTGGTGATATTGCAAAAGCAATTGCCATGGGCGCCGATGCGGTAATGATGGGCTCACCACTTGCAAAAGCCACAGAAGCGCCTGGTTTAGGTTGGCACTGGGGATCAGAGGCACATCACGCTGTTCTACCTCGTGGCGAGCGCGTTGCCGTTGGCACAGTTGGCACGCTCGAAGAAATTCTGCTCGGACCTTCAAGTACTTC
>CAXNJS010000074.1:0-4662 GCA_964202795.1 Candidatus Planktophila sp.
CACACGCAATGCGTGAGGCTGTTATGGGTGCTGCAATGAAACCCGTATCAGCTAAGCGCGCGACATCTAATTGGCCTACTGCAACCACATTTGCAGCTTATGCCAATTTTTATGCCGGATCCGGGTCTGCTGGAGGTTCATTCGAATAACATCGAATAAGCCAAACAAGGGCCCTAATCCAAAAGGATTAAGGGTCCTTTTTCTTTATCCCGACAACTACCCAAACAAGAGAAAGACAAACTAACAAAGGAAAGAAGGTGAGAACCATGAGCGTTCTCTTCAGCGAACTACTAGTACCAGGATGGTCTGAAAGCGGCGACAAGATTGGTCTCGGTGACATCACCGGCACATATGGCAATCCGATCGCTAATACTTTGCCATGCCACGGTGCAGAACCTGAAACCTTCTTCTCTGATGCCGAAGCAGATATCAAAGCTGCTAAAGCGTTATGTGGTGAGTGTCCAGTTCGTGCCAAGTGTTTATCAGGCGCGCTCTCACGTCAGGAACCAGTTGGTGTTTGGGGCGGCGAACTCTTTGAAGATGGTGTTGTTATCCAAGCAAAGCGCAAAGCTGGGCGACCACGCATTGCTGCTTAAAGAAAAACTAGCACTGCTTATTTAAGTGTTAATAGAAAAAGACCCCGCCATGTTTGGCGGGGTCTTTTTCTATAGCTCAATTTATTGCGGCTTTCCGACGAATCAAAAGAGTATCAGATTTATCCACAGTGTTTTAGAGTTCAAAATTCAATTCTTTAAATGAAACTAACTTTCACCTTGCGTACCGTTGTAGCTCAGTGGATAGAGCGGTCTTCTGACGAAAATGCAGGTCGCGGGTTCGAATCCCGCCAGCGGTACGCACACCAAGTGGTCCCACGGTTCGTCGCGTGGGGCCACTTTGCTTTTAAGGCTTTAAGAGTTAGCCGGCGCGATCTCGGGGAACCAAGAGAGCGCTTCGTCGCGGAATTTGCCCTCGGCTTCTAGTTGGCAGAAAATGCCAGTAGTGCCGAGGGTTACGCGATGGATCAAAACATATTCAGCTGGCAGATTTAATTGGAAACCGATCTTGGCAGTTGGATTACGTGGGTCGCCAACGCGAGCGCTTTGATCGCGTAGCCATTCACGGGAGTACTTAAATACTTCGGTTCTAAGTGGTTCGACTAGCGGCACTAGATATTCCAAGACCAGATTTGGGTCGACATCAACATCGGCCAAGATAAAGCCATCTTTTTTGAAGCCCTCGTAGAGCGCAATCGCATCATCATCGAGTGCGTGCTTGAGCAAATTCTTCATTGGTTCTGGGAAACCATCAGGCAAACGGTTGCAAGCGCCGAAGTCGAGCACGCCTAATCGACCATCATCTAGCAATCGGAAGTTTCCTGGGTGTGGATCAGCGTGCAATAGGCCAGCGCGGTCTGGTGAGGTGAAGTGGAAACGGGCCAACTTCATGCCGGCGTTGTTTCGCTCTTCCTGGGTACCGCTGGCAATGATCTTGGAAAGTGGAGTGCCTTCAAGCCATTCACTAACTAATACGCGATCAGATGCCATGACAACTTTTGGAATCGCAATATCTGGATCATTTTCGTAAACCTGCGAATATTTTTGTTGCGCTTCGGCTTCGTAACGATAATCGACTTCTTCGATAATGCGCGCGCGAAGTTCTTCGAGCAAAGGTTTCATATCTAAACCGGGCATTACTAATTGGAAAATTTTCGCAAAGCGTTGAATCTGATTTAAATCAGAGATCAAAGCTTCAGCAGCACCGGGGTATTGAATCTTTACCGCAACGGCTCGGCCATCTTTCCAAGTTGCTTTGTGAACTTGGCCGATCGAAGCCGATGCAGTTGGTTGATCTTCGAAGTTAGCGAAGTTATCGCGCCAATCTTCACCTAACTCTTTGGCTAAAACTTTATGAACTACCCGAGTTGGTAGCGGTGGTGCTGATTCTTGTAATTTTGTAAGAGTTTCGCGATATGGCTTGGCAATTTCTTCAG
This sequence comes from Candidatus Planktophila sp., assembly GCA_964202795.1. Lineage (GTDB taxonomy): Bacteria > Actinomycetota > Actinomycetes > Nanopelagicales > Nanopelagicaceae > Planktophila. The sequence continues at coordinate 1,991 of CAXNJS010000074.1, forward strand.
GTAGGGCAGCTTCAAAAACTGAAAGAGCTTGGCCGAATTTCATCGCGCCACCTTTTAGCTCACCTAAAACTTTAAATACTTGCTCGGCAGTTTTCTCTTGAATCTCACTGAAGACCATGCTGCCGGATTGTCCAACTAGTTGGCGACCAAAACCCAGTGCACTACGACCGGCAATTCCAACTGGAATAGAAATCATCTTGGCGGTACGCGCCGTTGTTGATTTCGGGATCTCAGTTTCAAAGTTGCTCACTGGGTAAGTCTGGCTAAAAAATCAAAATCCTGCACATTGAAATTGACTAGCGCACATTGAAATCACCAGGCGCACCCGCAGGCAGGATTAATCGCATATGCGATGTGTTGGGGATTACATGGCCGTGCAGTATCGAGCAAGATTTGGGTACCGATTAATTCGCTAAAGCCAGTATCTAGAAAGTTCAGAACTGATTGAGCAATCGTGCCGGCGATTTGGGCAGTAGCTGCGATATTTAATTGTTGGGATGGAGCAAACGAGCGAGCTTGATTGATTTGATTTAGAAGTGGCGATTGTTCAAGTTGGCTTAATTCGATACATCTATTGCATGGGGTTTTGCCTGGAATCACTAGCGGCCCGATGCGCATTGTGGTTGCATCGAGTGCGCTAATAAATAAGTGTGGCAAGTTAGAACTCAGCAAAGCACTGATTTTGGCTGGGTCTGGTGCACCAAAGATGATTGTTAAATAACTTTTAATGTCAGCGTTCTTGGAAATAGGAAAGAGCGAAAAGTTACGAGCGATTTCACAAACGCGATTGTTTAAATTCATACCCATGTCATTGATTGCAAAAACACCAGTCCCTAGGTCTCGGGCAGTGAGGTCACGTTGCAGATTACTTAGCGCCAAAGTTGTTTGGGAAACTCCGCTAGCCAACAAAATTGTTAAGAGTGAAGTCGCTAATCGATCATCACCACAAATATCGATGGCCACATTTTGTCTCTGACTTAAGGTGGTAACGCCAGCGTCGATGATTCCAGATTGCCAAGTGATCTGACCGAGCTCGGGTGCGATGCGTTCTTGCAATTGCAGGTAGGCGACATCTTGGCTCTGGTCCTGTGAAAATGTTTTGCGATTAGTTTTTTCGGAATGAAAGCGATCGGCCAACACGACGGGCTTGGCAATTTGGTCGATCAAGTTGGCAGCGACTAACTCATCGCAGATTTTATTGACTACTTCAAAAGGTGCCCCGGTCTTGATGCTGATTTCAAAACAAGTTAGGGAGCCCACAAAGTTGGCCAAGATGGCAGCAGCTCCTGGGTGACTGATTTGAATACCTGAACTGGCATGGCCGATGAAATGTGATTGTGGTTTGGTGTTGCTGATCGCGGTAACGATTGCCCCTGTTTTTAAACGAGGCTTGATTTCAGAGATTTCGATTGCTGAATTAGTTGTCATGGGCGCAGAGTGCGCGTATTTGAATTCGGCTATTCGAGTCGAGTGAGATTCTGCGCAGAACTCTCAGATTTCTTACTTGAAGTTAGTGCGAATGGCTCGCAGAGTCAGGTGCGCCCGAAATTTGAGACAGTGACGGGCAAAGCAAACGACCCACAACGATTAACTCGCTGCGGGTCGTTCGGTAAAACTTTTGGTGATAAAAATTACTGAGCTTTGCCAAGGATGCGATTTACCTTGGTGCCACAGACTGGGCAAATGCCCTGTGCCATGCGACGACCAGAGTCGGAAACCTTTACAGTTCCTTCAAAATCACGCTTCTCTTTGCACTTAACGCAGTAAGCGTCACCTTTGTATGTCTCTGCCATGTGAAGCCTCCAATCGACGCGAGCATTTGTCGATGGAATTCGACGAAATTTACTTGCGTGCAGGCTTTACGATACCCCCGCTCACGCTCAAATCGGGGTTTCTGAGCGTAGTTTGTGGGAAGTTTTTAGGCGCGCCTAAGCCTTATTTAACTTCAGGCGGGGCCAGATCGCTTTCGGCCAGCTCATAGCCGTCGAGGTAGGCCTGGGCTTTCTCGCCATCAGGGTAGGCGGCCAGGATCGCTTGAAAATCTGGGCCATGGTCGAAAAAGCGCAGGTGGATCGCTTCATGGAAGAGGACGTAGTCCTGCACATAGGCTGGGGCAAAGCGCAGGCGGTCTGAAATTCGGATACTGCGGTCGATGCCGGTGCAAGATCCCCAGCGCTCACGCATCGCTCGCCAGTCGATACTGGCCGGGCGTTCGGTGATTTCGGGGGCGTAGGCCTCGATTAGGGCCACGGTGCGGGCGATCAGGACAGATTCAGATGGGGTGCGGTCAGCTTCGGCGCTTCGAATGCGTTCGACCATCTCGGGGACAATCGATCGCTCGTCAGCTTTACTCATTCGGGCTGGGATCGAAACTACTATCTGTCCACCTTGGCGATATGCCGAGATATTTTTCTTCCGTCGCTTAGAACGAATGACGACAATTTCACCTTGGTCAACCCCAGGCAATGTTGGTGCAATTTCAAGAGAAGTATCAACTACAGGTTTAGTTATTTGCGATTCAGCAATTGAAAATAAATCGATATTTTCAGATGAATTCATAAGCAAAAGGTAGCGTGAAAGTAGTGCATTACAAGGAAAAGAATCACTTTGTCAATGTGTGGGTCGGTTGATTCAGATTGAAAACTTCGTTAAGTTCACGCTTACGAAGTCCT
>CAXNJS010000075.1:0-4483 GCA_964202795.1 Candidatus Planktophila sp.
GTTGACTTTGCGCGCAAACCAAAATTCGGAATGCATGTTTACGAAGCGATGTGGGGACCAACTGAATTCACTGTGCGCGGCACACTAAAAGACTGGTCCGTTGAAAAGGAACTTCACCTAATTAAGGTGCCAACTTTCTTCATTAATGGCGAGAAAGATGAAGCAACCCCAGTTATGCATCGCTTCATGAAGGCGCGTGTTAAAGGCTCGCAGTATTACTGCATCAAAGGTGCTTCACACACTGCCCCGGCCGAGGCGCCCCTTGAATGGATGCAAGTAACAGAGAAATGGTTAACTACAAAAAAGCTTTAATTATTAACCGTTAAGAGCTGCGACCTCTGCTGCATAAGCTTCACTCCATGCCAGATAAGCCTTTGATGCCTTTGTTGCCAATGGAGTTGCTTTAGTAATTGCCTTCGCGTCGTTTTTCTGGATTCCTTTATCAAGTGCGGTAATTGCAGTTTTATAGGCAGCGCAGGCCTTCTTAAGCATTGGGCCAGATTTTGGAAAACCCTCTGAAGGAACTAAGGCATCCATTTTGGCAACAGTTGCTAAAACAACTTTTGAACTCTTAGTTGCAGCAGTCTTGTATTTACTCCACTTGCTACCAAATGCCAATGTAGGTGGCTTTGAAATTGCGGCGTCCCAAGCAACAGTAACTTTTGCGAATTCCTGAGCCAAGGTTGAAACTTGGGTTGAGTAATCAACATCGGCTTGTGTAGCACCGGCAGCCGTGGCCGAATTAGGTGCTGTGATTGCCAGCGAAACAAGACCGATTACGAATAGAGCGATTGATTTCTTCTTGGTTAAGGCACGCATTTTCGACTCCTTAGGTAGCTACTTAACTAGTAACCGTAAGAAGTCTTCGGTTTTATGCAGTGAGTTAGATCTGCACGCCGATGTATTTAGTTTGCAGGAACTCGTGAATTCCATCGAAGCCACCTTCGCGACCTAAACCAGATTGTTTAACGCCACCGAAAGGTGCGGCAGGGTCTGAGATAACACCCTTGTTGATCGCAACCATTCCGGATTCCATTGCCTCTGCCGTACGAAGCGCACGGGCTAAGTCACTTGAGAACACGTAACTGATTAGTCCGAATTCGGTGTCATTGGCCAGCGCGATTCCTTCAGCATCAGTATCGAAGATAACCACTGGGGCAACTGGGCCAAAGATTTCATGCTTCAAAATTGGGTTGTCTTTAGCCACTGAGAGCACGGTTGCAGGGTAGAAAGCACCTGGGCCATCGGGGGTTTTACCGCCGGTTTCTACCTTGGCACCAGCTGCGATTGATTGATCTACTAATTCAGCGATCTTGTTGCGCTCTTTGACTGAAACACTGGCACCTAGCGTTGTGGTGGCATCAGTACCGCGGCCAACAACGAAGGCTGACATTGATTTAGTTAGTTCTGCAATAAATTTTTCGGCAATTGGTCGTTGCACGTAAATACGATTAGCCGATGTGCAAGCAGCACCACCATTACGCATTTTCGCTAGCAATAATTGTGGAATTGTTACTGCAAGGTCAGCATCATCGTGCACGATTACTTGGGCATTGCCACCAAGTTCCATCGAACAACGAATCACTCTGTCGGCAGCTTCTTTAAGTAGAACGCGACCAACTTCAGTTGAACCGGTGAAAGATAAATTCTTAACTCGTGGGTCGTGCAGCATTTTAGAAATTGCTGGCCCGGTTTTTTCTGGGATAACTAAATTCAAAACACCCTTAGGTAATCCAGCGCGCTCTAAAATATCAACGATGTGGATTGCAGTTAGTGGCGTTTCAGTTGCTGGTTTTAAAATCATGGTGCAACCGGCAGCAATAGCCGGGCCGATTTTGCGGGTTGCCATACCAGCTGGGAAATTCCACGGTGTAATTAATATTGATAAACCAATTGGTTGATGGGTAACCAAAATTCGTTTATCGCCACTTGGTGACATTCGGAAATCACCTGGGGTCCGCACAGTTTCTTCAGCAAACCACCGGAAAAATTCGGCAGCATAGGTTGCTTCACCACGAGCATCTGGCATTGCTTTGCCATTTTCGCGCGAGATCAGAGTTGCGATCTCTTCAATTTCAGCAGTCATGATTTCAAATGCTTTGCGCAGAATTTCAGAACGGAACCGTGGTGCAGTCGCAGCCCACTCAACAGCTATGGCATCGGCAGCAGCAATCGCGGCCTCACATTGCGCATCATCGGCGATCGCAACTTGGGCAATTACTGAACCATCGCTGGGGTCAGTTACGGCAACCGTGCTGGCACCCGCCACCCACTGGCCATTTATATAGAGTTGTGTGCGCATAAGGAGAGCATAACAATCTAAGATAGAGCCTCTAACAAGGAGTAAAAGTGCCTAAGTCTTGGACTGATGGAGCCCCAGCCCCGGTTGCGCTTCAGGATCACGCGCATCTGCGTGACCCGCTTACCTACAAGATCAAGAAGTGGTTCTTGGGTGGTGCCTTAAACCGTCACTCACTAGATCACCAGCGCTTGAAGAAGCGTTACGCGCTCGGCATTTTATCTTCGGACTGTATTTCATCTTCAGCCTATGGTTCTGAACAGATCTTGATTGCGTTGCTTCCAGCTTTTGGTTTAGCCGCCTTCACAATTTTGATGCCGATGACTGGTGTTGTATTAGCTATTTTAGTTTTGATCACACTTTCCTACCGAAATGTAATTCAGGTTTACACCAAAACTGGTGGCGCCTACGTTGTTTCACGCGACAACTTCGGTCCGGTCGTTGCACAAGTTGCAGCTGTCGCACTAATGCTTGACTACATAGTGACTTTAGCTATTCAAAGTGCTGCCGGTGTTGCTGCAATTATTTCGACTTTCCCTGAACTTGAGCCATGGAAAATGCATATGATTTTTGCAATCATTGCGCTGCTGACTTTTGGAAACCTGCGTGGTGTTAAAGAAGCAGGTAAAGCATTTGCGCTACCAACTTATTTATTCCTGAGCGCCATGTTGATCGTATTTACATGTGGTCTCTATCGATATTTCACTGGCACTTTGCCGTTGCTAGAAACTGATCTTCCTGGCGCAGTTGAAGTTGGCCAGCCAAGTGGTTTGCTAACAGGTGCTGCGATATTTATTCTGCTTCGCGCATTTGCCAATGGCGGTTCTTCGCTTACTGGCCTTGAAGCAATCTCTGATGGTGTTGCGCTATTTAAAGCACCTGAAGCAGATAACGCAAAGCGCACTTTGGTAATTATGAGCTCACTGCTCGGAACTTTGGTTCTAGGTGTTTCATGGTTTGCTCATCAAATTCATGCTATGCCATATGAGTCTGGAACCCCAACTGTTATTTCGCAAATTGCTAAGGCGGCAGTTGGAACTGGAGTCTTTGGTCAAGGAATGTTTATTTTGGTTCAGCTGGCAACGATGTTAATTCTCTTTGCTGGCGCCAACACCACCTACAGCGCGTTTCCGCTGCTCTGTAACTTTGTGGCCTCCGACGGTTATCTGCCTCGCCAATTAAGCAAGCGCGGGCACCGATTAGCGTTTTCTAACGGAATCCTGCTGCTTGCAGGTGGCGGATTGCTACTCGCATTCATGACCGCCGGTTCAGTAGAGCACTTAGTGGCTTTCTATGCCCTCGGCGTATTCACTGGATTCATGCTGGCTGGTTTCGGAATGGCTAAGCATGCTCACACCCACAAGGGTGATGGCTGGAAAGTAAAATTTGTAATTAACGGCTTGGCTGGTTCGGTGTCATTAGTAATCGTAGTTATTTTCTCAGTTGTTAAATTTACCCAAGGGGCCTGGATAGTTTTGGTTCTTGCACCTATTGCGGTCATGTCATTTTTACGATTGCGTCGTCAATACACCGCAGAACAGCTAGCACTAACTGTTAAGAGTGAACAACAGCGCGCAACTTCAATTACTCGCCACGACGTTACAGTCTTAGTTGATTCAGTAGACCTCGCAACAATTAGCGTTGTTCGTTATGCCCGAACTTTAAATGCTCGAAAGATTTCAGCTGTGCACTTCGTAATCGATGATCGTCGTGCTGCAGATATTCAAGCAGCTTGGGCCGCGTCTGATGCCGTCGATGATGTGGAACTTGAATTAATTGATTGCCCTGATCGTCGCTTGCCTAACGCGGCTCTCGATTACGCAATTCGTATGACTGAACAAGCAGACGTTGAATTAACTTTGCTTTTGCCTCGTCGATCATACTCTGGCGTACTTGGTCGATTACTACATGATCAAACTGCCGAAGACATTGCTGCTCCTATTTCTCAATTATCGCGAGTAGTTGCCACGATTATGCCATTTGATGTTTCGAAAATGATTTCCGGTAAATCAATCACTGTTGAAAATCGCAAACAAGATTCACGCGTCGCACCTAAACCAGTTGCGGTAAAAGCTGAAGTAAAATCAGTAGTTGCACAATCATCTGAACCGGTTAGCCATTACGCAGAAAACATGACACCGATCGGAAACATTACTTGGCGCAAACGAGCACATATTCAAGGTC
>CAXNJS010000076.1:0-4437 GCA_964202795.1 Candidatus Planktophila sp.
AGTGGGTTTTTATTAACCTCAGTTGAAAAACTTGCCGGTTACATGCGCAAGAACTCACTGTGGCCAGCAACTTTTGGTTTGGCTTGTTGTGCAATTGAAATGATGGCAGCTGGTGCTGGTCGTTATGACTTAGCTCGTTTCGGAATGGAAGTTTTCCGCGCATCCCCACGACAAGCAGATTTAATGATTGTTGCTGGTCGAGTTTCAAACAAGATGGCACCAGTGCTTCGCCAGATTTATGATCAAATGGCAGCGCCAAAATGGGTTATCGCAATGGGTGCATGTGCATCTTCGGGCGGAATGTTTAACAACTATGCAATCGTGCAAGGTGTTGATCACGTAGTACCAGTTGATATTTATCTACCAGGTTGCCCACCACGTCCAGAAATGTTGATGGATGCAATTCTTAAACTGCACGATCAAATTTATGTTGAAAAGCTTGGTCCAAACCGTGAATTAGTTATTAAAAACGTTGAAGCTGCGGCTCTTGCAGCCCTGCCAACCCATCAAATGAAGGGGTTGTTAGCGTAATGAGTAGTGACGAGCGAGGTTCTTTCGGAACTCACGGCACTGGCGATACCTCTGGTTACGGCGGATTAGTTCGCAATCAAGTAAATGCCGGGTCTACTGAGCGCCCATATGGTGGTTATTTTGATCAAGTAGCAGATGATTTAGAGCGGGCTTATCCAGATTTTGCTGATGCAATTGAGCGCGTAGTCGTCGATCGTGGTGAATTAACTCTTCACATCAAACGCGAACGCTTAGTCGAAGTCGCTCTTATTTTGCGCGATCGTTTAAAGTTTGAAAATTGTTTAGGCGTTAGCGGCGTTCATTATCCAGCTGATACCAATCGCGAACTGCACGCCGTTTATCCATTGCTTTCAATGACAAACAATCAACGCATGCGCCTAGAAGTAAGTGTTCCTGATTCTGATCCACACATTCCTTCACTGGTTGAAGTCTGGGCTGGCAACAACTGGAACGAACGTGAAACTTTTGACATGTTCGGAATAATTTTTGATGGGCATCCAGGGCTAACTCGCATCTTGATGCCAGATGATTGGCAAGGACACCCACAACGTAAAGATTATGCACTCGGTGGAATTCCAGTTGAGTACAAAGGTGCCACGGTACCGCCACCGAGTGAACGTAGGTCATACAAGTGAGCACATACGTAGATCCATACGCATCCTCTCGCGAAACCACCGAAGGAACTGTTTTCTCAGTTACCGGTGGCGATTGGGATTCACTAGTTACTGAAATTGGTCAGGCTAAGGAAGAGCGCGTTGTCGTAAACATGGGTCCGCAGCACCCATCTACTCACGGTGTGCTTCGCTTAGTTCTAGAACTAGAAGGCGAAACTGTTACTGAAGTTCGTTGTGGAATCGGTTACCTACATACTGGTATTGAAAAGAACACCGAATATCGCAGCTGGACGCAAGGCGTTACTTTCGTAACTCGCATGGATTATTTGTCACCAATTTTCAATGAAACTGCTTACTGCTTAGGTGTTGAAAAACTTCTGGGCATCGAGGCGCCAGAGCGCGCAAGCCAGATTCGCGTAATGATGATGGAGTTCAACCGAATTTCATCGCACATGGTTGCCCTCGGTACTGGCGCCCTCGAACTCGGTGCACTTTCACCGATGATCTTCTGTTTCCGCGAGCGCGAACGAGTATTAGATATCTTCGAGTTAGTTTCAGGGTTACGCATGAATATGGCTTATGTGCGTCCAGGTGGCGTGGCCCAAGATCTACCAAAGGGTGCGATCGCCAAGATTCGTGAAACAGTGGCTGAACTTCGCAAAAACTTTAAAGATAACGAAAAACTTCTAGTTGGTAACTCAATCTGGATGAAGCGCACCGAAGGTATTGGTTACTTAGACCTGGCTGGTGCAACAACTCTTGGTATCACTGGCCCAGTTCTTCGTTCAACTGGTTTGCCTTGGGATCTGCGCAAGATGGCACCATATTGCGGTTACGAGCAATACGACTTCGATGTTGTTACTGCTGATACTTGCGATGTTTATGGTCGTTTCTTGATTCGCATTGCCGAACTAGAACAATCACTTCGCATCATTGAACAAGCATGTGACAAGTTAGAAAAATCTGAAGGCCAACCAGTAATGGTTGCTGATAAGAAAATAGCTTGGCCTTCACAACTTGCAGTGGGCAATGACGGAATGGGTAACTCACTCGATCACATTCGCGAAATCATGGGCGAATCAATGGAAGCTTTGATTCACCACTTCAAGTTAGTAACTGAAGGATTCCAAGTTCCGGCTGGTCAGGTTTATGTAGCTATTGAATCGCCACGTGGTGAACTTGGGGTGCACTTAGTTTCCGACGGTGGCACTCGTCCGTATCGCGTTCATTTCCGCGAACCATCTTTTAATAACTTGCAATCAACATCTGCGATGTGTGAAGGCAGCATGGTTGCCGACATTATTGGCGCAGTTGCCTCGATTGATCCGGTTATGGGCGGGGTTGATCGCTAATGGCATATGACGATGACCAACTAGCAGTAATGGAAGCCATTATTACTCGCTACCCACGTAAGCGTTCTGCAATCATGCCTTTGTTGCACTACAGCCAATCAATTACTGGCTATATCAATAACGAAGGCATCGAAATTATTTCTGAACTTTTAGAGCTAGAAAATGCTGAAGTAACAGCCGTTTCGACTTTCTACACTCAGTACAAGAATCAGCCAGTAGGTGAGTACCACGTGGGCGTATGCACGAACACGCTATGTGCGGTGATGGGCGGAGATGCTATTTTCGCTGGCTTGAAAGAGCACTTAGGCGTTGAAAATGATGGCGTTACAGCTGATGGCAAAGTTTCGCTTGAACATATTGAATGTAATGCGGCTTGTGATTACGCGCCTGTAGTTATGGCCAACTGGGAATTCTACGATAACCAGACTGTGCAATCAGCAAAAGATTTAGTTGATTCAATGCGCAGCGGAAATCCAAAGCCACCAACTCGTGGCCCAAGTAAATTAGTTACCTGGAAAGAAGTTTCCGCTGTTCTAGCTGGCGTTAATGATGGTTTAGCAAACGAAGGCGTTCAAGCTGGTGAGCCAACACTACTTGGCTTAAAGCTAAGCAAGGAAGGTAAGTAATGACAAAACTTGCGCCAGTGCTTTCGGCACATTGGGATGAAAAAGATTCATTTACGATCCAAGCTTATAAGCGTCATGGTGGATATACCGCATCTGCAAAAGCGCTTGCTATGGATCCAGATGCCGTAATTCAACTTGTCAAAGATTCTGGTCTACGTGGTCGCGGTGGTGCTGGTTTTCCAACTGGCATGAAGTGGGGCTTTATTCCACAAGGCGATAACAAAGATCATTACTTAGTTGTAAATGCGGACGAATCAGAACCTGGCACTTGTAAAGATACGCCGCTACTAATGGCTAACCCACACGTGCTTATTGAAGGTTGCATAATTGCAGCTCACGCAATTCGTGCAAAGCATGCTTTCATTTATATTCGTGGCGAAGTAACTCACGTAGTTCGCCGAATGAACCAAGCAATTGAAGATGCATATGCAGCTGGTTACTTGGGTAATGGCGTCGAGTTAGTTCTACACGTTGGTGCTGGTGCTTATATTTGCGGCGAAGAAACTGCACTCCTTGATTCTCTTGAAGGCTTCCGCGGTCAACCACGTTTGCGCCCACCTTTCCCAGCTATTGCTGGTTTATATGCCCGCCCAACTGTTGTAAACAACGTTGAATCGATCGCATCGGTTCCAGCCATTGTGGCTAACGGTGCTGAGTGGTATCAATCAATGGGTACTGAAAAGAGCAAAGGAACCACGCTTTATTCACTCTCTGGCCACGTAGTAAACCCAGGACAATTTGAAGCACCACTTGGAATCACGCTGCGAGAAATTCTGGAACTCTCAGGCGGAGTACGCAAAGGCCACAAATTAAAGTTCTGGACTCCTGGTGGATCATCAACGCCGTTGTTTACCGATGAGCATTTAGATGTGCCGCTTGATTACGAAGGTGTAGCTGCTGCGGGCTCAATGCTGGGCACTAAAGCACTTCAAATTTTCGATGAAACAACTTGTGTAGTTCGCGCCGTGTTGCGTTGGACTGAGTTCTATAAGCATGAGTCTTGCGGAAAGTGCACACCATGTCGCGAAGGCACTTGGTGGTTAGTACAGATTCTGCGCGATTTAGAAGACGGTAAAGGATCAGAAGCAGATCTAGCGAAGTTGTTAGATCTCTGCGACAACATCATGGGGCGTTCTTTCTGCGCACTTGGCGATGGTGCTACTAGCCCAATTACTTCTTCAATTAAATATTTCCGTGATGAATACATCGCACACGTAACAAATGGCGCTTGCCCATTTGATCCAATTGCCAGCACGCTATTTGAAGGAGCTGATGCAAAGTGACTCCAGATACCGATGTAATCGTTGAGCAAAT
>CAXNJS010000077.1:0-4416 GCA_964202795.1 Candidatus Planktophila sp.
GTGATTTATCTCGCTTGCATATAAAACTTCACCAACTAAATGTGCCCCCGACAGGATTCGAACCTGTGCACCCGCCTCCGGAGGGCGGTGCTCTATCCCCTGAGCTACGGGGGCGCAATGGCAAGGTTATCAGTAGCGCAGATGTTAATTATTACTTCGGAAACATTAATCGCATTTGATCTCGCATGACAATTTCAAGAGCTTACTGCCAGAATATTGCTATGAATCAGAGCGCATACTTTGCAACCGGCTGTTTTTGGGGCGCAGAGCGTCGTTTCTGGCAGTTAACCGGAGTTATTGAAACCAGTGTTGGCTATATGGGTGGCACTCGCCCAAATCCAAGTTACGAACAAGTCTGCACCGGAGTAACTGGCCATGCCGAAATGGTGCATGTTCGCTTTGATGATGAGCAGATTTCATATCAACGTTTACTTGAAGAGTTTTGGACTATGCATGATCCAACTTCGCTTAATCAACAAGGTGGCGATATCGGAACTCAATATCGCAGTTCTATTTATGCAACCACGCCCGATCAATTGACTCAGGCAATTAAGTCTCGCGATCTCTACCAAGAAGTTTTGACCAAGGCTGGCCTGGACCCAATTGTTTCTGAAATTCTTATCGCCGATGGTGTTGAATATTTTATCGCTGAGGAATACCACCAAAAGTATTTGCAGAAGAATCCAAATGGCTATGACTGTCATTCCAGCACTGGTGTTGCATTTCCGGTTGGAGTAGTTCTCTAATGAGTGAAAATAACTATCCGGTAAAAGTTAACGAAGCAGAACTAAAAGCAAAGTTAGATTCACTTTCCTACGATGTTCTGCGCAATGCTGCAACTGAACGACCATTTACTGGTGAATACACCGATACTGACAAAGTTGGTGTCTATAAATGTAAAGCTTGCGCCGCCGAACTATTCCGCAGCGAAACTAAATTTCATTCCGGCTGCGGTTGGCCATCTTTCTACGCACCCTCTGCCGATGATGCTGTTGAACTCATTGAAGATCGCTCGCTTGCCCCACGAGTTCGCACTGAAGTGCGCTGCGCTGCATGCGGCTCACATTTAGGCCATGTTTTCGAAGGCGAAGGCTATGACGTGCCAACTGATCAGCGCTGGTGCATCAATTCTGTCTCATTAATCCTTGAGGATATTTAGTAGTCCAGCCCGCGACTCTCATGAACTGCTTGATAGCAATACCAGGCAACAACACTTCGGTATGGATGTAACTTCTCTCCCTTTACATCTAAAGCTTTAGCCAGAGTTTCTTCTTTATTTTTATGGATTATGTCCCAACCCCGGCGCACCGCTAAATCCCCGGTTGGCCAAACATTTAAGCGCCCCAGTTGAAACATCATAAACATCTCAACTGTCCAGCGCCCAATGCCCCATAGTGAAGTTAACTTGTCATAAATCTCTTGATCATCATGGATTTCATCGATGGTATCTATGGGAATTGATTTATCAACAACCGCCCCAGCTAGGCCCTTTATTGTGCGAGCTTTTGCGCCAGATACCCCTATTTCTCGAAGTGCAACATCATCGAGTTTGATTATTTTTTTAGCGCTAATCGTTCCCTTACAAAGATCAACCAATCGCCCATGAATTGTCTCTGCAGCCTTTACGGCTAGTTGCTGCGAAATAACAGAGCTAACCAAGGATTCAAAATGGGACTCTGTTGGAGCACTTCGACCTATTGTGCAAAGTGGGCGACGAGCTATTAGTGGTGCAAACTTGCGATCCATCTCAGCAACTTCGGCAACGATAAGTCGCATCTTTTGCGCAGAGTGGACCGCCATAAATTAGAGGGAGAAACTTGGGTATTCGTCAGTTACCAAGATGAAGGCGTAACCATAAACTCGATTGTAGAAAGCTAAAATTCCCACCATCGCATCGGCGCACCAAACTGGATACTTGCCGCTGAACAAAATTGAGAACCAAGAAAAGAGAGTTAAGAAAAGTCCATAAATGATGTAGATAATTCCCATTACATAAAGTGGGATAGCTAAGAACCACTTAAAGAGTGGCTTAACTCGGCTAAGTTGCGAACCGTTGCCAACTTCAGGCAAAGTGATTTTAACTATGTCATTTTCTTCAATCGATGGATAGTCATCGGTAAGCAACAGAACATATGCGTTAACGCGAGTTTCAAGTGAAATCAAGGCATGATTAAATGTGAGCGCATAGCTTGGGTAAATGCCGCGAAATACCAGGGCCAAGAAAGTAGGCAGAACAATTAAGCCGCCCAAGCTATAACCCCAGGTGTCAGTTGAAAAAGAACTAATAGCAAAGGCGCTGAAGTAGATTGCCACCGGCAAAACGATGACTAATCGAAAGAAAGCGGTAAGGCGATTGCGATCTTCGAGTTCTACCTGGATTAAAGTCTGAATTTGATTGCTCATAACTCTACGGTAACCCTAATTACGAAAAATCTATTGCTTTTTTGTCGCTAAAGGCATACTTTTTACAATTATTGCAGGAATTTACAGTCTCTTGCAGAAAGCATGAGGAATACATGGCTGGAATCAAGGAAGTCGCAGCAGAGGCAGGCGTTTCAACTGCCACCGTTTCGCGCGCACTTCGAGGCCTAGAACATGTAAATCCGCAAACTCGAGCCAAAATTGAAGCTGCTGCTGCAAAATTAAATTACTCCTTAACCGGTGATGGCGATCGGATTCGACCTGGCCGCACCAACAGCGTTGGCGTAGTTGCGCCATATATTTCACGTTGGTATTTCGCTCAAGTAATCAATGGCGCTGAACAAGCGCTACGCGAAGCTGGCCTAGATCTCTTGCTTTATAACTTCAGCCAGATGAAAGGGCGTGAGCGTTTATTCCAGCATCAATTGCTTAAAGGTCGCGTTGATGCGTTAATCGTTATTAGCTTGCCGCCAACTGAAGAAGAATTTGCTTCAATGCTGAGTTTGGGAATTCCGATCGCACTTGTTGGTATGGCACATAAAGATTGTGCAAGTATCAAAATTGATGATGTGGCCGGAGCTCGAACTGCAACCCAACACTTAGTTAATCAAGGTCATAAACAAATTGGTTTAATGTCCGGTCGCCCCGATGACCCATTTAATTTCTCGGTTCCACAAGATCGTCGTCGCGGCTTCTTGCAAGTATTAGCTGAGAACGGATTGGAATGGATACCTTCGCGCGAAGTACATGGTGACTTCACCATGAATACCGCCTCACGCGCAATGGATGATTTATTAGCCAGACCAAATCGACCAACTGCTATTTTCTGCGAGTCCGATGAAATGGCATTCGGCGCTATGCAAGCAGCTAGACGTCATGGTTTAAGTGTTCCTGATGATATTTCGATTATTGGTTTTGATGGCCATGAGATGGCGGAATATTCTGATTTAACTACGATCGAACAACCAGTGCAGTTAATGGGCGAGATGGCTGCTTGGTCAATTATGGAACGTCTACGTAAGCCCAACGCCGAAGTGCCGTCATTGGTTCTACCAACTACCCTGGTGGTACGTAATTCCACGAAACGACTTGAGGAATAGGCATGACCACGGTTACTAAAGATGTTGTGATCATTGGCGGTGGCCACAACGGTTTAGTAGCGGCAACATATTTAGCTAAAGCCGGCAAATCAGTGGTAATTCTTGAAGCAAATGAAGAAATCGGTGGCGCCACAGCCAGCGTCAGAGCTTTCCCAGAATTTGATGCTCACTTGTCGCGCTATTCCTATTTAGTGGCGTTATTGCCTGATCAAATTGTTAGCGACTTAGGACTTAATTTTGTAACCGTGCCTCGCACAGTTTCGTCATATACCCCTGATTTAAATGGCACCGGGCTTTATATCTCGCGCCAGTGGGATCAAACCACTGCAGATTCCTTCGCCTCGATTCCAGATGGTGAGGCAGATGCAGCAGCTTGGCAGCTGTTCTATGGTGAAGTCGCAAAGTTTGCCGAACGTATTGCGCCTTACATGTTGCAACCTTTGAAAAGTCGAAGCGAACTCAAGGCGGCAATAGATTTGCCCGAAATTTGGGAGTATTTAATTGAAGCGCCAATCGGTGAAATCATTAACGCTCGCTTTAAAAGTGATCTGGTAAAAGGCGTTGTCCTAACCGATGCCTTAATCGGAACTCATGTATCAGCCGATGATCTGCTAGCTAATATTTGTTTTTTATATCACCTGATTGGGAACGGCACTGGTGAATGGAAAGTTCCTAAAGGCGGCATGGGAGCACTAGTTAAAGAACTTGAACGCGTTGCTCGCGCCGCAGGCGTTGAGATCCGAACAAATAGCAAAGTCACTGCGATTGCTAGCAACTCAGATTCAGTCACTGCGACCATAGAAAATGGTGATGAGTTTGTGGCCAGTCATTTACTCTCTAATGCCGCGCCACAAGTACTAGCTAAGTTGCGCAACAAACCTAAGCCGGCAAGTCT
>CAXNJS010000078.1:0-4382 GCA_964202795.1 Candidatus Planktophila sp.
ATTCGCTATGTTGAATTAGATTGCAACGAAGGCCAAAATCGTTTTGTAATCTGCGGTGCCCGTAATTTTGCGGTAAATGATTTAGTTATCGCAGCTTTGCCAGGAGCCGTCTTGCCAGGTAACTTTGCAATCGGTGCGCGTGAGACTTACGGCAAAACAAGTAACGGCATGATCTGCTCTTCCAAAGAGTTGGGCCTAGGCGAAGACCATTCCGGAATCATTGTTTTAGCTGAAGGATCAGCTGCTGTTGGGCAAGACGCGATCGAGTTACTTCAAATAAATGACACCATCTTTGATATCGCAGTGAACCCCGATCGTGGTTACGCGTTAAGCATTCGTGGCGCAGCTCGGGAAATAGCTGGAGCCCTTGCGTTGAATTTCACTGACCCGATTACACATGCTAAATCACTCACGTTTTCCGAAACTGGCACAGGCACACCGATCAAGATCTCCGATGGCGCGATGGTGGCTTTACTTCGTTCACTTGATAACTTCAATCCGAAGTCAGCATCTCCAATTTGGTTGAGTCGTCGTATCGAGAAGGTTGGCATGCGTTCGATTTCACTCGCTGTTGACGTCACTAATTATGTAATGATCGAACTTGGTCAACCGCTGCATGCCTTTGACCGTGCGAAAATTGTTGATGGCCTTGAGATTACTTATGCTAAAGATAAGAGCAAGTTCACCACCCTTGATGGCCAAGAACGAGAACTGGCTTCAAGTGATCTTGTGGTGCGCGATGCCAAACAAGTTCTAGCTCTGGCTGGCACTATGGGTGGACTTGATTCTGAAATCACCGACGGTACAACATCGATTGCGATTGAAGCTGTTCGATTTGATCCAATTGCGATTGCTAAGAACTCTCGGCGTCACAAGCTTTCAACGGAAGCATCTCGCCGGCTAGAACGCGGTGTTGATCCCTCATTAGCTGAATTCGCTTCAGCTCGAGCAGCCGAGTTAATGATTTCGCTAGGTGGAGCTACCTATGTAGGAACCTCAGTTTCGGGCGAAGAGAGATATCCGGCGATCATTGAGCTCGATCCCAAGTATGTAAATAATCACTTGGGTACCGAACTATCGAACGAGATTATTGCTAAAGCGCTCACAACTGTAGGTTGCGATGTTGATACTAAGAGTTGGAAAGTTGATCCACCTTCATGGCGATCAGACTTACAAATCCCAGCAGATTTAGTTGAAGAAGTAGCACGCATTGTTGGCTATGACCAAATCCCATCAGTACTGCCACGCAGTCCATACGCCGCGACTTTGACGCCAGTGCAACAACGCCGCCGCACTATTGCTGCCTCTCTCGCAGCTCGTGGCTTAACTGAAGTTCAAAATTTCCCATTCGTGGCCGAATCAACCATGAAAGCTCTTAACTACACCGGCGAACGCGCAGCCACTTTCAGAGTCGCCAATCCGATGTCTGAAGAAACGCCTTTGATGCGTACGCATTTGATTCCAGGATTAATTGCAGCAGCACAACGAAATCTTTCTAGAGGCGCGCGAGATTTTGCACTCTTTGAAATTGGTGCAATTTTTCGTAACACCACAAAACTAGTTGATGGTTTATTCCCGCCGCTAGGAAAAAAGCCAGATGCGGCAACGATTAAAGCAATTTTCGACAGCGTTCCACCACAACCAATTCACTTAGGCGCCATCTTCGTTGGTAAAACAACTGGAGATAACTGGCGGATGAAAGCTCGTGCTTATGAGTGGGCTGATGCGATTGCCGAAGCACAAACTGTTTTGGATCTATGCGGATTGCAATACACCGTCGAGCGATCAGATTTCGCACCTTGGCATCCAGGGCGCTGTGCTGAACTATTAGTAGATGGCAAAGCGGTGGCACATGCCGGCGAACTTCATCCACGCGTTTGCTCTGATTTCGGTTTGCCTGCACGATCATGCGCGCTCGTGATTAATCTTGACGCACTTCCTGCAAGCAACACGGTCAGAGCTGCGGTGATTGGTTCGATGCCAATTGCTGTTCAAGATGTGGCACTTGTCGTGTCTTCCGAAGTTTCGGCAGCAGCGCTTCAGCAATCTCTAGTTGACGGGGCAGGGGATCTGCTCGAATCGATCGTGCTTTTTGATCGTTACGACAAGATCGGCGATGGCAAGATTTCGTTGGCTTTCACGCTCTCATTCCGAGCCCCTGATCGCACGCTTACGGGCGAGGAAATCACTGCCGCTCGTGAGGCAGCTGTGGCAAATGCCACCAAACTTTATGGGGCTACAGTTCGGTCTTAGATTTGCATAATTATGCATAAACCTGCATAATTATTCCTATGAAAACAGCAATCGTTGGTGCTAGTGGCTACGCCGGAACTGAGCTGCTCAGACTCCTGTTAGACCATCCAAATTTTGAACCAACTGTGATTACGGCGCATTCAAATGCAGGCGAACTGATTTCATCAGTGGCGCCACAGTTAGCAAAGCTCGGGGAGCGCAGGTTTGAGGCCTTTGATCTAGCAAAAGTTAACATGTGTGACTTGGTTTTCCTTGCTCTGCCACATGGTGAATCAGCAGCGCTGATTGCGCAGTTAGATCCAAACCTTAAAGTCGTTGATCTAGGAGCCGACTTCAGACTTACCAGTCCTGAAAAATGGGCGCAGTACTACGGCGGAACACATGCCGGCACCTGGACTTATGGCTTGCCAGAACTACCAGGCAACCGCGCAAAAATTGCAAAGTCTACTCGGGTGGCCAACCCAGGTTGTTACGCAACTTCTATTTCTTTAGCAATTGCGCCAGCACTAGCACTAATTGATATTCAGGACATAGTTGTGGTCGCAGCCTCGGGCACAACAGGTGCGGGCCGAAGCGCAAAAGTAAATTTGCTAGGTAGCGAAGTAATGGGTTCGCTTTCATCGTATAAATTCGGGGGAGTACATCAACACACTCCCGAGGTTGAAGAAGCGCTTTCACATATTGTGGGCAGCGATGTAAAGATTTCTTTTACGCCAATCTTGGCTCCTATGCCCCGTGGGATCCTGAGTACGGTTACTGCGAAATTAACTGCAAGTGCAACAACCGAGACAATGCATGCGCTATATACCAAAGCTTATACGGCGGATGATTTTGTTACCGTTTTGCCGATCGGACAGATGCCTAAGACGAATTCGGTAATTGGTAGTAATCATGTTCAGTTGCAAGTGGCAGTCGATGCGCATACCAATCGTCTGATTATTTCTGCAGCGATCGATAATTTAGGAAAAGGTGCCGCAGGTCAGGCAATTCAAAATGCGAACTTGATTTGTGGGTTGCCAGAAAACGCTGGTCTAGAAACGTTAGGGCTAGGCGTTTGATCGTCATTAAATATGGTGGTCACGCCATGAAAGATGAAAGCGGGGCATTTGCGCACGCGATTGCGGCGGCAATTTCTCAGGGTATTGAGCTGGTGATTGTGCACGGTGGTGGGCCACAAATTGATGCAGCCCTTGTGTCTGCTGGTATCCAAAGTGAAAGTATTGGTGGCTTTCGGGTGACAACACCAGAAATATTTGAAATCGTGCAAAGTGTTCTGGCAGGAGAAGTTTGTGCCAGCGTAGTTTCTAATTTACGTAAATCTGGGGTTAATGCCGCTGGCATTTCTGGTCGTGATGGAAATACGTTGCAAGGAATTCGAATGACCAAGATTGTTGACGGATCTCCGGCCGAACTTGGTTTAGTTGGCGAAGTTACCAACGTCGATACTGAGTTGATCGAATCTTTACTAGAAGAAAAATTCACGCCAGTTATTTCACCACTTGCAAATGAAATTGGCGCCGATAATGGTTTAAATGTAAATGCTGATTTAGCCGCAGCTGCTATTGCTGGCGGACTTAATGCTGAGTCTCTAATCGTCTTAACTGATGTTGCTGGCATTTACCGTAACTTCCCAGATCCAACTTCAATTATTTCTGAAATATCAGCATCCGATCTGGCTATCATGAAGAATGATTTCAAAGGTGGCATGGCCCCAAAGGTGGCCGCTTGTCTTGCCGCCATTGCCGCTGGTGCCACCGCAGTTCGGATTATTGATGGAAATAGTGCTGAGAACTTATTACTAGCGCTTGCTGGCTCTGGTGGAACTCTGGTGCACGCATGAACGCCAATAACGCCAATGCTAGAAAGTCGGCAGTTGCCAAATTAGTGGGCACTGGAAAGATCGCTTCGCAAAGTGATTTAGTGAAAGCTCTCAAGAGACAAGGAATCATCGTTACGCAAGGAACTGCTAGTCGAGACCTGGAAGATATTGGTGCTATTCGGGTTAGAAATAGCGATGGTGAAATGGTTTATGCACTAACTGATTCACAACCAATCTCGACTAAAAATTCTTTCCCTAGTGAACTAGTTTTAACGGCAACGGCGAGTGGAAATCTGGTGGTCATTAGAAC
>CAXNJS010000079.1:0-4378 GCA_964202795.1 Candidatus Planktophila sp.
TTAATGGTTGGATTTCGAGATTCGAAAGTTGCAACGGCATCTTTTAGGGCCGAAGTTTCAGATGGTGATGATCCCCAAGTTGAAACGGAGATAGTTGTTACCGCATCAGCAGCTACTGAAGATGGGGCAACTGAGATAGCCAAAGCAAGCGCCAGAAGCCCTGCTCCGATTGAGACTTTTTTCATTTTTCTCCTTAGTTAACCGTTATTTGAACGTTCAAATAGTAGGGATGGGGGAAACCGAATGCAATAGAAATTGGCTATTTTTCGATAACAAAATAGTGACGTTTTGGCAGCCTTTTTCTGCAACAGGCTAGATATCTGTTGTAAATGGCAAGGTCAGGAGGCTAGGGGGTAAATCCGCTTACCAGCCAATGCTCAGATTCTGAACTTTACTTAGCAGCCGCCGGTTTACGAGCTGCGCGAGATAGGAAGAGCGCAAATACCAGCGCTACAACGATTCCGGTATTGACGCCCATTTCTGTTAGGGCACGATTGAAGTACTCGGTAGTTTTCTCTTTTTCCATCGTTAGAGATGCGCCTACGGTGAGGATGTGGCGAACGGCTGCGATAACGCCGATAATCAAGAAGTTATCCAGTTGGAAAATACCATCGGTAAATCGCACAATTACGGTGCGCATGATCTCGAGAATGATGACTACAAAGAGAATGTCATTAATTCCTTGAATCATGCCTAGTGGATAAAACGGCCGTGTCTCAATCAATCGTTGCAAGCTATAACCTGCTGCCAGGATCGAAATAACGAAGAGAATTATGCCAAGAAAACCATGAAGTAGGTCTTCCAGCTTGTCTATAAAAGTGACAGGGATCAGTGATTCATCACCTTTAAGCAAACCTTTAACTGACTTGTATTTCATTTCCCCACCCCTTTTCGCAATAACCCCAATTGGAATATCCCAGATCCTAATGTCTAAGGGTAAGCGCAGGCTCAAATACTGGCAACAGATAAGCACGCTGAGTAGGCTGACGAAGTGAAGTCACAAAGCACCCAAGATATCCAAAAGCGCACCATTAAAGTCTTGGCAACCACCCAAATTCTTAGCGGGGTAGGCGTTGCTGGCACAGTGGCGGCTGGCTCATTATTGGTCTCTTCAATTTCAAATTCCGAATCATTGGCTGGTCTTTCGCAAACCACCGCAGTACTTGGTGCTGCCGCGATGGCAATTCCACTTTCTAAATTAACCCAACGAGGCGGTCGTCGGTTAGGACTTTCAGTTGGCTATACCGTCGGCTTGATAGGGGCCGCTTTTGCGATCTTTGGTGGCTCGCAACGAATTTTAATTGCAATGCTCTTTGGAACTTTTCTAGTTGGAGCTGCATCAGCATCTGGTTACCAAGCCCGGTTTGCCGCAACTGATTTAGCAGATGACTCAAATAGATCTCGCCAACTGTCTTACGTTGTTTGGGGTTCGACAGTTGGCGCGGTTACTGGGCCAAATTTAATGGGGCCATCAGGTGCCCTCGCTGAATCTCTTGGGCTACCAAAATTAGTCGGTCCATATATTTTGGCTTTCATCACATTAGGCATGGGCGCATTAGTGATTCGATTATTTCTAAAGCCTGACCCATATTTAACTGCTGCAAAATTATTGGCTAAAACTGAGGAACGCCATGAACTTCTATCGGCTCGCAAAACTTTAAAGTTAATTAGAAAAAACCCGGCTGCTCTCTTTGCTATAGCAGCCATCGCAATTGGTCATATTGCAATGGTTTCAGTAATGGTCATGACGCCAATTCACATGGCACACGTTGATGTGACCCTAACCGTTATTGGTTTGGTAATTAGCATTCACATTGTTGGCATGTATGCCTTCTCACCGATTGTTGGTGCTCTGAGTGATCGGATGGGTCGTCGTTGGGTCATTCAACTCGGTGTAGTTATCTTGTTGACATCAAGTTTGATCTCGGGAATGGCAGATCCGCATAATTCAATTCAACTTGGATTTGGTCTTTTTCTACTCGGCTTAGGTTGGTCTTGCACCTTAATTGCCGGCTCGGCACTCTTATCCGAAGCTGTCGAGACTCAACTACGTCCATCTTCACAAGGTGCCAGCGATTTGTTGATGAATTTAATGGGCGCCGGTGGTGGCGCTATGGCCGGGGTAATTATTGGCACCTTGGGCTACGGCTGGCTCTGCTTATTTGTGGCAGTGCCGATTGCCACTTTAGGCGTTTGGTCAGTTAGAGTTCCAAATCTTAGTGAAATGAAAGGTTAGTAAAATGTGTAGCAAGGTAAATTGTAGTAATTGTAATAAACCAACTTGGTCTGGTTGCGGCGAACACATTGAAGAAGCACTTGTCGGTGTTCCAGAGTCTGAGCGCTGTAGTTGCGCTAATTAAATATTGATTATGTAATTGCTCTAAAGCCGACCGGCTTCATGGACTCGCTTTAGGAAATCTTTGGTCTTCGCATCCTGCGGATTCTTCAGAACTTGCTCAGGACTACCGCGCTCGAGGATCAACCCTGATTCTAGGAAACAAACTTCATCTGCTACTTGGGTGGCAAAACCCATTTCGTGAGTTGCTAAAACCATGGTCATGCCATCATGTTTTAAGTCACGCACAATACTTAAGACCTCATTAACTAGAACTGGGTCTAGCGCAGAAGTAATTTCATCAAGTAGTAGAACTCGGGGATTAACTGCAAGGGATCTGATAATTGCCACTCGTTGCTGTTGGCCACCACTTAGGCGATCGGGGTATTGGTCGGCTTTATCGGTTAAATCAAAGCGCTTGAGCAGCACCATCGCTTCGTCACGAGCTTGATCGGGTGCAATTCCGTGCACTTTAATTGGTGACAAGGTGATATTTTCAAGCACAGTTTTATGGGGAAATAAGTTAAATGATTGAAAGACCATACCCAGTTTACGTCTTACTTCATCAACACTGATTAGCGGGTCTGAAATCTCTTGGCCATCAAGGAAGATTTGGCCATCATCGATTGTCTCTAGCAAATTAATGCAGCGCAGAAGCGTTGATTTACCTGAGCCCGAAGCACCAATTAGAACGGTAGCGGTGTGCTCTTTAACCGTTAGTGACAGATCATTTAAAACAAGTTCACTATCAAATGACTTACGAACATTAACCAGTTCAAGAACGTTGCTCATTAGATCGCACCTTCAGAATTCTGTTTGGCGGTGCTACGGCGAATTACCCGATCGATATATCTAGTCAAGGGAATTGTGATTAGCAAGAACAAGATCGCCGAGACCACATATGGGGTGTAGTTGAAAGTACGGCTAGCGTTAATTTGAGCAGCTCGCACCGCATCTGTGACTCCGAGGATTGAAACTAAACCGGTGTCTTTTAATAGCGAAACAAAATCATTTAGGAGCGGCGGAATAACTCGCTTTATTGCTTGGGGCAGAACCACAAAGCGCATGGTTTGCCCAGAAGTTAAGCCGAGAGATCTGGCTGCAGCTCGCTGACTTGGATGAATCGACATTATGCCCGAACGAATTACTTCGGCAACGTAGGCGGAATAAGTTAGAACTACTGCCACAGTTCCGAGCACAATTACGTTGCTAGTTAAGCCAGCTAATCGCAGAGCTGGAACTCCGAAACCAACTAACAAAATAATCAGCAAGAGTGGAGCGCCTCGGAAAATATCAACGTAGGCAGTTGCTAAGAATCTAAATGGTGTGAGTGCCGGTGATTTAGTAGTGCGAATCAGCGCTAATGAAAGCGCAATAACTGCTATAAAGAAGCCACCAATAAATGAAAGCTGAATGTTTACAACTAAGCCGCGTAACACTGTGGGCAGAACTTCACGGCCGTAATCAAGATCAAAGAAAGTCTCTTTAACAACCTGCCAACCGGGGGAGGTAATAATTAAGGTATATAAGGCGCCTAGGACTAAAACACTAGAGATGCCGGCAATCGTGAATTGCTTACGAGAAATCTGGCGCCGCACATTCCGACGCTGAAGTTCACGAGAGCTTGGCGACCATGCTTGCTGGTCAGGACCGTTCAACATGGTCGCCAAACTACTCGTAAATCAACTGAACTTATGGCTTTAGAACTGCTGCGCCTGTCTCAGTTGCAAGCCACTTTTCCGTGATTGCAGCGAGGGTTCCGTCGGTTGTAATTGCATCCACTGCTGCACTTACGCAAGCAGTCAGTTTGCTGTCCTTTGAGAGCAAGAGACCGAATTGGTCACCAGATCCAGTTGAAGGAAGCTGACCAACAATGATGCCCTTATCAATTTCTACACCTGATAGGTAGAACGCTGTTGGTAGATCTACTACCAAGCCATCGATCTGACCATTCTTAAGGGCTGATACACCAGCGGCATTGTCGTTAAATACCTGAGCCTTGATACCAATCTGATTTTCAATTGCATCAAGTGAAGTTGTGCC
>CAXNJS010000080.1:0-4047 GCA_964202795.1 Candidatus Planktophila sp.
ATCTTCGCTGGTATTTGCCACAAGTGCGCGCCCAAAGGAAAGTTCAGTTGCTTCAATAGCGCTAACTGTGCGAACCGTAAAAGTTGCGCGTGCTACATCGGCCATCGTGAGCGGTGTGAATTCTTGAGCTTTAAGAGCGGCAATTGAGACCGTGCGATCAAGGCCAAAGCCAGCTACTCGAGTGCGACGCAACTTGTTTAAGTGTCCCCCGACGCCAAGGGCAGCGCCACAATCGCGAGCAATTGCGCGAATAAATGTGCCAGCTGAACAAGTCACATCAATATCTACTTCTACCCGATCACCAACTCGTCGGATTTCTAGAATTTCTAGATTGGAGATTGTGACTTCGCGCGCAGGTAACTCAAACACTTCACCAGCACGTACTCGGGCGTGGGCTCGTTCGCCATCGACTTTAACTGCAGATACTGAACTTGGTCGCTGTGCAATAGTGCCACGCATCTTGGCTAATTCACTTTTAATTGCCGCATCTGTTACATCTGAAACATCAGCAGTTGAAGTTATTTCGCCTTCATGATCATCAGTAATGGTTGCAGCCCCTAAGACCACAGTTGCTAGATATGACTTGTCGCCATTAGTTACATATTGCAGTAACCGAGTGCCATTACCGAAACCTAAAACAAGAACGCCAGTTGCCATCGGATCAAGAGTTCCGGCGTGGCCAACTTTGCGAGTATTAAGTGCGCGCCGACCCATCGCCACAACATCATGGCTAGTCATCGCCGGATCTTTATCGATTACTAAAAATCCGTGCGCAATCACAACTCTTCTGCTTCAAATTTAGGTTTATCGGCAATTATCTTGGGCTGCTTATAAGCATCTTCACCAGCTGCATAAGTAGCTTGTGCTCGGAGCACTGCAACTTGGGCATCTTGGGCGCGCACTTTATCTAGCAGCGAATCCATTTCGAGTGCGCTTTCAGGCAGGCTATCTAAGTGAAACTCCAGGCTCGGAGTAATGCGAGTCTGGAGTTCATGCCCAACAGCGGAGCGAATCATTCCTTTAGCACTCTCTAGCGCCGCAGCCGTAGCTGCGCGTTGATCTTCATCGCCAAGCACAGTGTAGAAAACCGAGGCGTTTTGTAGATCGCCAGTGACCCGCGCATCAGTGATTGTGACGAAACCCAACCGAGGATCTTTAACCTTGGATTCGAGTAACTGTGCCACAACCACTTTGATGCGATCGGCTACTTTTTGACTGCGGTGTGATTGGCCCATAGTTACGCGCGCTTCTTCTCGCGCATCTCAAAGACCTGAATCATGTCGCCAACTGCAATTTCCTTCATATTGCCAAGTCCGATACCGCACTCGAAGCCTTCCTTAACTTCGGTGGCATCGTCCTTAAAGCGCTTCAAGGAATCAATAGTTAGGTCATCGACCAGAACTTCACCATCACGCAAAATACGTGCCTTTGCATTACGACGGATTGAGCCATCCTTAACGATTGAACCGGCGATATTTCCAGCCTTTGAAGACTTGAAGATTTCGCGAACTTCAGCGTTACCAAGAATGATCTCTTCGTACTCTGGCTTTAACAAGCCCTTGAGTGAAAGTTCGATCTCTTCGATGGCGTTATAGATAACTGAGTAGAAGCGAACTTCGACGCCTTCTTGATCAGCATAAACAGCAGTTTGTGGTTCTGGCTTAACGTTAAAGCCAATAACAACAGCTGTAGATGCTGATGCCAATGTGATGTCGCTCTTGGTGATTGCACCAACGCCACGGTGAATAACGCGTAGATCAACTTCGGCTCCAACATCGAGTTGCATAAGTGCATCTTCGAGGGCTTCAACCGAACCACTAACGTCACCCTTAAGAATGAGGTTAAGTGTAGAGACCTTCGATTGCTCCATGAAGTCTTCAAGTGAGACTTTCTTGCGAGCCTTAGCAAGTTGTGCGTTACGTTCTGCTGCTTGACGCTTTTCGGCAATCTGGCGAGCAGTACGGTCTTCATCAGCAACTAAGAAAGTATCACCAGCACTTGGAACAGAAGTGAAACCAAGAACCTGCACTGGACGCGATGGACCAGCTTCAGTAACTGCGTTTCCATCTTCATCAAGCATCGCACGAACGCGACCGAATGAACCACCAGCAACAATTGCATCCCCGATCTTCAAGGTTCCGCGTTGGATTAATACTGTCGCAACTGGGCCGCGACCACGATCGAGGTGCGCTTCAATCGCAACACCGCGAGCATCATCTTTAGCTATTGCGCGCAAATCAATTGCGGCATCAGCTGTAAGCAAAATTGATTCGATCAGTTGATCGATTCCTAGCCCACCCTTAGCTGAAACATCTACGAATATGGTGTCTCCGCCGTATTCTTCAGCGATCAAGTTGTACTCAGTTAACTGCTGGCGGACCTTATCTGGGTTCGCGCCTTCTTTATCAATCTTGTTAACTGCAACCACGATTGGCACGTCAGCTGCTTGAGCATGGTTTAACGCTTCAATGGTCTGCGGCATGATGCCGTCATCTGCTGCAACTACCAGGACCGCGATATCAGTTACCTTCGCACCACGAGCACGCATAGCGGTGAACGCTTCGTGACCTGGTGTGTCAATGAAAGTAATTGCGCGATTGATGCCATCGTGATCATGATGAATTTGGTATGCGCCGATGTGCTGCGTAATTCCGCCGGCTTCAGTCTTTAGAACTTCAGACTTGCGAATCGCATCAAGCAAACTGGTCTTACCGTGATCAACGTGGCCCATCACAGTCACAACTGGTGGACGAGCAACAAGAAGGTCTGCATCGAGATCGGCAAGTTCGGCACCTAAATCAATATCGAAGCCTTGTAGCAATTCGCGATCTTCATCTTCGGGGCTAACAATTTGAATGTCATATCCAAGTTGGGCACCAAGAATTTCGAAAGTATCAGCATCTACTGATTGAGTTGCAGTAACCATTTCACCTAAGTGGAATAGCGCTGCTACTAACGCTGCTGGATCCGCCCCAATTTTGTCGGCAAAGTCCGCCAAAGATGAACCGCGACGCATGCGTACTGCAGTTGAACCATCACCGTGCGGAACAACAGCGCCGCCAAGTTTTGGCGCTTGCATATTGTCGAATTCATCGCGCAGCGCTTTTCTACTCTTTGGCTTTCGCTTAGAACTCTTGCTGGCATTCTTTCCGAATGCACCGCCGGCACCGCCACGTTGTGGTGGACGACCGCCACCTGGACGCGCTGGAGCACCAGTTGCTGGTGCACCAACTCCAGATGGACCATTAGAACGATATGGACCTGAAGAAGTTGGAGCTCCCGCACCAGTTCTTGGTGGGAAGTTTCCAGTACCAGCACCTGCTGGACGTGGTGAATTTGGACGAGCTGCAAAACCTGGACGAACTGAACCTGGACGCGGACCTGACATGCCAGGTCGTGGTGCACCTGCTGCTGGTCGTGCAGGTGGCCGCGGACCTGCGCCACCAGTTGAGAATGGATTATTTCCGGGACGCGGTGGACGTGGAACTGCGCCACCTGAAGAGAATGGATTATTTCCAGGGCGCGGAGCCGCTGGAGTTGCTGGCTTTGGCGCAGCCGGAGTTTCGGCAACGGGAGCAACTGAATCTGTTTCATGTGCTGTTGGTCGCTCAATATTACTTTCGGCAATCGCACGCTCTTGCGCAGCTTTCAGCGCAGCTAGATCGACACCTAGTTCTGCTGCTAATTCCGCAGCTAACTCTGGATTTGCTTCGCCCTTTTTGGCAGCTGTCTTTTTTGCGGCAGCTTTCTTAACTGGCTTGGCTTCTTCTTTTGGTTTGGCATCTGGATACAACGCAACCAGCTTGCGCACTACCGGCGCTTCAACTGTTGATGATGCAGATCGGACGAACTCGCCCAATTCTTGGAGCTTTGCAAGTACTTCCTTGCTCTCCATGCCTAACTGTTTTGCTAATTCGTGTACGCGGACCTTTGCCACAGTTCTCCTGTCTTGGCCCGCGCGCCTGATGCGATGCGAGCCTTAGTTGTACGACCTCATAATTCTGACGAGCTCATTTAAGTTTCATATCTTTCGCATCCATTTCGGTA
>CAXNJS010000081.1:0-3733 GCA_964202795.1 Candidatus Planktophila sp.
GATTCACCAAGTGCCATCGCAACCGGCAAAGTTGGCGCAGTTGCGTGAACTAAACCACCAGCATGAGTGTCATCGAAATCGAGTGCATGAATCAAGATGGCATTAACAAATGCAGCGGCTGGTACCGAAGTCTTGTTATTACTACCCCAAATAGTCGCAGCGCTTGATTCACCGTACTGAGCAACTGTCGCTACAGCCGCAGTTGCAACTGCCGTAGAACGACCTCCGACTGCATCACCAAAACCATCTAGTGCATGTTCTTTTACAATTTGTTGCACATCTTTAGGCAGGTCAGACCAAGTGAGTTTTAAGGCCCACTCTGCTAATTCCTGCGCTGTTGTCATTTGGCAGTAAATGCCTGGTCTGCTGAAAGCTGTGAAACCTTTGCGTCGTCATAATTAAGTAATTCACTTAACACGTAACTAGCATCTTCATTGCGCCCAGGTGCACGTCGATTATCAGTACGGGCTGGGCCAGCTTTTACTGGAGTCGCTACTTGCTTAACTTTGCCGTAGCGAGGGTGATCAGTTTCAATAATCATCTCGCGAGCAATAGTGTGTGGTTCTACCAAACTTTGCGCCACTGTATTAATTGGTCCGCATGGAATTGATTCGGCATAAAGTTTTGGCAACCAGTAGTTGACACTCTGCTTAGCCAGAATTTCTTCAATCATTGGGATCAAAATATGTTTATTCTTTAAGCGCGCTGCAAAGTTAACGAAACGCTCATCTGTAGCTAGTTCGGGGCGCTCAATAACTACGGTTAAACGTTGCCAGAACTTCTCTTTGGCGCAACCAACGATTAACCAACCATCTGATGCTTCAAAAGCTTGAAAAGGCACAAGTGACGGGTGAGCTGAATGATGAGTGCGAACCGGTTCAAAACCGGCATTTAAATGCCAAGCAGCTGGATAAGTAAGCATTCCGATTGCAGTGTCATACAAACTCACATCGCAATCCATGCCAACCCCATCACGACGAGCCGCATGCAACGCAACTAATAATGAAATGGCTGAAATTAAACCACCAGAATAATCAACCATTGATAAACCTGATTTTGTTGGTGGGCCATCTGGCTCACCGGTTAGATCCATCCAGCCAGCTAATCCTTGCAAAATATAGTCATAACCTGGTTCTTGCGAGCGCGGCCCAGTCATACCAAAACCAGTTAGTGAGCAACAAACTATCTGGGGATTAAGATGCTTCAAGTCGTCATAAGTAATGCGCATCTTCTTGGGAACATCGCCGCGCAAATTGCTGTAAACCACATCAGAGACTTTAACTAAATCCTCAAAGACAGCACGACCCGCAGGTGTATTTAAATTAATCGAAATAGATCGCTTATTGCGGTTAAATGTTTCGAAAAAAAGTGAATCTTCACCTTCAGCATATGGCGGCACGTACCGGCCAACATCGCCACCAACAGAGGGATCTTCAACTTTAATTACTTCAGCGCCTAAATCAGCTAAATGAACGGTTGCAAATGGACCAGCACCATACTGTTCAACTGAAAGAATTCGCACATCCGCTAACGGGAGCATGTATTAGCCTCTAACCAAACTTGGAATCATTTCAATAATTTGATTCTGAGCTTGGCGAACTGTTGAATTATCAAGTCCATGTGTTGGTGGGCTTAACTTCACGGTATTAGCTAAACCTTCATATCGAGCAATTTTTTCAATGACTTCGTCAGTATCTCCGGCCAGTGTTAAAGCATCAACCATTTCATCTGGCACTACATCAGCTAAATCATCACTTGATACACCAGAGCGGAATTTTTCAATCACGGCATTTTGTTGATCTAGCATTCCATGGAATTCAAAGAAGTCTGCATAAGTTTTAACCGTTGCATAGAAACCAATTAAGCCTGCTGCCCAACGCTTAGCTTGCTTGGCGTCTTTATCAATTGCACAAGCTGCAGATACAACAACATCGAGATCTTTAGGATCACGGCCAGATTTCTCACGGCCTTCCGTTAGCCAAGGTCCGAGCATTTCGCCGAGATACTTTGGTGAACAGAGTTCATGTGAAATCCAGCCATCGCCAATTTCGCCAGCAAGTTTGGTCATAACTGGGCCCATGCCGCCCAGATAAATAGGAATATTTGTACGTGCTGGGGTGAACGGACGAGTAAAGCCGCGAATATCAATGCGCTCGAATTCGCCTTCAAATGTCATGCGCTCTCCTAAATGTGATTGCGCCATGATCTGTCGCACGATTGCAACCGTTTCACGAATGTGTGCAACTGGCTTACCCCAACGAGCGTTGTGCCAATCTTGATTCAAGCGCTCGACGCCACTACCTAAACCTAAAATGAATCTACCGTTACTCATCTCATCTAGATCAAGGGCTTCAAGTGCGGTAATCAATGGGCTGCGAGTAAATGCCAATGCAATTGCAGTTCCAACACCAATTGTTGATGTGCCGGCAGCCATTGCTGCTGCTGCAATTGTTGCGCTGCGATGCAGCTCTGGAACCCAAACAACTTCAGCGCCAGCTTTCTCAGCACGTTGTGCGGCATCAACTAACTCGGCGAGGGTTTCACCCCATGGTGCATACGTTATTTTCAGACCCATGATTCAAACTCCTCACTTGGCAGCGGTTTCGAAGCCAGATAGTCTTTTCCACCTATTGAGACGCTGTTCCAATAATGTAATTCTCTCTCATACGTGAAGGTAGGGCAACCTTTTGAGTACTGATTCGACTGTAATAACTCGAGATCGTTCCGCCCTGTGGATCACCATCATTCGACCCGATGATTTAAATGAATTTACTCCAGAAGTTATTGCTGGCTTAAATACCGCTTGCGATGAAGTTGAAAATGGTTTTTGGGAGTTGTTAATAAATAACCCAATAACTGCTGAAGGTTTTAACTCATTTAGAGAGAGGCGCAAACCAAATTGGCTTTAACAAATGCGGTTGAAATTACCGAAGAACTTCGTTCAACTTTAGTTCGAATTGGTAATTACACTCACCCGCTGTTTAGCGACCTAGAAGTAGCGAAGAACTCAGGAATGTCCGCGTTGCCATTACCCGGCCAAGCCCTGCTATTACTTGCTGGTGGGGCTGCCGAAAACAGTGGCCTCCTTGATGATGCGATTGCCTTGGTTGGCTTAAGTGAAACCCTCTTCTTAAAACCCGCATTTGCTGGTGACTTTGTGACCCTAGAGCTCACTGAACTAGATGGCACCCCTGCTTCTAGAGGTGACAAAGCTATTGCGAACTTCGCGTGGGAAATTACTAATCAACATGGTGAAATCTTGGCAACAACTACTGCCAAAATGTTAATGCGTGCTTAAGCGTTCACCTAACAACTTTCCGAAAGTAATCGAAGGCATAACCAACATGCCACCCGCAAATGATTGGCCCATAGTTGCAGCAGAGCCAAGAACTTCGCCAGCTGCATAAAGATTAGGAATCACCTCACCATTGTTCTTTCGCACCCGTAGATCGGCATCAACATCTATACCTGAGAAAGTAATTAGTGTGACAGCATGATTTTGTAGTGAATAGAACGGGCCCTTTTCAATCGGCGCTGGGCGGAACTTACGACCAAATTGATCTGGGCTACCAGCAGCTAAATCAGCGTTGTATTTTGCAACCGAAGCCTTTAAACCTGAAGCGCTGATGCCAGCGTTCTTTGCTAGCTCTTCCAGCGTTTCACCAGTAAACACTCCGGGCAGAACATTCGCTTGCTCCTTAAATTTATCAATCGACCAATCGACCACCATCGG
>CAXNJS010000082.1:0-3539 GCA_964202795.1 Candidatus Planktophila sp.
AGGAAGTGCGTAGGATTACCCTCTAGTCCGAGCGAGATAAGGAGTAACCGAATGGGCAAAGCTGATGATGTCCCTTATGGTCTTTTGCGCTCCTTCCTGACCCCCTTTCTTTTCTTAGCGTTCCGGCCCCAGGTAAAAGGGCTGCGCAATGTTCCGCTCAAGGGCCCAGTCATCATGGCTTCGAATCACCTCTCATTTAGTGATTCGATTTTCATGCCCTTGGTGGTTCCGCGCAAAGTTACCTTCTTGGCCAAGAGTGAGTACTTCACTTCACCCGGACCTAAGGGATTACTTAAGAAGTTAACTTTCATAGCACTTGGTCAAGTCTCCGTTGATAGATCAGGCGGGCGCCGAAGTGAAGCTGCCCTACTAACTGGGTTGAGTGTTTTGGCGCAAGGCAAATGTTTAGGTATTTACCCCGAAGGTACTCGTTCACCCGATGGTCGTTTATATAAAGGTCGCACTGGAATCGCGCGATTAGCCATTGATTCAGGTGCACCGATTATTCCGATTGCGATGTTTAACACTGAAAAGATTCAACCAACTGGCACAGTGATTCCAAAAGTAATGCGCGTTAAAATGATATTCGGTGAACCGATGTATTTCGAAGGTGATTCAAGTGATCTAAATTATTTGCGTGAGGTCACCGATGCAATTATGAAAAGGATTCAAGAACTCTCGGGTCAAGAGTATGTAGATATTTATGCGACTAAGCGCAAAGCGCAGTTATCTAGCGACGAAGAAGAGTAGTTTTTACTCTAGCCCCAATCGTTGAGTTAAGTAGTTACAGGTTCCGCAACCAGAACCTGAATCTGGGAAATCGCCATCGATCACAGTTATTAGTTCTTCGATGACCTTAAAGAATGTCTCTGGTTCACGTTCAACGGCGACATACTTCTGTTCTACGCCGAACCCAAAATTAGTTGCATCAGTACCAAGAACAGAGCTTGGCTTCCAAACTAACAGACCCATTGAGGCAACTTCGCGTGCTTTGCCAGCTGCTGGATTTTCTAAAGCGAACGCGTATGACTCCAGCTGTGGCGCATAGAACTGTCCATTATCGCGTTCTGAATCAGAAACTTTGCAATCGATTAAACCAAGCGTGCCATCATCGTTCTCGGCCAGCACATCGTAGATTCCAAGGATTCGCCACGGTGTCTTAGAGCCGTTAATACTGATGAAATCGCTCTTAACCCACTCACCCCATTTAGTTATTTTGCCGGGGCGCAGCGAAGCGTCTAGGTCGGGCATGCTCGCACCGCGAAATTGTGCCTCTTGCAATTTAGATAAGGTGCCAACAATGGGGAATTGACCCGGCAGCGTTACTTTGAACCAATACTTGATCCAGATACAACGCTTACAGGTACTTAAACCAAAAGTTAAATCACTTGGTGCGATTGTGTCACGCGCAGGCTTTGCTGGTTTCTTAATCATATGAGTCCGATTGCAGTTGAAAGAATTACGGAGGCACCTAAAACAATCATCACGCAACCTCCAGTAGCTCTGAGTTTTTCCAGTCTACTCGCATCCCCTGCTAACCAGGCACGCGCAGTTCCCGCGAGCAAGCCCCAACTGCCATCGCTGAAGAAGGCTAGAACTGAAAACAAGGCGCCGAGAAAAAGTAATTGCCCAGTAACGTTGCCACGATCGCGATCGATAAATTGTGGCAAGACTGCTGCATAGAAAACTAAACCTTTGGGATTTAAAACTCCCACCATAAAGCCATCGCGGATAGATTGAAAAACTCGAGGCTCAACCGGGCCTTGATTAGTCATGTCTGCGGCGTGCACTTTTCGTTTGCGGATCGCGTCGATGCCGAGATAGACCAAATAAAGTCCGCCTCCCCATTGCACGGCAACGAAGGCTAAATCAGAACGCTGCAGAATCGGACCCAAACCAAATGCCACTAAGGATGAGAGAACAAATGCACCGGTCACATTGCCGGCCACAGTTACAACAGCCACCTTGCGACCCCATGCTATTGCTCGCGCAATCACAAAGAGCACGCTAGGGCCGGGAGCTAAAATAATGATCATTGCGGCGATGATGTATTCAATTAAGCGCGAAGGGATAATCACTTGTAAATTCTAAGGGGCGAGCCAATTCGCCCTTTCTGCTAGCTGCTTTCTCATCAGCCACAATTGGTCCCAGGTAGCCAAATGTTGAACCAAAGTAGCTGTGAGCCACACGGTGAGTCCTCAGAAATCTCGAAACCCCCAGATCAAGCGTGTTCGGGTTGCGCTCACGCGGGATATGGGTTTAACTATCGCATCGATATATCGAATCGATATATACATTAGATATATCAAACGGACTAATGAATGCAGGAAGGGGAAGTCGTGCGCTCACGTAGTGAATCACTCGAATTCGCCCTTCTGGGACTCCTTTCGCAGAACAGCCTTCATGGCTATGAACTGCGTAAGCGCCTAACTGCTATCTATGGACCATTTCGAGCGCTCTCATTTTCAGTGCTCTACCCGCAACTAAAACGCATGATGCTAGCTGGATTGATTGCAGAATCAATTGAGGCGGCAACCCCACGTCGTTCACGAATTGTTTATGGGCTTACTGAAAAAGGACGAGATCGCTTTGAGAAGTTAACCGACACAGTTGGTCCAGATACTTGGGAAGATGAAGGATTTGAAGTTCGCTTTGCATTCTTTAGCCCAACTTCAACAACTAACCGAGTTCGAATTTTAGAAGGACGTCATCGACGTTTGAAAGAGAAAGCAGAGATTCTGCGCGGCGAGCTAGAGAAGTCGCCAATCGGAATCGATAAGTACCTGGAGGAGTGGCGACGTCACTCTCTTGAATCAGCAGAACGAGAAATTGTTTGGCTGGAAGACATGATCAAAACCGAGAGGAAATAACGTGAATATCACAACCGGTAAAGGCGATATCCGAGTAGCAATTGTAGGTGTAGGAAACTGCGCTAATTCATTGGTGCAAGGCGTGACCTACTACAAAGATGCAGCCCTTGATCAGGAAATTCCTGGCCTAATGCACGCAACTATTGGCAGCTATCACATCAGCAACGTTAAGTTCGTTGCCGCATTTGATGTTGATGCTAAAAAAGTCGGTTTAGATTTAGCTGATGCCATTTGGGCAAGCGAGAATAACACCATCAAGTTCAGTGATGTTGCCAAGACTGGTGTTCCAGTTCTTCGCGGCGTTACAAATGATGGTCTCGGTAAGTATTACCGCGAGACAATTACTGAATCAGATGCACCAGCAGTTGATGTAGTTGCAGTCCTCAAGGAAGAACAAGTTGATGTTTTGATTTGTTACCTACCTGTGGGCTCTGAAACAGCTGCTAAGTATTACGCACAATGTGCTATTGATGCTGGTTGCGCATTCGTAAACGCACTTCCTGTCTTCATCGCTTCAGATCCAGTGTGGGCAAAGAAATTCGAAGATGCCGGTCTTCCAATTGTTGGCGATGACATCAAGAGCCAAGTTGGCGCAACAATCACGCACCGCATCATGGCTAAGTTGTTCCAGGATCGTGGCGTTCACCTAGATCGCACCTACCAATTAAA
>CAXNJS010000083.1:0-3464 GCA_964202795.1 Candidatus Planktophila sp.
AACCTGTTCTCAGGTGGAGCACTTATTCAGCTATCTGTTTTCGCACTCGGCATCATGCCTTACATCACCGCATCGATCATCGTGCAGCTTTTGACCGTAGTTATTCCTCGTTTTGAAACACTTAAAAAAGAGGGTCAATCAGGAACTGCCAAGTTAACTCAGTACACCCGTTACTTAACAATTGGTTTAGCTGTATTGCAATCAACTGGTTTGATCGCAGTAGCTCGCACACCAGGACGTTTGATTTCCGGGTGCTCTGAGGCAATCATTCCTGATACTTCATGGCAACGTATCGTTACGATGATTTTCGTAATGACTGCCGGAACATCAGTAATTATGTGGCTTGGTGAATTAATCACGGATCGTGGTGTCGGTAACGGTATGTCGATCTTGATCTTCACATCTATTGCAGCCGGATTCCCATCTAACTTGTGGTCAATTAAGTTGCAAAAGGGTCTATTTGCTTTCATCTTCGTATTAGCAGTTGGTATTTTAGTTGTTGCCGCGGTGGTGTTCGTCGAACAGGCGCAACGAAGAATCCCAGTCCAATATGCCAAGCGCATGGTTGGACGTCAGGCTTACGGCGGAACCAGCACCTATATTCCAATTAAGGTAAACCAAGCTGGCGTTATCCCAGTAATTTTCGCTTCATCTCTTCTTTATATTCCATCACTGATAGCTAACTTCACAAATAGCCAGGCAGCATGGGCAGTATGGATTGGCCGTAACTTCGTAAATGGCGATCACCCGATCTACATCGCAAGCTACGCACTACTAATTATTTTCTTTACTTACTTCTATGTGGCAATTACTTTCAATCCAGAAGAAGTTGCTGACAATATGAAGAAGTACGGTGGCTTCATTCCTGGTATTCGTGCCGGACGTCCAACTGCTGAATATTTGCAGTATGTGCTTTCCCGCATCACTGCGCCAGGTTCGCTATATCTAGCACTCGTTGCGATTATTCCAATTATTGCGTTGGTGCTATTCGGTGCAAACCAGAACTTCCCATTCGGCGGAACTGCAATTCTGATTGTGGTTGGTGTTGGTCTTGATACTGCTAAGCAGATCGAAAGCCAGTTGCAGCAACGTTCATATGAGGGATTCCTTAAGTAATGCGTTTAGTCCTGGTAGGACCACCAGGTGCTGGTAAAGGAACACAAGCAATTTTCTTAGCCGAGCACTATTCAATTCCGCATATTTCAACTGGCGATATTTTCCGTGCCAATTTAAAAGCTGGCACCCCACTTGGCCAAGAAGCAAAGAGTTTTATGGATCGCGGCGAACTAGTGCCAGATTCAGTAACTAATGCCATGGTTAAGGATCGCTTAACTCACGATGATGTTGCCAATGGGTTTTTGCTCGATGGATTCCCACGTAACGTTGTGCAAGCTGAAGTCTTGCGCGCAATTCTGGCCGAACAAAAGCGCCCGTTAGACGCAGTACTTGAATTAAATATCGCGGATTCTGAAATTATTGAGCGTCTTTCCAGCCGTTTAACTTGCCGTGGTTGTGGCGCACCTGCGCCTGCGACTGCGCAAGCATGTGCTGCCTGTGGGGGAGAGCTTTACCAACGCGAAGATGACAAGGCGGAGGTTATCGCCCGTCGCCTTGAGGTTTATAACGAGCAAACTGCGCCAATCATTTCTTTCTATCGCAGTGAAGGTTTGCTAATCACAATTAGTGCAACTGGCGCGGTAGCCGAAATTACTGAGCGCGCCACCACGGCTCTTAGCCGCATTAGTTAATAATTACTATCGTGGATATCCAACTAAAAACCCTAGATGAGCTAAAGGTCATGCGTCGTGCCGGTTTATTAGTTGGTGAAACTTTGGCGCTACTTAAAGATTCCATAAAAGTTGGTATGCGCACTGATGCGTTAGATGCAATTGCAGCTGCTAACATTAAACGCGGTGGCGGCACTTCAAATTTCAAGGGTTATCACGGTTTTCCGGCAACAATTTGTATTTCAATTAATGAAGAAATCGTGCACGGAATTCCCGGTGATCGAGTTATTGAAGATGGCGATGTGGTTTCAATTGACTGTGGGGCGATCATTGAAGGCTGGCATGGCGATGCCGCATTCTCAGTTGGTGTTGGCAACGTGGACCCTGCAGATCAAAAGATGATGGATGTCTGCGAAGAATCAATGTGGCGCGGAATTGCAGCTGGCTGCTTAGGTGCAAAACTTTCTGATATCGGCAATGCGATTGAAAATTACACCGATGCCCAAGGTAAGTATGGAATTTTGCAAGAGTACGGCGGCCACGGCATTGGCACTGAGATGCATCAAGCACCTCATGTTTTAAATTTTGGCAAACCTGGTTTTGGTCCAGAAATTGTTATAGGTATGGCACTAGCGATCGAACCAATGATTACGCGTGGTACTCATAAAACTAAAGTCCTAAAAGATAATTGGACAGTGGTATCAAATGACAAGTCCCGTGGTTCTCACTTTGAAAATAGCTACTGCATCGCACCTGATGGCAAACCATTTGTTCTAACTGCCCTCGATGGCGGCCGGGAAAAACTAGGCGCTCTAGGTATCGAGATTTCTTCGCTTATCTAGTTAAATTCGGATCGAGTATTTAAAATCCCATCGAGTAGCTTGCCGAATTGAAATAGACCTTTCAACTTCTTCGCCTCGAATGTTATAGCCAGTGCGTTGAATTCTAATTGCTGCGCTGCCTTCGGGAATTTTCATGAACTTGGCTATTCGCGCATCAATAATTATCGGAACTAAATGCTCATCGGCGCTATAAACTTCTTGCCCGTATTCGGTTTCAAGTATGTGATAAAGAGATTTTGTTAGATCTCGATCAGTTAGATCTGGCGCAATACTCTGATTTATATACGTAATCTCAAATGAAAGTGGCTCTAAGTCTCCAAAGCGAAGACGCTCTATTCGATATGCGGGTTCACCGACGACTATAAAGTCATCGGTGGCATGTTCGTCATCTTCAATCAACTGCGAACTAATAACTTTTGTCGAAGCTCTCAATCCTTTTATTTTCATCTCTTGCGTGAATGAAAGTAATTTCATCTGTTTGATCACGCGAGGTGGGGCAACAAATGAGCCAGCACCATGGACCGTGTAAATCAGGCCATCGTCTTGCAATAAGGCGAGCGCTTGTCGAATAGTTACCCGCGATGTTCCAAACCTTTCGGCCAAGGCCCGCTCGCCTGGAATTGGCTCATGCACGTCCAAGTCTGAGATCTCAGCGCGCAAGAGGTCGGCCAACCGAAACTGCTTCCGGACCTCTTCCTTAGCCAATAATCTCCCCTTTGATTAAGCCGAACCCAGCTCACACGCATAGCCTAAGGCTACTTCTAGTCCGAAAAGTGCCCCGAGCGTCCAGAAAAGTTATCGGATCGAGATCATTAATACTAGCAATTGATCAAAAATTGGTCTATACCTGTCCTACGAGATCCTTGGAATCCTCCAAGGTCGTGAAAAGTTTATG
>CAXNJS010000084.1:0-3326 GCA_964202795.1 Candidatus Planktophila sp.
GTAGCGGTGAGACTCGAACAATTGGATTCATTATTACTGACATTTCTAATCCACTCTTCGCCCAAGTCGCTCAAAGTTGTGAACAAGAGCTACGCAAGATGGGTTACTCGATGATACTCATGAGCTCAGATGGAGATGAAATTACTGAGTCTGAAAATTTCGCAGTTTTGCGTAGGCGCAGGGTTGATGGAATTATCG
The DNA here is from genome assembly GCA_964202795.1 of Candidatus Planktophila sp. GTDB lineage: Bacteria > Actinomycetota > Actinomycetes > Nanopelagicales > Nanopelagicaceae > Planktophila. The sequence continues at coordinate 199 of CAXNJS010000084.1, forward strand.
CATCACTTGTTTCGGAAAAATCTTGTACCGTTAAAAATTCCCTACAAAACCTTCGCTCCCCCCTTGTGCTTCTAGATCGCCAGATTTCTGGATATGAATACGGAAGTGTCACCGCAAATCACTTTGCTGGAACTAGAGATGCGGTAAATCACCTCATTAATCAAGGTCATAGGGAGATTGCCTTTGTAACAGGGACAGCCGATGTTTTTATTACTCGTGAGCGTTTGAAGGGGTATAAGAAAGCCTTTGCCGAAAATGATCTTCCTATAAATCAGAATAATATCCGTCTTGGTAATTTCACAGAAGAATTCTCTGAACGTCAAACCTATCTTCTCTTTTCTTCTCCCACAGTTCCAACAGCAATTCTAACCGGTGGGGTTGGCGCTACGGCGGGTGCGATACGTGCCCTACGCTCCCTTGATTTAACTATAGGAACCGATGTTTCCTTTGTAGCAATCGATGAATGGCCTATGTTTGACGTTATTCTTCCGCAGCTCTCCTCGGTATATCGTGATCCCGAGATGATTGGTCGAGAGTCAGCGCGCCTGCTGCTTGAAATCATGCGTGGGGCTGAACCCCGTAAAACAGTGATTGAAACTCACTTGATTATCCGTGAGAGCAGTACCAATAAGCCGCGAAATAAGAAGAAGCTTTAACTAGTTTCGATTTCAACGATTGGTGCTCCCGTACTTACTGCTTGATCGACTACAACCAAGATTGCAATAACAGTTCCAGCAACCGGTGATGGAAGTTCAACGCTTGCTTTATCAGTTTCTACCAGCATAAGCGGTTCCCCGGCTTGAACCACACTTCCTGGCGCAACTAGAATTTCTGAGATATAAACTTCATCAACGCTGTCGGCTACTTTAGGCATTTTTATTGTTGACTTCATATAAACCCCTCAACCTGTCCAAATATTTTTGAATATGGCATCTGGCTGTGGGAATGGAGCGTTTCGGGTGAATTCAATAACTCGTGCAATCCCCGCTCGTTCTTCCTCTGAGATTTTTTCAACTTGAGTCAATGTAAGAACTCCAGATGCCACTAATTCATTCTGTCGAACAAGAATAGGGTCCCGAGGAAGCCACGATTCCAATTCGCCCTCTGGACGATAAGTTGCTAAATCAGCTCTTGAATGACCTGCATAGCGATAAGTCTTTGCTTCAATCAGTGTTGGACCCCCACCAGAGCGTGCACGATCAATTGCACGGTTCAAACTAGCAATGACTTCATCCACTTTCATGCCATCGATTATTTCAGATGGCATCGAATATGATGAGGCTCGCTGTGCAATATCAACTACCGAAGTTGTCGTTTCAATTCGACTGTACTCACCATATAAATTGTTATCACAGAGGAAAATAACAGGTAGTTTCCAAACAGATGCCAAATTAAGTGCTTCATGAAACGCTCCAATATTTGCCGCTCCATCACCAAAGACTGCAACTGCAACACGTTTTTCTCCACGAGTTTGAAATGCAAGAGCGGCACCTGCAGCAATAGGCAGACCAGCACCGACAATTGCAAAGGTTGGCAAAAGTCCTAATTCGGGTGCAGACAGATGCATGGAGCCTCCGACTCCCCCAATGCAGCCAGTTGTTCGACCCATAATTTCACCGAGTGCAGCTTCAGGTGTCAGGCCTAAAGCTAATGCGAAACCATGGCTGCGGTATGTGCACGCGACAAAATCATCTGAGTTCAGTGTTACCGCTAAACCAACATTAAGAGCTTCTTGGCCCTGACATGTATGAGTGGTGCCATGGACAAGTCCTTCAGAAAATAGTCCGACTATCTCTTCTTCGAAATAGCGAATCTCAAACATGCGCCGTAACTGTTCCACTGGATCTCTTAAACCACTTCGACGCTTACTTTGAACTGCGTTGCGTGTAGTCATCAGATCAACCCTCTCTGAATCCACCAAGGGGTTGGAACTTGGCTAGTTAATAGATAGTGAGCAATCTGCTCTTTGATATACGCGGGTTGAGGAATATATAACTCTTCTAACTCTTTTCCATAGGGAACGGGAGTATTAGGGGGCGAAATAATAAAAGGAGGAGCCTTTAAATCTGCAAAGTGCTTACTGACCATCAGTGAGAGAATCTCATGTCCCCAACCACCACTAATTGGTGCTTCTTGCACGATTACAAGTTTTCCTGTCTTTTTAAGGGATTGTGAAACACACTCTTGATCCCACGGCACAAGAGTAGAAAGATCAATTACTTCGGCATCCATGCCGGCAAGGGCTTCTAGAGATTTACCTACTAATTGACCCATTGAAACAACAGTCAGTGCAGAACCTCCACGCATGATTCGCGCCTTGCCAATTTCTAAGAATCCATCTTCTTTTTGTTCTAGCGCGCCTCTGTCACCATACAGTGCACGTGGCTCTAAAACTACGACCGGGCCAGGATCACGGATGGCAGCACGAGTTAACTCATATGCTGATTGAATGTCAGAAGGCACAACAACTTTTAGACCTGGTGTTGCAACCAACCAATTCTCTAGCGTTTGAGAATGTTGAAGTCCGAACCCTCCACCTGCTCCAACAGATGCGCGAATAACCATTGGGACTTTAAACTGCCCACCGCTTAAGTAGTGAAATTTTGCAGCCTCTGTGACAACCATATCTAGCGCAACGCCCATGAACTCCATGAACATAATCTCAATTACAGGCTTCATTCCAGCTGTAGCCGCGCCTACTCCTGCGCCAGTAAATGCCATTTCAGAGATTGGTGTATCCCGAACTCGAAGGGGACCAAATTCGGCGAGTAAACCTTCAGATGTTTTAAATGGCCCTTCAGCGTGTGCCACATCTTCGCCAAAGACCATGACTGCTGGGTCTTTGCGCATTTCATCTGCAAGGGCCAGGGCAATTGCTTGACGGAATCTAACCTGTGCCATTATTTATTCCCCATTCCTTGAATGCCTGGATACTCTAAAGTTAAATCGAAACAAAGTATTTCTCCGGGTAGATCCCATAATGCATGTGTCTCATCGACATCTGATGTTGCGACAAAGAGTTTGTCAAGATTCTCGCCTCCAAATGTGCAGTCATAAACACCTCTGCCTGGAAATTCAATCGCGCGCACTACTTCGTTTGTCTCAAGATTGACGCGCAGAATTGCCTC
>CAXNJS010000085.1:0-3163 GCA_964202795.1 Candidatus Planktophila sp.
GCTGGACTCCCGCCGGCCAGCCACTTAACTTCTTTAACATTTTTTGATACTCAGGCCGTTCAATACTAACGCCCATAATTGATGCGGATATAGAAACTTCTTCTTCACTGAATTTCATCACATTTTGATCAATGACTTGTAGATTATTAAGCGCCTTAAGCTGCACAAACGCTTCTGAAGGTATCGCTCTTTGCAAAATAATTGCGTGCACATTTTTCGGCAGAGTGCTAAAGAGATGCTTTGCTAGAGGCGCGGCATCACCAGTACTGGCGCGACTATCATCTAAAACTAGAACGAAGTGGCCACCAAATGAACCAAGTTCAGAAAAGACTTCCGTCATGATTTCTGCTGTAGTGAAAAATTGGCTACTTGAAAACCACTTTCCAAATTCTGGAATTACATTTCGAACCGCTTGGACGAAGTTTGCGTTGAAAGATTTTATGTCATCAGAATCGTTAAAACTCAGCCAGATAACCGGATGTTCAAGCGTCGTAATGTATTCGGCAACTAGCGATGTTTTTCCGTACCCGGCAGGTGCAACAACCAAGGTAATTCCAACTTGATCTATTTCAGCGCCATCCAAGATTTCTTTTCGAGAAATGAAATTTGGTGGCAGCACGGGCGGCAAAGTCCGTGAGAGATTGGCGGCAGGTATCACCCTTGATGCGGATATCCCTACTTTGCTCACGCCTAAGGGTGAGGCATTGGGGCTGGTTATGGCTAGTAGAAATCACCCTATAGGGGTGAGAAAGGCAGGTGAAATTAGATGCTTGCGAAAGCTTCTTCGAGCACCCCGAGCGCATCCTTTAAGAGCTCATCACTAATAACGATCGGTGGCAAGAAGCGAATCACATTGCCGTATGTGCCTGCGGTGAGGATCAGCACGCCCTTGCTCTGGCAGTACTTGATTACGGTAGCCATAGCAGCCGGATTTGGGTTCTTTGTGCCGGCTTCAACGAGTTCAATCGCTTGCATTGCACCACGTCCGCGGACTTCACCGATTATCGGATATTTAGCAGCAAGTGCATTTAGCGATGTGCTCAATATTTTGCCGATATGCACGGCACGATCTGCCAACTTATCTTCTTCAATAGTTGCGATCGCACCGAGCGCTGCCGCACAGGCGATTGGATTGCCACCGTATGTTCCACCGAGGCCACCAACATGAGATGAATCCATAATCTCTGCCCGCGCAGTAACTGCAGCAAGTGGCAGACCACCGGCAATTCCCTTTGCGGTGACGATCATGTCTGGTTCAACTCCTTCATCTTCACAAGCAAACATTTGACCGGTGCGCGCAAAACCAGTCTGCACTTCATCTGCGATGAATACGATGCCGTTCTTGGTAGCAAATTTTGATAGACCTGGCAAGAATCCCTTCGGCGGAACAATAAACCCACCTTCACCTTGAATTGGTTCAATCAAAATTGCCGCGACATTGTGTGCGCCAACTTCTTTCTCAATCTTTGAAGTTACTTGTTCTAAATAATCTTGCGCCATTGTTGCCAAGTTACCTTCGTAATGAAAGGAGTACGGCATAGGCATACGATAAATCTCAGATGCAAAGGGTCCAAAGCCATCCTTATATGGAAGATTCTTAGCAGTTAGCGCCATCGTTAAATTGGTACGACCGTGATAAGCATGTTCAAAGACAATCACCGCTGGACGCTTGGTGGCATGGCGGGCAATCTTGATTGCGTTCTCAACTGCTTCTGCGCCTGAGTTCTGCAAGATAGATTTCTTTTTAAATGAACCTGGTGTTATCCGGTTTAGCGCTTCGCACACTTCGACATATCCCATATAAGGCGCGGTCGTGAAGTTGGTATGAGTAAAGGACTGCACCGCTTCAATAACTCGTTCTACGACGCGAGGGGCAGCATTTCCAACGTTTACTACGCCAATACCCGCACCTAAATCAATGATTCGATTGCCATCGACATCTTGCAAAATTGCGCCTTCACCACGTTCGATAAATGCTGGGATTGCCATGCCAAGTCCTGCCGATACTGCCTCTTTCCGTCGCTCAATTAACTCAAGGGATTTTGGCCCTGGAATAGCCGTGGCTAAGTGACGTGATTGCGGGAGAGAGTCCTTTGAGGTCATGGTGAAATTATAGAGCCTTCCTTTTAACTTCTGCGCCGTGACGAGTTAGGCTCAGCAGGTGAAGATCAAATCTGAATTGCGCAGCAGCGCTCCGCTACTTGATGCATATCTGTCTTACTTTGAAGGCGACTTCACCCCATTCACAATTCCGGGACATAAACAACGAGCTTCGAAGATTGATCAGGGACTTGGCGCTGTCGTCGATGCTGATATTCCACTTTACGGTGGCCTAGATGAAATCAAGTTAACCAATCAAGTTTTAATAGAATCTGAGTCACTGGCAGCACAACTTTGGGGCGCAGACTTTGCGCGATTTTCAACCGGTGGTTCAACGCATGCCAATCAAGCGGTAATCCTGGCCCTCGGTAAACCTGGAGATAAGGTCGCGCTAAGTCGCACCGCACACCGTTCCGTTTTAAGCGCTCTCGTTTTAGCAGGATTAGAACCAATATGGTTAACTCCTGAGATTGATGCCAGCACTGGTGTTCCGCTTGGAATTCCTATCTCAGAGCTAGAACGCGCAATATCTGAGAAACCAATTGCGCTCTTGCTTACTGAGCCCGGTTATCTTGGAACCATCTCTGATCTTGAACCATTGATTAAGAAAGCCCACGAACATTCCATTCCTGTCATTGTCGATGCTGCCTGGGGCGGGCATTTCGGATTTCATCCTGACCTACCAAAACATGTAATGCAACTGGGAGCAGATGCGCTAATTACTAGTGTTCACAAAGCGCTTCCGGGTTACAGCGCATCAGCGCTATTGCTAGCCCGCACAAACTTGCTTAGCGCCGATCGCCTAGAACAGAGCTTTGAAACAACTCACACAACATCACCAGCAGGCGCACCGCTGGCATCCATCGATGCCGTGCGCGCCCTTCTGCAAACCCGCGGCTCGGAATTATTAGGTGAACTACTAACTAATATCGCTGAATTCAAGGCTGGAGTGCAAAGTAGCTTTGATCTACCTATATTTTTAAATGCCAGCGATTTTCCTGCCGGTCGTTTTGATCCAGCCAAGATCGTTCTGCGGGCCAATCAACTGGGGGCATCTGGTGTT